>DASVWZ010000079.1:0-4182 GCA_036392935.1 Terriglobales bacterium | reverse complement strand
CTGCTATGCCGCAGGCCTACGCATCTCCGAAGCCGTCGCACTCACACCTCCCGCCGTCGACAGCAAGCGCATGGTCATCCGGGTCGAGCAGGGTAAAGGGAAAAAAGATAGGTACACGATGTTAAGCGAATGGCAAGCTTGCCATTTGCTTAATAATCAGAAGAACCTAATAATGCGAAGGAGGTGGAAGAACCTTAAGATCCAAGGCCGCCAGGAAGCGATTTGCTTTGCATTATCCGGGATGTGGTGTGCGAGCCTCAGGTTCACCAAGGAGGTGCACAATGCTATCCCAACAATCTCACAACGATTCCTGGCTCCCTCGCCTTGAAGACCATCTAAAGGAGGCAAGGTATTCCTCGCAGGTTGCGCGCCGCTACACTGTGGCAGCGAAACAATTTCTCGCTTATCTGCACAAACGGCATATCGCACCGGAAGTGGCACAGCCGTCAGATGTCGACCTCTATTTGCAGAGCAAACTAAAACTCTTTCGCCGGCGTCACCAGCGCGCCCCAAAGTCACCGATGGCGGATTGGAGGAGTGCGCGCGCTGCCGGAATCCACATGCTGTTCCGTTTGGTTCAGAGGCAGTGGCCACCGACTCCGATACCGTCAACTCCGCGTGAGGTTTTTCATCAGCAAGTCTGCCAGGAGTATGACCGCTGGATGTCCGATGTTCGCGGGCTGGCACGGGGGACTAGATCCGGCCGCTATGCCGAAGCAAATCGGTTCCTCACTTGGCTGGACGATCGTGGCAGTTCGCAAAAACTGAGCGACATCACCTGTGCCGAAATCGACGCCTACACCAAATTTCGATCGACTTCGCTATGTCGTCGTACATTGCGAAACCACGCTACCGAGATGCGGAGCTTCGTGCGCTTTTTGCACAGCAGTGGCCGCATCGCTCGCGACCTCAGTACAGAGGTCATCGGCCCAAGGTGCTATGCATTCGAAAGCATCCCCTCGTCACTGCGGCCCGAAGAAGTGAGAGCGGTAGTGGAGGCGACGCGAAAGGATCGCTCTCGGGAAGGCAGGCGTGATTATGCCATCTTGATGCTACTGTCCACCTATGGGCTGCGTGCAGGAGAAATTATCACCTTACGGCTGGAGGACGTGGACTGGCGAAGTGAAGTGCTCCGCCTCTGCCAGTCCAAGACAGGGATTCATTCCCAGCTACCGTTGTTGCCCACAGCGGGTAATGCCATCCTGGATTATCTCCAGAAGGGGCGCCCGAAGACGTCGGCACGTGAGATCTTCATCTGTCACCACGCTCCCTATGGGCCTTTTCGAAACGGGTCGAGCTTATACTGGCTGATCCGCCGTCGCCTCACCGCTGCCGGGATCAACCGATCGAGTAAGCAAGGACCTCATTCCCTCCGTCACACGCGCGCGGTAAGCATGCTGCGTGCGGGAGTACCCCTCAAGGAGATCGGTGACGTCTTGGGGCATCGATCAGCAGCCTCCACGACAGCCTATTTGAAGCTGGCAACCGAGGATTTGCGTGGCGTGGCCTTGGAGGTTCCGGCGGAGGTGAAAGCATGAGAGCGAACCGAAGAACAGGCAGCGCGAACAGCGCGATGGCAGGCGCCTTCGTCCAACAACTCCGTCTTCAGAGGCCACACACGTCCTCCACCTACCTTCACATCCTGGAGGGCTTCGATCGTTTCGTCGCGGTGCATTCCCGTTGCCAGCCATTGTCGGTAGAACTGATTCAGAACTGGCTCCGTGACCGCACGAGCGTATGGCCCCTTCCTCTTCTGGAACACCACACGCGTCTAGTGGATCGCTATTTGCAGTGGCGTGTAGGCGCGGGCTTTCTTCAGATCAACCCGCTCTCCGAGCTGCGAAAGCAGTATGGTCAGCGAAGGACAGCGCCTATTGTACGCGCCATGCTGGTTCCTGATTCGGCTCGCGCACTCGAGGCATTGCGGCCTCTGCCTCGCTTTGGAAGCTTTCTTGGCGAGGTCATGCGCGATCACGTTGCTTTGATGAAATCGAGAGGCTACCGATACGACACTGGTGAAGGAGACCTGCTTCGCTTTGACAAATTCCTGCAAACCCGTCCCGATCTTTCCCACCAACCGCTCCGGGTGCTGGTGCAAGAATGGACAAAGGCTGGCACAACCCCGCGACATGCCTGGAATTGCTATCAAGTCGGTAGAATTCTCTCCCAGGCCTTACGCCGGATCGACCCTGCGACTGAGGGAGTTCCACGCGATCACCACCTGAATCGTCTCACTCGACAGTCGTATCGCCGCCCGTACATCTACAGTGAGAAAGAGGTGCAGCGGTTGCTCGAAACTGCGCGAAGCTTGCCCTCACCACACTCACCACTCCGGCCACTGACGCTCTACACCATGCTGGTCCTCGCATACTGCGCAGGTCTTCGCTTGGGCGAGATCGTCCACCTGAACTTGGGTGATGTTCATCTTGGGGATGAGACGATCGAGATTCGTGACACCAAGTTTTTCAAGTCACGTCGATTGCCTTTGGCTGCCAGCACAATGTCAGTGCTGCGGCATTACCTCAATGCTCGTCGGCAAGCAGGAGCGCCAGACGTGCCAGCGTCGGGTTTGTTCTGGCATCCGAAAGCCTCCGGACGCTATGCCCGCGTGACGGCCAGCAATCTTCTGCGGGGTGTTCTGCGACGCGCTGAACTCAAGCCCATCAAAGGGCGCACCGGCCCGCGCCTTCACGATCTGAGGCACGCCTTTGTTGTGAACCGCATGCTCGCCTGGTACCAAGAGGGGATCAATCCCCAACCGCGTCTGCCTTATTTGGCCACATATCTCGGGCACAAAGACATCAACTCAACCCTCGTGTATCTGACCATTACCCAGGAACTGTTGCAGCAAGCCAGCGAGCGATTCCGCATTCTGGGAGCTCGGATCCTTCGAGCTTCCACTGGGGGAAGGCTATGAAACTGACCCCCACCCCGTTTCCGCAATTGCTTCACGCCTTTTTCCACGATTGGTTGGTGCAACAGCGCAACACCTCCCATCACACCGTGCTCTCTTACCGTGACAGCTGGCGATTATTTCTCCGGTTTGTAGCGGCACGGAAGAACAAGTCTGTTGCGCAAATCAGCCTGAGCGATTTGACCGCAACCGAAGTCCTGGCATTCCTGCAATATACGGAACAAGAACGCCATTCATCGATTGGGACGCGCAACTGCCGATTGGCCGCGCTGCGCAGTTTCTTCAGTTTTGTCGCTGATCGTGAACCTCTGGTCTCAGCTCAGTGCGCGGAGGTTTTGCGTATTCCCACAAAAAAAGCACCCGAACGTGCCGTGAGTTCTCTGGACGAAGATGAGATCACGGCGATTCTCGCCGAACCCGATCGCTCGAAGCGCGAGGGCTTGCGTGATCATGTCTTGTGCTCGGTCCTTTACAACACCGGAGCACGCATACAAGAGGCCTTGAACCTGACCCCTCGCGACCTTCGCTTGGAATCTCCCTTCCACGTTCGCCTCTTCGGCAAAGGACGCAAGGAACGAATCTCTCCCCTCTGGCCTGAGACTGTCGACTTGCTAAAGACTCTCTTGAAAAGGCAACCTCGCAAGGAAGACGAATTCATCTTCGTAAACCGGTATGGCCACCATCTTGGGGCTGCCGGCGTTCGCTTCAAATTGAAGCAGTACGTGGCAGCAGCTGCCAAGAAGGTTCCATCCCTGGCCAGCAAGCGAGTCTCCCCACACACCTGGAGGCATTCGACCGCAGTTTCGCTTGTCGAGCAAGGCGTGGACGTAACGGTGATTCGCGACTGGCTCGGGCATGCCAGCCTCGAAACTACCAACCGCTATGCGCGAGCGAATCTTGAAACCAAACGCAAGGCGCTGGAGAAGGTAGGCGCTACTTCAAGGCCCGATAAGCCACCGCGCTGGAAACGCAACGAGGAACTGCTATCCTGGCTCGACTCGCTCTGAAACCTGTCTGATTAATGAGAAGGTGGGCTTGAGCCGGGCACCGTCAAAGCGGGGCCCGGCCCATCTCCTTCGCATTATTAGATTCTTCTGATTATTAAGCGAATGGCAAGCTTGCCATTTGCTTAACATCGTGTACCTATCTTTTTTCCCTTTACCCTGCTCGACCCGGATGACCATGCGCTTGCTGTCGACGGCGGGAGGTGTGAGTGCGACGGCTTCGGAGATGCGTAGGCCTGCGGCATAGCAGGTGGTCAAAATGGC
>DASVWZ010000078.1:0-1694 GCA_036392935.1 Terriglobales bacterium | reverse complement strand
CGCTACAACTGCGGCTGGGTTGCGCCACGAGCATAATACGGCGCGGGCTTGCCTTCCAAGCGGCCGCCTTCGGAGCGGAAAATACGGAACCGGCCAATGCCCCAGCTTTGCAGGGCAAACTGCATGGTCGTTGCCAATACGCCCAAACCATACTTCACGCTGCGCCGGAAGTTGATGGAGCTGGCTTCGTCGAAATACTTCGTCGGACAGGAAACTTCGCCGATGCGGTAGCCGAAATAGGCGCATTGCGCCAGCATCTGGTTGTCGAAGACGAAGTCGTCGGAGTTCTCGAGCAGCGGCAGTTGGCTGAGCACTTCGCGGCTGAAGGCCCGATATCCGGTGTGATATTCGGAGAGCTTGATACGCAGGAAGAAATTCTCGAATGCGGTCAGGAAGCGGTTGGAGATGTATTTATACAGCGGCATTCCGCCGTGCAGCGCGCGTCCACCAATGATGCGAGATCCCAACACGACGTCATACACGCCATAAGCGACCATGCTAGCCATTGCGGTGACCAGCAGCGGCGTGTACTGGTAATCGGGATGCAGCATGATCACCACATCCGCGCCGCTCGACAGCGCCTCGCGGTAGCAGGTCATCTGGTTGCGGCCATAGCCGTAGTTGCGGTCGTGGACAAAATACGTCAGGCCGAGCTTGTGCGCGACTTCGGTGGTGCGATCGCGGCTGTTGTCGTCGACAAGAATCTTGATGTCGACGATCTCGGGCAACTCGCGCAGAGTGACCTCGAGCGTCTTCTCCGCGTTATACGCGGGCATGACAACCGCTATGCGTTTTCCGTTAATCATTCGATCGAATTCCTGCGGTTCATGGGCGAAGACGGGCGGAGCAAACCGCTGTTGCGTCTGAAGACTATTGAACCGTGGGACTCACTTAATAATAAATCGACGGACGGCCCGAGTCCAAGCTGCCATCTGCAATTTTTCAGGCCATTACTTCGTGGGCGCAGGCGCGGTCGACGAACTCGGCGGCTCGGGATTTACCGACTCAATCAAGCTCGCCTTCGCCGATTCCGGCAGCTTGTCGGCGTGCGCCAGCAGCAGGCTGACTTGCCACATCTGCCGCTCCGAAAGCGATTGCGAAAAACCGGGCATGCCGGTGAGGCGAATGCCATTGGCAACCTTCCAGTAAGTCTCGCCGGGCTCATCGTCGGTCACGCCTTTGCCGCGAAGCAACTGCGGCGGCTTAGGATACATTCCCTTGGCGATCGCCGACTCGCTTTCGAGCGGCAGCCCGTGGCAGACGGCGCATTTATCTTTGTAGACCTGCGCGCCCGCCAGGTAATTGGGCTCGTCGGCGGGGATGGGAACGGTCTTCGGCATCTCTTTTTCGATCCACTCTTCGAGCGCCTTGTGGGCCAGCATTTTTTCAAACGGCATGGGCGAAGCCGAGGTGGCCACCGGGGCCATGCCCATGGTGAAATATAGATACAAGCCCAACGGCACAATCAGCAAGCCAAGTACAAGGCCGATGATGAACTGTCTCAAGCGCGAGTCTCCATAAGTAGGGTGGAAGAGCAGTATATCCCGAGATCGGGAGATTGAGCGATTGAGCGATCGGGGGATTGAGCGATTGAGCGATCGGGGGATTGAGCGATTGGGCGGACTTGGCGAAGATAGTTGTTATAACGACTACTATGCCTATGCGCGCAAAAACCGGTACCCCCTCCCCCCCAC
>DASVWZ010000077.1:0-49216 GCA_036392935.1 Terriglobales bacterium | reverse complement strand
TCCCGCGACCCACGATGCCTTTGCGAACGGCGAACGACGAACGACGTGGGACGTACGCCGCCCTTCCCGACGACCGATTTTTGACGCAGCTAGTCCCCCTGTCCCCACCCTGATCAATTTTTTTTCGCCAGCCTTCTCGTTGTCCAGCACTATCCTTGCCGGCCCCTAAGAATTCGTTTGTCCAGTTCCATTTCGGGAAAACCGCGTCGCGACGCGCAAATCCCTTGACCTCACTCTCCCAGACTCCCGACAATAGAAGAACGAACCATTCGCTCTTTGACAACCGAATATGCCGCAGGGCACCGCATTCCCCAAGGCGCAGCCGCGCGGGGTCTTCGCGAACGACGAACGACGTACGACGTACGACGAGCGGCGTGGGACGTATGACGATAGACGCAGGACGATAAAGCGATCAGCTAAGTCCTTTGTCCGGAATATTTTACCTCTAACCCCTTTAAACTCATAGATCTAGCGGGAGCGCTCCCGCTAACTCGCTGATTCTAAAAGATCAAGCCCGAGGGGGGTGGGGGGGTACCCCCATCAACGCCGGACTCCTCAGGCCAAGCGGCCTCAAAACACGCGGCCCAAGCCAAAGAATATTTTGTGATGGCCGGTCGCCCCATAAGCCCCCCCGATCAGCACCGGGCCGAAGATGGTGTTCACGATGATCGATGCCGACGCGTCCATGGGGATGGGCGAAACGTTCGGGATATCGTAAACCCTCCCGGCTTCAAGCAGGCCGAACGCATAGACATTGCCTCCCAAAAGCGGCGGCAACGAGGCCAGTTTGCGCAAGTACCCAGCCTTGAACAAAAAATACTGATCGGTCAGGAACTCATTATCCCCATAGGCGGTGAAATTCGAATTTCCGCCCAACGAAAATGGCGGTACGCCGGTTTGGTGGTAGCCGAGAGTTGTGCCGCCGGCGGCGTTCAAGACTAGCGAACCGAGCGGCGTGATCGGTTTGAAAAAAGTGGTCGTCATCTGCGAAACCGGATAGCCCGACGGCGCCGCTGGGCTCGCGTCATACCATCCGCTGAAGAAGTGCAAGTTCAGGCCTTTGGTCGGAATGACTGGATCGTCGGCGCCGAGAAAGTTGTACCGCAGCGATGTGATTCCCAGCCGCCCGGAAACTTTTTCGAAATCGAGAGTCCCGATCGATGGCGAATAGCTTTGATAAGCGGATAAATATCCGAAGCGCAGTTCGCTGGTGCTGTTGAAACGATAACCAATGTCAGCGTTTCCTCCGGCTTGGCGGTTGCGATATTCAGCGACCAGTTTGTTCTCGTCGTAGACATCGAGAAACTGGTCCGTGGCAAACATTCGCGGTGCTACAAACCAGTGCAAACCGTGACCCCACGGACGATAGAACTCGGAGGTGACGCCGTATTCGGAACCGAGCGTGATGTCGTTGCGCCATTCCGATCCGAAGCCGCCGAGATCGAGGAAAGTGATGCGCGCGCCAAGTAGAAACTGTATGTTGTTGTACTGCGAACCATCGATGACGACCAGCGGCCGAACCAACGGCGGTCCATATTCTTTTTCGACGGCGATCACCTGCAGTCCATCTTTGCCGTCTTGCTGGATCATGCTGTAGCCGACACGCGAAAATCGTCCGTTGCCGAGCAGTTGTGTCAGTTGATTGTCGAGTTTGTCGGTATCGACCGGCTTGCCAACGTCGGAAGCAAGCTTTTCTTCCATCACCGAAGCGAGCTCTGGCGTTGTGCCTTTGACTTTAACGAATTCCGGTGTTGGAACGCCGCGTTTCCGCGAATCTTTTTGCGCGATATATTGCTGCCACGTCGCTTCATCCACGCTGAAAGCGGAAAGGATCGCGGCTTTGCTGGCCGCCGCGTCGTAGCCTTTCTTAATGAGTTCGTCGGCCTTGTTGTAATCGAGCGTCGTGTAATCTTGCAGCGGCACGCTGACCAGAATGTCGGCTTTTTCCATGCTCTTGAGTTCGTTGGCGGCGATCACTACCGAAATCGACTGGCTCAGCACACCAAACGACGACATTGCTTGATTAGGCGTTACATCTTTCGTCTCAAGGTGAATGGCGATGGTGAAATCGGCGCCCATGTCGAGCGCAACATCGACTGGCAGATTATCCAGCAAACCGCCATCGGCATAGATCGATTTCTTCGTTCGTATGGGCGTAAAAATGCCGGGCAGAGACATAGTGGAACGCAAAGCCAGCGCCAGCGAACCTCCGCGGAAAATGTGCGCCTCGCCGGAGACAAGATCGGTCGCAACGCAGCCGAACGGAATCGGCAGTTCATCGAAGCTCTTCAGATTTCCGTAAGGCAAGGCGACGCGATCGAGGATCAATCCGACTTGATGCCCGGAGTTGAATCCTTCGGGAAATCGAATGCCGTTACGAATGCCGAACTCAAGATTATTGGGATATTCTTGCGCGTCTTCCTTGCGCCGATATGCCAAATCGCGATAAGGCACTTGACCGGCCAGGACTTCATCCCAGTTGATGCCGTTTACGATCTCGTGAATTTGCTCCGGCGAGTTCCCGACAGCGTACATGCCGCCAACCAAGCCGCCCATGCTTGTTCCCGCGACGTAGCTGACTGGAATGCGGTGTTCTTCCAGCCATTGCAGCACGCCGATGTGAGCGAGACCAAGCGCGCCTCCGCCTTCAAGCACCAGGCCAATCTTCTTTGGCCCTTCGGTGGATTCCGCTGGGAATGCCGGCAAATTCCCGGCGAGAATAAGCGATATCGATAGAAAGTTTCTGAACCATTGCCTGGACATAATTCCGATACCCCTAGAACAGATTCGGACCCTAATCAGTAACGGTTGAGCGCGCTGGCACCCGGCGGATCAGGAACATGCTCCCACAAATTCCCGCAGCTACGGAGGCGGCCAAAGTTCCAATCTTGGCGACGTCGAGCACGGGGCCTTCCCCGAAAGCCAGGGTCGCAATGAACAGCGACATGGTAAAGCCAATTCCGCAGAGCCAACTCGCCCCAAAAATCCTTGTCCATGATATCTCCGCCGGAGGAGATGCGATCTTGCTCTTCGCGGAAAGCCAGGCGAACGACCAAATACCGATCGGCTTGCCGATAAACAAGCCAAGGCCAACGCCAAGCCCGACAGGGTTTGTCACCGCTGCTACGAACTTGCCCAAAACGTGAACACCGGCGTTCGAGAGCGCAAACAGAGGCATGACCAGAAAACTTACCCAGGGTTGCAGCGTATGCTCGATCCGATGCAGCGGCGATTCCATCAGTTCGCAGTGTGTCTCCAGACTGTGAAGAGCGGCATGTTCGGCGAAAGTATGCGGACCAGCGGTTTCGAACTTGTCGAGGAGATATCGTCCGCGCTTGAGAAATTCCTTGCGGTCAAGGTAGGTTCTCGCCGGGATAGTGAAAGCCATTAAAACGCCGGCAACCGTGGCATGAACTCCCGACTGGAGAATCGCTGCCCAGACGCCGGCGCCGATCACGGCGTAAACCGCTGGTTTACGTACTCCGAGCAGATTCATCCCGAACGAAAGGGTGAGCAAAACCGCTGCCGTGACCAGCATCGCGACCTTGATCTGCTCGGTGTAAAAGACGGCGATCACCAGAACGGCAATGATGTCATCGACAATAGCTAGCGCAGCAACAAAGATCTTGAGGGAAACTGGAACCCGGCTTCCCAGCAGTGCCAGAACTCCCAAAGCAAAGGCGATGTCAGTCGCCATCGGGACGCCCCAACCATGGATTGCATCCGTGCCGTGGTTAAAGAAGACATAGATGAGCGCAGGAACCACCGTCCCGCCAATGGCGGCCATCATCGGAAAGGCGGCCAGCCGGAGCGAAGATAGTTCGCCGATCAGCACTTCGCGCTTGATCTCAAGGCCGACGAGGAAAAAGAAGATTGCCATCAGGCCGTCGTTGATCCACTCGTGGCGGCTTTCGGTCAGGCTATATTGCCCGAATCCGATAACAAATGGACTTGACCAGATCGCATGGTAACTGTGCTCCCATGGAGAATTGGCCCAAATTAGCGCCGTCAAAGTGCTGGCCAGAAGCAAGATGCCGCCCGCTGCTTCCATTCTCGCGAAGCGCACGAACGGGCTGATCAGCAGTTCAATGGGCAACGCCGGTGGCGCGGTTTTGACCTCATCCGACATGACCTGACTTTGATATACCACGCAGCTCGGCGGGCGAAAACTGCCCACAAAGGCACCTCAGCGTCGCTTGCGGCCAACCGGAACTCTTGTGTTATTTCCCGGACAGGCGCAGAATAATCGCAGGGTTCTCAGGCAGATAAAGCGGTTAGACGGCGATGGAAAAAAGCGATCTTTTGCCGCTGCGGGGCATCCTAAATAGCTGTACAGATTTGCTAACGGCTTCAACAACCCCGTCGGTTGGGCGCGGTCAGCAGGACGCGCAGTGAATCGACTGCAGCCGTAGAGGCTTTCAACATCCCCGTTCCAGTTCGAGCAAACGCGTGCACCGCACGCTGCTTCGCATTTGGAACTGAAGGCGAGACAAAACGATGGCGACGGCAACAGCGGTTTGTAGTCTGGAGAATTATCTCGTCCTGCCAGACCACACCATGGACGGGCGCATTGGTGCGGCACGCGAGGCACTGGGACGCGACTGCGTGGTTCTGGGTCACCATTACCAGCGCGACGAAGTGATACGCTTCGCGGATTTTCGCGGCGATTCCTACAAGCTCTCCCAGCAGGCTGCCAACGCGGGCGGAAGATACATCGTTTTCTGCGGCGTGCATTTCATGGCGGAAAGCGCAGATGTTCTGAGCCGCAACGGCCAGATCACGATCCTGCCCGATCTGAATGCCGGCTGCTCTATGGCGGATATGGCTGAGATCACCCAGGTGGAAGATTGCTGGGAACATCTGGTGGCCGCAGAGTTGACCTCTGATTCCGGCGATGGCATTACGCCGATTACCTACATGAACTCGAGCGCCGCGATCAAGGCATTTTGCGGCGAGCGCGGCGGAGTAGTATGCACATCGTCGAACGCGGCGGGCGCATTCAAGTGGGGATTGGCGAAGAATTCGAAACTGCTTTTTTTGCCTGATCAGCACTTGGGCCGCAATACTGGCTACAGGATGGGCATCCCGCTGACGGACATGGTGGTTTGGGACCCGTATCTGATCAACGGCGGGTTGACGATGCAGCAGTTGCAATCGGCCAAAGTCATTTTGTGGAAGGGACACTGCTCGGTTCATCAGCGGTTCTTGCCTGAGCATGTCGACAACGTGCGGGCGAAGTATCCCGGGATTCGGGTGATTGTGCACCCCGAGTGCCGTTGGGAAGTTTGCCAGAAAGCGGATGGAATCGGATCAACGGAAGGCTTATTGAAGATGATCGGCACCGCGCCGCCGGGCACGATGTTTGCCGTCGGCACGGAAATTCATCTCGTGAATCGCATGGGCAAAGAGTTCGCGGCAGACGGGAAGAAAGTTATTACGCTCGACGATTCCGGTTGCTTGTGCACGACCATGTTTCGCATCTCACCGCAGCATTTGTGCTGGGCGTTGGAGAATTTGGCCGAAGGAAACGTCGTCAATCAGGTCAAAGTCAAAGACGATGTGAAACACTGGGCGCGCGTGGCACTGGGCCGGATGCTGGAGATTCAATAGGCGTCATCGATCTGCTGCTAGAATGTAACCACCTCGGTACAAATCAACCTCAGGAGAAACCCGTTCATGTCTCGTTCGCTACTGGGATTCGTGGCCGCAGTTTTACTCACTTCATCCGCCGCTTTTGCTCAAAATACTTGGCAATTGGATCCGCCGCACTCCGCGGCGCAGTTCGCGGTGAAACATTTCGGAATCTCGACGGTGCGCGGCACTTTCACTAAAGTCAGCGGCACCGTGACGTACGACGACGCGAATCCCACAAAAGCTACAGTGCAGGCGACGATCGACGCGGCTTCAGTAGATACGCGCGTAGAAAACCGCGACAAGGACCTCCGCGGCCCGAATTATTTTGACGTGGAGAAATTTCCCACCATCACCTTTCAGTCAAAAAAGGTCGAAGTTGCCGGTGAAGGCAAGCTAAAAGTGACAGGCGATCTCACCATGCACGGGGTAACTAAAGAAGTCATTCTTGAGGTTGATGGCCCGTCGGCTGTAATGAAGGACATGCATGGCAACATGCGCCGTGGAGCTTCAGCCACCACGAAGATCAACCGGCATGACTTCGGCGTGAATGGCGGCGCGGCCGCAGTCGGCGACGACGTAACCATTACGCTGGACGTGGAGATGACGCAGGCAGGGAAGTGATGATTGCCGCAATGTTAAAATAGCGTCAATGTCCGATCGAACCTTTACTCTCGAAGAAGCGCAATCGCTTTTGCCGGTGCTGGAATCGCTGCTGCGTACCGCGATCGACGGCAAGAAGCTGATCGAAGCCGTCGACAACGAGTTCCAGGAACTGGCGCATAGCGTTTTTCTGCGCGGCGGGATGCTCGTGGATGTCGTGAAGATGGCACGGCGCAAAGCCGAGCGTGAGAAAGCGATTCAACGGGTGAAGGATGCGGTGGCGGAAATCGATGCCACCGGAGTGCAGGTAAAAGACCTCGACATCGGCTTGCTCGATTTTCCCTGCGAAGTAGAAGGCGAGATTTTGTTGCTTTGCTGGAAGCTGGGCGAAAAGGGAATTACGCACTGGCACGGCGTGAGCGAAGGCTTCGCGGGACGCAAACCAATCGATGAGCGCATTGCGAAAGGGAAGCGGGCGAATTAGCGGTTTGGTTCGACCTTCATTTGAATGCCCGCGGATCTGGCAGCGGCTCTAACCCTTGCCCGGCAAATATCTTTTCAAACTCACCGATCAGCGCTTCGTGGATGGCGCCGTTTGACGCCAGCGTTTCGCGGCTGGCTAGTTTGAATGGTCCGCCGCTCATGTCAGTGACTTTGCCTCCAGCTTCTTCCACCAAGAGCACGCCGGCTGCGGTGTCCCACGGATTTAGATTGAACTCCCAGAATCCGTCGAAGCGGCCTGATGCGACGCAACAGAGATCGAGCGCGGCCGATCCGGCACGGCGGACGCCGTGCGTACGCAAAGTGACCTGATGGTAGAAAAAAATGTTCGGGTTGGCGTGACGCTTGTGGCTGGGAAAGCCGGTGGCAACGAGCGATTCCCCAAGGCGTGCGGTTTTGGAAACGCCGATCTTCGCGTTGTTCAAATACGCCCCGCTTCCGTATTCCGCTGCAAACAGTTCGTCGCGCGTGGGATCATAGATTACGCCAGCCACGCGCTTACCCTTGAATTCAACCGCAAGAGAAACGCAAAACACGGGGAATCCGTGGGCGAAATTTGTGGTGCCGTCGAGTGGGTCGACATACCAACGGTAGTCGTTGCCATGAGAATCGAGCCCGCCCTCTTCGCCAAGGATGTCATGCGAGGGCCAGCGCGACTTAATGCGCTCTCGAATCAGGATTTCCGCTTCGCGGTCGGCAATTGTGACGAGATCGGCTTCGCCCTTGTACTCAATGCGCACCCGCTGGTTGAAGTGGCGCATGAGCAGCGCCCCGGCTTCGCGGGCCATCTCAGACATCGGCGTGACGAACTCGCCCTCCAACGAGCTCAAGCCTGAGTCCTCTTGGCCGGGCCGTCTTCCGCGATGTACATGATTTCGTGCTTGAAGATAAAAAGATTCGGGGCACCCTGTCGCGTGAGGCGGACCATGTTCTTGTCGTAATACTCGATATAGCCCTGCAGAACATCGCCGTCCATCATCTTGATGGCCACCGGTTTTTGCTTATCGCACAGGGCCTTTAGAAAAGACGCCTCTTCGAAGGTTTCCTCAGGCGGGGCGGATTTTGGTTTGTGCCCCTGCCGGCCACGTTTTTGAAATCCCATATCCGCATTTTACACAAGCAGCCTGTGGAGCGCGGGATTGGGAGCAATCATTCGATTTCGGATTGGATCGCCGCCCGTTAGAAACTCGCCTTCAGCGCAAACTCGATCACGCGTGGCGATCCAAGCGCGAAGACGCCGGATCCTAATCCATAGCGATTGCTGCTCGGCTGCTGTCCGGAGGTGCCGTTCACCGATCCCGGAACCGAACTCCCCATGGCGCTCAACACGCCGCTCAGGCTGGTGAGCGGGCCATCGAAGTTGGCGAGGTTCAGCACGTTGAAGAAAGTCACTCCGGGCGAGATCTCAAACGGGTGCGAGAAGTGTTCGACTTTATAGATCCAGTTAAGGCTCACGTCCACGTCGCGCATCCAGCGCTGGTTCGCCTGGTTCGCGGGCGCGGGCTGAATCAGTTGTTGTACGCCGCCCAGGCTCTGCAACTGTCCAAGCGTAAACAGGCCATTCTGTATTAGCTGCTGGCCCGCAGGCGTGGGTTGCCCCGCATCGTTCTGGTTGTAATTGGTGATGTACTTGTTGATGTTGCTGGCGGTGACTCCGCGCCCGTAGGCACCGATGTTCGTGCCCGGCAGCACATCGCCGAAGCCCCCGTTGGAAGCGAAGCTGCCGTCGCCAGTACCGTCACCGGTCACATCGCTCACGAAAATTCCGCCGGCCTGGCCGGTAGTCGGCAGAGTCAGAGTGACTGGCAGCGGGCTGTAGAAATGGCCGATCATTCCCAGACGAAATGAATAGGGAAGATCGGCGAGTCCGCCGAAAGAAATTTGATGCCGCCGGTCGAGCCCATTCGGGCCGATGTAATGCAGGGGATTGTTGAAGTCAGTGGCGATGTTGATGAAGTCGTTGTCGGCCGCGGGCGCAACGAATTTCGACAACGAATAGGAAATCTGCAGATTCAAGTGCTTGACGTTCTTGAATGGATTGTTCACGTCTTGCTTGAGTGAAAACTGCAGACCGTTGTAGACCGACCGGCCGGCGGGATAAAGCATCTGGTTGGCGCCGAGGTTAGCGTTCATGCCAGGGAAGGCCGCCGTGGGACATGGACCGCCACTGCACAATGAGTAGCCGGAGTCGAGGCCATTGGTTGCGAAATCGGCGATGGTGGCGTGGTTGTTGATCGCGCAATCGATCGCGGTTGACGAACTTCCTCCGCTGCAGCCGAACTGGCTGGTGGTTGTCGAGATCGCGGCCAGCGCGTTCGGGATATTGAGAAATCGCGAATCGCCCACGTGGTTGGTGTCGATGGCGAGCAGCGTGTGGGTTTCGATGTTGCGCAGGTAATCGAGAGAGAAAACCATCCCCGGGCGCAATTCGTGCTGCAAGCCGAAGTTCATCTGCACCGAGCGTGGGCTGACGTATTTGGGATAAAGAAGATCGGTGCCGTTGACGTTGAGCCCATCCGCCATCGTCGTAGCGATGTATCCCGGGTTGGCTGCGCTTCCGCTGGAAATTGTGGCCGCCTGGTAAGCGGCTTGATTGGCTTCGATTTGAGAAGCGACCTGACTAATCGGCTGGCCGCAGATTCCGCTCCAGTTCTGCACCACGCCGTTAGGCAGCGTCAAGTTACTCGGACTCCCGGCTGAGCAAACCGAAGGGGTAATCAGGAACAGGCCATTGGGCAGACGCGCCGGCCGGTCGAATTCAATATTGTTCCAGACTGCATTCTCATAGAAAAGGCCGATGCCACCACGAAGAACGGTCTTGCCTTTTCCACTTGGATCCCAGGCGACGCCGAGCTGCGGCGCAAAATTCTTGTTCGGCTGATTAACGCGATCACCCAGCCCCGCACCCCACTGGTTGATGAACGGAATCGGACCGATATCGCTGTCCGATCGCCAGGTATCACGGACGTAGCGAAGACCGTAAGTCAGAGTCAGGTTCGGAATGATTTTCCATGAATCGCCGATGTACGCCGAAGTGCGCCAATCAGGCCCGGTGCCGCCGGCGGGAAATCCGAAAGCTGGTTTTTCTGTCGAGTAGCCGACCCCGTTGCCGAGAACTACATTCTCTACGTTGTAATTCAATGGATTGCTCGCTCCGCCAGGCAGCGCCTGGCAAGCGGCATTGCAAGAAACCAGGTTCGATCCCACAGCCGGCGCCAGACCCAGGAAGCTGGCGAACCCGCCGCCCATGATCCGGTTCAACCCGCCGCCGTAGCGCAGAATGTGCGAGCCTTTGGCTTTGCTGCCGTCGTACTTGATCTGCCAGTTCGACTGGTAGGTCTGCTGCGGCGCCAGATAACTCGGACCCGAGCACAGGAAGTCGGCGCTCGGGGTAAGGCAGGTTGGATCGCTGCCAATCGCCAACTCGATGCCGGGCAGCGGATTGTAGAAACTGGCTCCAGCTGTGGCATCAGTGATGGCGTTGCGAAATTTCATGTAGCCGAAGCGAATGCTGTGAGTGAATCCGCCAGTGTTGAAGTCAAGGCCTACGGCATTCGAAGGGGTGTGATTGTTATTGGCGAATGGCTGAAAGGAATTAGGGATGGTAGCCAGGACGCTGCGGTTCTGGTCGAACGAAAAACGGTAAAACAACTTGTATTTAGTTTTGAGCAGGTAGTCGAGACGCCCCATCGTTTCGGTCTCGCGGAAGGGCGAATCGTAAGCTCCGGAAAGCGCGGTGAATGGACCGCTGGTGAGGACCGGATTGTTCAGGTCTTGCTTGTTGTGCTCGACGTCGATAAAGAAGAACAGTTGGTCTTTGATGATGGCGCCGCCTACGTTTCCTCCAACCTGGTTGCGCTGGAAATAATTGTCGGATGCGCCCGGAAGATCGGCGTTGAGCGACTGATCGCGGAAGTAGTAGAAGGCCTCACCGTGAAGCGTGTTGGTGCCTGATTTCGTGGTGACGTTGACCGATCCCGAGGAAGTCAGCTCGGTGGAAAGATCTAGCGACGACTGCTGAATCTGAAATTCCTGAATCGCACTCGCAGGCACGTTCTGCGTAGTCGTGCCCACGGTTTCGTCGCTGATGTCGAGACCGTCGACTTCAATGCGGGCGGTGCGGCCGAAACGGCCACCGAACGAAATCGACGAGAAACCGTTCTTGGTGGGATCGAAGTCGCCGCCATCCTGGATTTGAACCCCGGGCTCAAGCTGTGCCAGGTCCAGAAAATTACGCCCGTTGATGGGAAGGTTTTCGATCTGCTGGGCATTGAGCACACCTTGGATTGTGGCCTGCTCGGTATTGACCGCGATCTCGGTTCCTTTTACTTCAACCACCTGCGTTTGTTGTCCGACTACCAGCCTGATGCTGCCGGCCGCAGTTACGCCAACCTGAACCGTTACCGGGAGCTCGGCAGTCTTGAAGCCGGTCGCCTCCACCCGCACCGTATAGTCACCAGGGGTGAGTGCGCCAGACGCGTAGGCACCCGCTGAGGTGCTGGTCACCGAGATGATGCGCCCGGTGGCCTTGTTCGTGATTATGATCTTCGCTCCGGGCACTACCGCATTCGAAGGATCGATAATTGTGCCCTGTATGCTGCCGGTGGAAACGGTGGTTTGCGCTGATAACGCAATCGAACACAGCACGACGGCGAGCAGGACGAAAAACGCGGAAAATTGATTCCGTAGGGGGGCAACATGGTCAAACATCGCAACCAATCCTTTCACGGTCAGGTTCAGGGATAAGTTATGAACACTAATACTGGTGCCACTATCATGTCCAGCACCGGAACGCGGTTGGTTTTCAGAACTCCGATTTGGTCGTGTAATAACCGGCCCGGTGCCGCACGATCAGGCCGGGTGTTTTTACTTTAACTTCGATGCGCCGGAAGTTCGAATCGGAAAGCTTCTGTGACGGATAGTAGGCCAGCAGGTACTGGGTACGGAGTTCGTCGCTGATTTTGCCGAAAGCTTCATCTAGATCAGCAACCGAGTCGGCGTAGTAATACTTGCCGCCGGTGTCTTCCGACATCTGAATCAGAGCGTGTTCACCGCCAGTATCGCGTCCGGCGCTGGCGGCGATGGGGACAACAATGATGCTGTAGACGATCGCTTCGGCCTCCTGTGCCGCGCGGACAGCTTCCTTGTAGTCGGTGCGGCTGGCGGTGTCGCCGCCGTCGGTGATCACCACAATCACTTTTCGGCCCTGCCGGGTTTCTAGCGCTCGCGATCCCAGGTAAAGTGCGTCGTAGAGCGCCGTCGCCGATCCCGAGTGAACGCGGTCGATCCCCTTATCGATGGTCTTGAGATTGGACGTGAATGGAATCACTTCCGTTACCACCTCGCTGAATTCGTAGAGGCATAGCGAATCCTGGGTCCGCAGAATGGCCTTGGCAAACCGCTTGGCTGAGTTCAGTTCGAGCGGCAAGTCCTTGCGGGTACTCAAGCTGGTGTCAATGTCGAGCACAATCGAGAGCGGAATCGCCGATTCCTTGTCAAACACCGAAATCTTCTGCTCCACGCTATTCTCGAATAGATCAAAATCTTCCTGTTTCAACCCGGCGACCGGAGCGCCGTGCTGGTCGGTTACTGTGACGAAAACGTTGACCAGCTTGACATCGACTTTTAGCGCGGGATCCTGGGAATCGTCTTTGGGCTGCGAGCTTTTGGATGTGCTCGACGAAGTGTTGGAAGAGGATCCGTTCGATCCGCCAGCCCATGGCGGTTTCGGCACTTGAGCCAAAGATACTCCGGTTGCCAACGCCAAGAAAACTGCCAGTGCTCGCATGAAATGAAGGGGTTTCCTGAGGGCGAACTCGTTCACTTAGATGCCGCCCTTTCGGGATGGCTGCCCGGCGCCAAGTTCAGGTCGGCAGGAAATGGTTCCCCGTCAGCCCAAACGGCCCCATCTTCGAAATGCTCTTTTTTCCAGATGGGCACCGTGCGTTTGAGGGCGTCGATCAGCCAGCGACAAGCGTCAAAGGCAGCCGCGCGGTGCGCCGAAACGACCACGATTAAAACGCTGGTTTCTCCGATTTCCAGCTTGCCAAGCCGATGAATGACTGCCGCATCACGGATGGCGAAACGGCGTTTCGCATCCTCGATCAAGCGTTCCATTTGGTGCAGCGCCATCGGCTCATAAGCCTCGTAATCGAGGAAAAGAGTGTGCCGGCCGCGGGAGTTGTCGCGAACAATGCCTTCGAACACAGCTACGGCCCCATCGGCGGGATGCTTGAGTTTTTCGATCCATGCTTGAGTGTCGATCCCCTGGCGGACGATCTGCACGTGGTCTGAAGCGCGGGTTGATCCACCGCTCACCGGAGGCAGAAACGCCACTTCGTCGCCGGATCTCAGCCTGGTTTCCTTGACCGCGTACTCTTGATTGACTGACATTGCGCAGTAAGCTGCGAACTCCGCGAACTTCGGAATGCGTTCGCGGTAGTAATCCACCACCCGCTCGACCGAGCTGTTCTCAGGCAGATCGATCAACTGGCTGGCCCCGCCGACCATGTCTTTGATCATGCCGAAGAATAGAACCCGGATCTGCATCGCAATGTCGCGCTGATTTCAGTTTACCGTGAGAGTCGCCGATCCGCTTTCCGGGTGAGCAAAGATCAGCCAAAAGCAAAAGGCAGAAGCCAGTAGGCTTCTGCCTTCGATGAATCGAGAAAGCGCCTAGTTGATTGAGTCCAGCTCTACCCCGTCGCCAATGTGGACGTCTTCCAGCGCGAAAACGATCATGCCGGTGGAAGTGGTGGGAGTGGTGCTGAGAATCAAGACTTCACCGACTGCGCGGCGAGGCAGGTCGCGGACGCGAATCACCGGGCCGCCGGTCTTGGTGAGGAAATTGGCTTCCATGGCTGCGGGTTTCTTCTGTGTATCTTCCGTGGCTGAAGCCTTGAACGAGAGCGAATCGGTCGGGTCGTGCAGGTCTGCTTCATAACCGCGGAATGCGCGGAAATACTCGCCCGCTTTCACGCCTTGGTTCGCGCCCACATTCATGTAAACCTTCGACCCGGTTCCGAGATATCCGTCGAAGTCCTTGGCCATAACGATTCTGCCGGAGGTCTTACCATTTGCCGGCAAGAAACGATCGAACTGAAACGGCTGATGTGCCGGCAAGAGATCGGGCTTCTGATACTTGACCACGTAGTCGCCGGGCACGATATGTTCACAGCTGAACTCGACCTGTCCAATGGCATCCTTGCTGCGCACATCGACTATGCGCACAACACCCACGGTCGAGTAGGGCTGACCCATTTGCTTCAGCATGCCAAACTGTCCGGGATAAAGCTCGAAGCGGTTCGGGTCTTGCAGCTCGCGAACAATCTGATACTGCTGGCCCAGATCGTATTTGCCGGTGAGATAAATAATGTCGCCGTTGGCGTATTTGGTGGTGTTGGGCGTATACAGGCCGCCAGAAACATAATTCGTGTTGGGCAGCAGTTGCCGGGTAACGAAGCCCGCACACGCCAAGTCGACCTCATTTGGAGCTTCAACCCTGACGATGGGGAAAGTCTTCGTTGTCGGCATGGTTCCCGTCGGAGCTGGAATATTGTCGGGATTGTCCGCCGGCTTGACCTGTTGGGCGCACGCCGACGCCATCAGCCCAATCACCAGCAACAGCACTGTTTTCTTCATGTTGCCTCCCGGCGGCGGGTTCATTCCCGTGACGCCGCTCTGCTTGTTAAGTGCAGAAAACAAAAGAGATGTCCGGTTCTGACAGTATCAACCGGGGTTAGGGCGGTCAAGGTTACTCCAGTCGTACGCCAATGCGTTCGCCGAGATGGGTGGGAAATTATTTTTCCGCCGGTTGTTGCATAAGTACCTGCCCGGCCTGTAAGATAACGCGCTCATAAAGAAACATGAATGCAGCGCAATCGCCGACGCTTTTTGCTCGCCTGCGGCCACTTCGGCCGCCTAGGGTTTGCGTCGCCGTAACCGCCTCGGATCCCGCGGAATTGATTGAAAAAGCTGGACTATTGGCTCGGGACAACTCTTTCCTCGAGTTCCGGCTGGACTATTTGCCGCGTCCGGCGCTGGCTCTGGCGCGCGTGAAGCAATTTACCGAGGATTACCCGCATTTGATGGTCATTGCGACCTGCCGACGGGCGGCCAATGGCGGCAAGTTTAAGGGATCGGTGGCAGCCCAGTTGGAGTTGCTGGGGAAAGCCGCGACTGCCGGATGTCAGTTTGTTGACATGGAGCTGCAAAGCGCGGCACGTTGCAAACCTGCGCAGCTTCTGCATCTGCGTTCACGAACCGCTCTGATTCTCTCCTTCCACGATTTTCGGGCCACAAAGAAACTCGACGCCACCCTCGCCAAGATGACGGAGATTTCCGCCGACTATTACAAGATGGTGACCACCGCCACCACCCTTTACGACAACGTCGTAATGATGAAGTTTCTGGAGCAAAACAGCGACAAGCATTCCCTGATCGGACTTTGCATGGGCGAACAGGGCATCATCAGCCGGGTACTCGGCGTGCGCGCCGGAAGCATCTTTACCTTTGCCGCTGTTAGCGAAGACCAAAGAACCGCGCCCGGCCAGGTGACCGCGCAGGAATTACGCGCAACCTATCGAATCGAACAAGTTGACGCGGCTACCAAGGTCTACGGCGTGGCTGGAGATCCGGTTGCCCACTCGCTCTCGCCCGCCATCATGAATGCTGCCCTGCGCCGCGAAACGGTCAACGGTGTCTACCTCGCGTTGCACGCAAAAACATTGAAGGATCTGCTGGCCTGCATTCGCGATATTCCCATTCATGGCGTCTCGGTGACCATGCCGTACAAGGAAGAGGTCGTCAAGCACCTCGACAACACCGACCCCTACACGGCGAAAATCGGTGCCTGCAATACCATCGTGCGAGCCCAGGACGGTAAGCTTTACGGCTTCAATACCGATACCGCCGGCGTGATCCGCCCCCTCCAGCAGCGTATGTTTCTAGAGCAGGCGAAGATCCTCGTACTAGGAACTGGTGGGGCGGCCCGCGCCGCCGTTTTTGCCTTGAAGGAACGCGGCGCCGAAGTGTATGTTCTTGGCCGGACTGCCGCCCAGACGCAGAAGCTGACCCGCCAAGCCAAGGCCCGATCGGTCAAACGTCCTGACCTGAAAAAGCTGAGCTTTGACGTGATTATTAATGCCACACCGGTTGGCATGAACAATCCCAAAGAATCGCCGCTGCAGGCCAACGAAATCAAGGCAAAGTACGTGTTTGATATGGTTTACGAGCCCCTTGAGACCAAATTGCTGAAGCTCGCCAAAGAAGCTGGAGCGGCGACGATTTCAGGGATAGAGATGTTTGTTCAGCAGGCGGCACGTCAATTTGAGATATGGACCGGGAAACCTGCTCCCTGGGATGAAATGCTTCGGGTAGTGACGCGGTCCGTTCAGGAGCAGCCCGTTGTCAGAGGCCCGCTCAAATAGCCCGATTTCCTTCCGTACAGTTCCCTTATTCCGCTGAATCCGTTAAACTTCCTCGATTCTCGATGCCTTGGCTCACTAATAGGTTGCAATTTTGTTAGTTACCAAGGTAATATTCAACTGGGCGCTGTACCAGGCGTACCAACAAGACTCATCGTAGCACTGCCCCTTACTTCCTTGGTTCAAGAGACGTAACCACTGTGTCAATAGCCCGGAGCGGCGCGCCGCCCGGCTGCGTGCGGAGAGAGTTGATATGGCATGGTACGCGTATTGTCTGACTGAGCTGCAAACCCTCAACAATGGAATCAGGACCCGCCGGCCGTTTCTGCTGGAAGGCATTCAGGGTATCAATGGCGCCCCCGTTCTCAGCTATCCCAGCGGAGAGTTCGCGGTGGTGGTGAGCGAGTACGACCACTCGCAGGGTTCCGACCTACTGGATGAAAAATATATTTTGGAGCACGCCCGGGTCGTGAGCGTCTGCTTCCGGACCGGAACCGTCCTTCCCTTTAGATTCGGAACAGTATTCGATACCGACGACGCACTGCGCATGGCCGTGCGTACCAATCGCCGGACCTTCGGCCAAAGCGTCGCCAAGCTGCGCGGTAAGGCAGAAATGCACTTGAAGGTGCTGGTGCGCGACGGTTCGCTTCGTGCCGCATTAGCAGATATTCAGCTTCCTGACACAGTTGGCGGTGAATATCTGATGAAGCTGCGCGAGAAAGCCTCCCGTGAGCGTGAGCGCCAGACCAAAGCGCGAGCGCTGTCCGTGCAGGTCCACCGCATGTTCAACCCCCTTGAGGAAGAAGTCAGCTGCAAACGGGTGAATACCAACGGTATGTTGATTGATATCGCGCACCTGATCGACTCCAAGTCGATCGAGAAGTACCAGAATCGCTATAACTCGGCCGCTAAGCAATTGAAGGACTGCGAAATAGCCATCAGCGGACCATGGCCGCCGTATCATTTCCTGCCCGGTAAACTGCGGACAGTGGCGTAAGAAACCCGGTAGAGACGTAGTTAACTACGTCTCTACTGATCTTCCCGTTTAATCCCCGAACGAGATCCCGATCGCCCGCGCCGTCTGCACCAGTTCGCCGAGCGGCTCGACCGTCTTCAACTTGTGGATAGCCTGGGCGATATCAACCGCCCCGATTTGATCATTCTGCAAACACACCATCTTGCCGAATTCGCCGCGAGCGATTAGTTCAACCGCTGCCACGCCAAAGCGCGTGGCGAGGATGCGATCGAAGGGTGATGGCGACCCGCCGCGCTGAATGTGCCCTAACACGCTCACGCGCACCTCGCGCCGTGCTGTCAGTGCAATTCCGTCCCCCACCAGATTTCCGACTGATCCACCGCGAGACAAATGCTGCAGTTCGCGGGGCAGTTTGATGCCTTCGGCAACCACGACAATCGTGAAGTGTTTGCCATAGCTGTCACGCTGGTTGACGTAGTCGCAGATTTTCTGCAGGGTGAACGGGATCTCGGGAATCAGGATGATATGCGCTCCGCCGGCGATGCCGGCGCCCAGCGCGATCCAGCCGGCATCGCGGCCCATCACTTCTACGACCATCACGCGATGATGCGACTCGGCCGTGGTATGAATCTTGTCTACCGCGTCAGTCGCGGTGTACAGCGCGGTATCAAAGCCGAACGTCTGCGCCGTCGCGCAGAGATCGTTGTCGATGGTTTTCGGCACGCCGACAATCTTCATGCCTTTCTCAAACAACTGTTGCGCGATGGTCTGCGATCCATCGCCGCCGATGCTGATGACGGCGTCAATGCCAAGCTTGCGTGAGTTGGCGATGACCTCATGTGAGATATCGCGAAATGTCTCCACGCCTTGGTCGACGGTGCGATAGTGAAATGGATTGCCGCGGTTGGTTGTCCCCAGGATCGTTCCGCCGCGCGGCAGAATTCCGCTGACGTGTTTCAAGGTAAGCTCGTAAGACTTCTCCGGACGGATCAAACCGTCGAAGCCATCCGGAATTCCGATGACCTTCCATTTGTATTTGAGAATGGCGGATTTAACGGCGGCGCGGATGACGGCGTTCAAGCCGGGCGCGTCGCCGCCTCCGGTGCAAATTCCAATGCAGCGAATATTGGACATGGAAATGATGGACTCGCGGGGCTGAAATGTAAGCTGAATAGCCGATAATACGCCTCGCCGTCGAAACCGTCAGTGATCACGTATGGCTAGGGATCTAGACATTTTTTCGGGAGGCGGTCTATAGTTAAGCTAGCTTAAGCTAGATTGATGGAGAGCAATATGTTGAAGATCGGTGCATTCGAGGCCAAAAATACATTCGGTAATCTTCTGGATCGAGTTCAGCGAGGGGAAGAAATAATCATTACGCGTCACGGCCAGGCAGTTGCGCGGCTCGTGCCCAATGTCCCGCGGATTGATCGCGCGCAGGCTGAGTCTGCTCTGGAACGAATTCGCAGTCGCGCCTCCCAAGTGAGCGAACAATTCGACTGGAAGTCGTTGAAAGACGCCCGCGACGAGGATCGCCCTTGAGCTTCGTCCTCGACAGCTCGGTTACGCTGGCTTGGATCTACGCCGACGAAACCACAGAGGTCATCCGCGCAGTATTCGGTGAGTTGGTTCAAACCGGCGCTTGGGTTCCCGGACTCTGGCGGTTGGAGGTCGCCAACATTCTCGAAGTTGGCGTCAGGCGAGGACGCCATGATCCTGCTTTCCGTGACAGCACTTTAGCAGATCTTGCCTTACTGCCGATCGAGACCGATGCGGAAACCGATCGGCACGCGTGGGGAACGACTCTAAATCTCGCGGGCCGTTTTCGGCTTACGCTCTACGATGCGGCTTACCTGGAATTGGCCCTGCGGCGAGAGTTGCCGCTGGCGACACTCGATCACGAACTTCGCGCGGCTGCCGAGGCTGAAGGCGTTCGATTCCTGGGCGTTTGATCAGCCCTGCAACTGGCGAGGAATTCTCAACCCGTAGCTCTCAAGCTACGGGTTGGTGATGGAGAAGTTCAACGTGCCGGTGATGCCGGTGGTTGGATCCTGCGCGCTGATCTGGATCTGCTGCGTTCCGGTTCCGCCGGAGGTAGTTGTCATGAACCCTGTGCTGTCAATGCTGGCATTCGTGACCGAACTCGGACTGATGCTCCAGGTCACCGAATCAGTGATGACGACTGGCTGTCCGTTGGAGATGCCCGTGGCAACGAATTGCACGCTGTTGCCCGCGACCACGCTGGTCAGGCCGGCCGGGTCAGTTGTAACTTTGATGGACGTGAGGTTAGCAATGGTCACGGTAATGGTTGCGCTTCCCGTGACGGTTTGAGCTGCGCCGGTGATGGTGGCCTGACCCGATCCAACGCCGGTCACGAGGCCGCCGGTAGAGATTGAGGCGATGGTGGTGTCGCTGCTGCTCCAGGAAACATTGCTGACGTTATTGGTCGAGCCGTCACTGTAGGTACCGACCGCGCTCATCTGCACGGTGCTGCCGGTTTGAATAGAAGTGGTTGGGCCGATGGTGAGGCCGGTGAGGGTTGGATTAACAAAGAAGCCATTGCAGCCTATTCCAACCGCGAACAGGAGTAGCGCTGCAATCGATCCGGCAATCTTCCATTTCATGAGGCTATTCAAGATGTTACAAACCCTCGAGGGCGTAAAAACGCTCGGTTATGTATACAAATTGTAGCAGAGCATCTGCGCCGGAATACACACGGTAGTAACTGCCGAGACAACGGCGCTTGTCTGAAGAACGGCTGCTTTGGGTGGGCTTGCGTCAATTATTGTAAAGCCGGCATTATTGGCGGCCGGCGTGAGCGGAGATCTCAGGCAAAACCGCCTGCAAAATCGCCACAAGATCGCCCTGGACGCGGCGGCCGGTCTCCAAAACTTCGCCGTGATTCAATGGTTTATCTAGAATTCCAGCAGCCATATTAGTTACACAGGAAATGCCTAAGACTTTAATTCCCGAGTGGCGGGCGGCGATGACTTCGGCTGCGGTTGACATGCCGACCAAATCGGCTCCGATGGTTCGGAGATAACGAATTTCGGCGGGAGTTTCATAGCTTGGACCTAACAGCGCTGCGTAAACACCTTGCTGAAGGGATTTGCCAAGCTTGCGGGCGGCAGCCAGAGCAATCTCGCGATACGGCTTGTAATAGGCGTCGGTCATATCGGGAAAGCGCGGGCCAAAGCGCTCATCGTTTGGTCCGACCAGCGGATTTTGTCCTTGCAGGTTGATATGGTCGGTGATGACGACCAAAGCGCCTTGCTGGTATTCAGGGTTGATGCCTCCGGCGGCGTTGGTAATGATCACGGCACGAATTCCCATGCGGCCGAGAACGCGGATGGGAAACGCGACTTGCGCTGCGGAATAGCCTTCGTAAAGATGCACGCGCCCTTGCATGACCGCGACAGGAATATTGCCGGCTTGGCCAATGACCATTTGTCCGGCGTGGCCGATGGCGGTGGAATGGGGAAAGCCGGGAATGTCTTTGTACGGGATGCGAGTTGCGTCTTGCAGCTCGTCGGCGAATGCGCCGAGGCCTGAACCGAGGATGATGGCGACCTGCGGACGCAGCGCCGTCTTCGCCAGCAGGAATTTAGCGGCGGATTCCGCGAGGGTAAAGTCGTCAGGGTTCATCATTCGGTTCGCTCTAGTAGCGCTTCTCGAAGTCGGCTAATTCGCTTTCCAGTTTCCACTGCAACTTAGCGCGCTGGCTCGCGTCGAGGAACTTCTGGCAATCGGGCGAAGCGCTCGGCGGCGCGCTCGTAGCGCAGGCTGTATTCTTACGGAACGTTGTATCCGCCCAAAGGCTTTCTCCGGGAAGGAAGCTGTGCTCGAGGCTTTGGCGCGCCATGCGCTTGAGGAGCGCGTAGTCGACGAAGTCATAGGTTTGAACTGCGCGCAGATATTCGTGCGTCAGGTCGCCCCGTGAAACGCCTTCGTCGTCGGTGGCCAGCGCGACGGGAACGCCGTATTTCACGTACAGCGGAAAAGGATGGTCGCTGCCTTTGACGTTGAGAATCTCGTCATTGGAAGTGAGGCAGATTTCGACCAAGACATTGCGTTCCGCGATTTCGTGCAGCAAGCCGATGGGGTCGTGTTCGTAGGCGAGATCGACGCCGTGACCGATCCGCTCGGCGTGGCCGCGCTCAATGGAATCGCGGATGTGAAAGGTGAGGCCTTCATCTGGAACCAGACCAGGCGCGAGTTCGCCGGCGTGAAGCGCGAGGTGAACCTTGGGATAAATTCCGTGAAGGTAGTCGAACATCTTCATCTGCAGTTCGAAGTCGCGCATGGAAATGTACCAGTCTTCCGCCATGACCAGGTTCAATCCGACGAAGCGCGGATCGGATTGCGCGAGCTCGAATCCCAGGACAATCTGCGCGAAGACTTGTTCGGGCGCGAGACCGCGCAGCACCTGATAAAGATAGCGAACCGTGACGTCGCAGCCGGGATCGGCGGAAGGCGTTCCGCATTTTAATTGCGCGCGCATTTTGGCTTCGTCGGCGTCGAGACGTCGGCTGGTTGCGGCGGCGATATCTTTTATTCCGGCGGCCATGAGTTTGTCGCGAAGCTGGGGAAGGTTTTCGTCCCAGCCGATTTTCTTGCCAAGATCGGCAGCGGCGAAACCGTCAGCAGTGTGCATGAGTTCGAGGAACTGCTCGTGATCGGCGGCGGCTTCTTGCGCGGCTTTGGCGATCATTTCGCCGTAGTGGAGACGAGCGGCGGGAATGAACTTGCCGAAGGTAGCGAAGAAATGATCGTGGCCGGATTCTTTGTCGAGTTGATAATCGCGCATCGACCAGGCGTCGATGAGCGAATTGTAAAAATTCTGATCGGTGTAGGCGCAGCGCACGGCGGGTTTGGCGGCGGCTTTGTCGCAGGAGTTGTCGCATGGCGGGTCGGCAAGATCGAGGCCGGAGCGCTCGACGCAGAGATTGCTGGCGACGGCGTAGTCGATGAAATCTTCGGCGTAGACCGCGCCATCGAGGTGATTGTGCAGGTCGCCGCCTTTGGGCATGTCGCGCAAAAAAGCCAGCAGAAGCGACGGCTGATGGCGGACGGATTCCATGTAGTGCGCGGTGCGCTGCTCGGCGTTGACGCTGGATTGGGCAGCAACGACGGCGGCCAGAACCGGCACCAGGGCCAAGGATCGAAACGGTCGAAACACTAAGCCTCCGTGGGATGGAATCAGGCATTGTAAATCAGCTTTTAGCCTTTGGCTTTTGGCTCTTGGCTTTCGCCCTTAGCTTTTAGCCCCTCGGAGACTCGGCATCTTCCTTTCGGGAACCACCCCGCCAAGCCCGCCGCTCCCGATTCTTAACCGCTGAACCGCCAGGGGTGCCCCGCCCCCATTTTCTTAATCTTTCTTTATCAATGGTTTAGCGGGGCGAGTTCTTGGAGGGGAAGAAGACTGTACACGGCGATTGAGAAAAGTCAAAGACTCACCACGGAGAGCGCAGACGTCACAGAGGTCACAGAGAGCATATGTTCTCAGGGGGCGATGCGAGACGGGAACCCGGGGGACGTTCCCTCTCTCCCCGCATGTTCCTCCCGCAGCAAATCGTCGAGGCTGGCCGGTGCGGCCCTGAGTTTCTCCCATTGCGCTTCAGAATCTCGCGGTGGAGGAGGGATGGCACGTTTTGCTTGCCGGCGTGCAAGGGATGCGGAACGAACGGCAGAGATTTGCCGTGAGGCTTCCAGAATGCCCCAGCGGCGAGTTGCGACGGGAGGGTCGGCCGGAACCTCGCTCTGCGCGCCGGCGCCGTCCAGCTTTTCGTCACCGCTTTGCATGGCCAATTCCTGATCCTGGTCAAGCGCATAGGTGAGATATGCCGGGCCGCCGACGAGGAAGGCCAAGAGCTGAGGTGGAGTTGCGCTCCTAACGTGCTCACAAAACTTGTCGCGCTGGCCTCGCCCTTTTTCCATATTGATCAACACCAGGTCGTACAGGGCGGGCCGCCACCATATACGGGCCTCAGCCATATCAGCGGCGCTGTCGACGTCGAGCCCGCGCTTGCGCATGATTTCAGCGCGTAAATCGCGACTGGCGTGCGAGCTATCGATCAGCAGCACCCGTTTGCGTTTGACTGGGTGGGGAACGGGCGCAGGGATAGATGAAGGCAGCAGAGGGATGTTCATGCCGGCACCGACCGTGGCGGCGCGCTGGCCGCGTTCTTTGCAGGCTGGCGTGGCGTGGTTGCGCGCTGAAGCAATTGCTGGATGCGCTTGCGCCGGGCGATCTTCTGCTTGCGTTCCCGGTTAAATCTGGACTTGTCGCCGTTCTGAGCGGACATGATGAGCTCCTGAGACGCGAAGGTTAGGTGGCTACGGGAACTGCACGATCTACGGAGATTCGCACGGAGCCTATGCAGGACAATCGGATCGCCGCGGACAGAAACGACGATGTAAGGATTACGCCTCTCGATCTCTCAATCGCGAAGGGCGCAAGGTGCCAGGCGTGTCTTCGAGGTTGGTAGCAACAGTATATCGCGTTCCGGAGGGCTGCGCCGGAGGGCAGGACGATTTCAGGCTGCGACGCTTGGTAGTGGCAGTTTCAATGAGGATGCGAGCCAAACGCGCGTTTGTGGCTCCGCGCAGAACGCGGAACAGCGCGCGGCTCGCCCGGATTTTTCACACCGCAGAAAGCGCCCATTCAGGATGGCCACCGAATTGCACCACTACCCGCCACTTTTGAGGCTTGCCAGTTGCGAAGCTGAAGCGTAGGGTTATAGGTGCGTTGACCGAATCGGTCGTGAGCAGCTCTCGCCCAACAAGCCAGTAACCTGCCTTCCGTACTTCCGAATCTTTCCAGCGTAAATCAAACAGAAGGAACACAAGCATCAATATGGCAGAACAAGGAACAGTAAAGTGGTTCAATGACGCAAAGGGCTATGGTTTTATCAGCCGGCAAAGCGGCGAAGATGTTTTTGTGCACTTTTCGGCAATCCAGTCGGGCGGGTTCAAGAGCTTGCAGGAGGGTCAAACGGTGCAGTTCGACGTTACAAAGGGCCCCAAGGGCTGGCAGGCTGAAAACGTACAGCCTCTCTAAGTGCGCGTTCTTGCGGAAGGCGATCGGCATCGACGATCGCCTTTTGAGATCGCGGGTTTCGTCTTTCAACGGGCAATGAAATGAGCTATCTCTGACACACGACGATCTCACGTCTTGTTATGCCATCATTCGCTATAACCATCGCACCTACCGGTCCGCCGGGGTGGTTGCGGTGGTCAGGGGCAGGCACAACGCGGAGTCAGAATTAAAGAGGATTGGGGAGGCTCAGGACCCGGCAGATCGCCATGAGGGCTGGCGCTACCTGATCGACAAAACGGAGCTTAAAGCCGGAACCGATCCGGCTGAAGCGACACGGCTTCGGCAAGCCGAACTGGACGCGCGAGAATCGAAGGCCATGAAGACCGAGTTCTTCTCGTCGGGAGATTCTCGGGGCTGAAGTTGCTCCCGAGTCGCGACCGGAGTTCACGATGATGATCGCTCCAGACGACGCGGCTCAGCCAGAGCACAAGCCGCGACCGCCGTTACCAGTTGGTGATCGGGGGAAGGTCCTCCGATATTTCCGGACCGCCGAGTTCCTCGGAGTATAGGACGGTCCACTGGCCGTTCCTTAGTCCCCAACCATCGCGCGCAACCCCCCAGATGTAGCGCTTGCTGGTTTTGCCAGACTTGTCCTTGAGGTCGCCCTCGAGTTTCTCAAATACCATTACCGCCCAGTCGTTGCCTCTGGGTTCGACGGTGAGCACGGTGGCGTCGAACCGGGTTAAGGTCAACGGGCGGTTGTAGATATAGTCGATATACTCCTGCCGGGTAGCTCGCCGGGTCGCAGTTTGGACGTATAAATCCGGACCCAGCATCTTTTCGAATGTGGTCTTGTCCATGGGACCCACAGCCGCTTTGCCCAACGCGACGTAAGCGCCTTCAATGGCTTTTCGCGCTTCTGTCGAAGTCATGGCCGGAGTAGTTTGCGCGCAGGCGGCAGCGGTTAAAGTTAGCGCCAGTAATGTAGGGAGCAGAATGCGTGCTCCCGGATTCAGGCAGCGTAGTGGAGTTGGCAGTTTCAATTTCATGCGCTTCGTCTCCTTTGTTCCATAATGGATGCTACTTTTTGGCGGTCGGGGGCAATATACCGTTCAGGCGAAGATACATGGCGGCTTCGGCGTAGTGGTCGGTCCAGGCGCCGGCCAGGATGAAGCTGATCCAGGCGCGGGTAACTTGTTTTCCGCCGAATCCTTCCGTCATCTCGCCTAGCTTGGAGTCGTCCATTTTGGCGAGCGCGTCGGAGCAGGAATCGAACGAGGTTTTGAGCGCGGCGACGAGCTTGTCTTTCGAGTCGGTCTCTTTCGCCTCTTCGACCTTGGGAGCGGGGACGGCAGCGGCCTTCCCGCACAGCAGGTTATTGGTTTCGGCCATGTGGATAACGAGTTGGCCGAAGGTCATCTGGTCGGCGGTGGGTTTGTAGTTGAATTTGTCGGCGGGCATGGCTTCCACGGCTGCGATGGTGTTTTTCTGCCGTCCGGGAAGGATATCTCGCATCGCGCTGCTGACGGGGTTCTTGGTTTGAGCGGGCGTGGTTTGTGCCGCCGCAGACGCGGCGAGTAAGAGCAATGCTGAGATCACTAAGGTCCTTTTCATTTTGTCCTCATCTTTCGTTCTTCATTCTTCATTTCAAAATAATTTCACGAAACAATTCACCGCCGAGAACTTTTCTGTATTCGTTGCGCTCGACTCTGGCCTTGTTCTGAACCTGGGTGCTGCCGATTACCTGCTTGGCGACTTCTTCCAGCTCGACGCCTTTGTCTAAGGCCGCGCCGCCGTTTTTGAAGGTAATCCAGAGAATGATGTTGGGCTGGTCGGGCGATTTTGGGGTGAGCTGGAAGACCTTGTAATCGATGATCAGCCCGGCTTTCCTGAAGCCTTCCATGGTTGGCTTCCAGGTGGAATTCAGCCAGTCGATGTACTCCTCGAAATGCCCGTACTCAACGTGTATGTAGGCCACATTGGTGACCGGGCCGTCGGTGTAGTGGCGCTCATCTTTGGCAGGCTGATTTTGGGCACGCGCATTCAGGGAAAGCGACGAGAGTGCGAGACACATGGATAAGATAATGGCCTTCATCATTCCCTCTTTGCCTTTCCCTTCGATCTTGATTGAGACCAGATCGCTGACTGCACAGAACACTTTACGGAGGCGATTCAATTTTGCGAAATGCGAGGCTACTTCATCGCCGAAAAATCCGCCGGCCGCATGTAGGTTCGGTCGATGCTTTCGACCAACTTGCTGGTCTCCTCGGCTTTGATTGCCGCTTGAACCTCCGGGTCGGCCAGCATCGCGTCCCAGTTCTGTTTTGCTTCCTCCGGGTTGGAATGAGCCACGAGGTAGACGAATGTGTTGTCCCAAGCGGCGGTCCCCTCAGGTACCCAGTAACCCACGACCTGCAGATGGTGTTTGGCCAACGCCTTTGCATAGATGTCTCGAAACTTCGATTCCAGCGCCGGCAATTTGCCCGGCACCGTGTGATAAATGCGAAGCTCGAAGAGGCGATTGCTGTCGGCACTCACGTGGTCCATGTGAGCAAGGCGCGCAGTCATCAGCGATCCGGTGGTGAAAGAAAGCAGGGCAACGGCGCAGAGACTCCAGCCCCCGGACTTCCAGTTTTTTAATTTCCAGGCGTTGAAGGTCATCGATATTCCTCCTTACGACGATGCGAAATGAGTGTCCCAGCGCGCGGCGCTGCTACTTGGACCAGGGCGGAACCACGCCGTTGGTGCGTGCGTAGGCGATCGACTGCCCCAGATGCTCGTGTTGATCCTGGATAATCAACATCACCGCCTCTTGCTTGGTCATGTCTTCTCCGAACAGTTTCACGCGCGTTTGCAGGTCGTTGTCGGAAAGTCCCGTAATCGCTTTTTGCAGATTGGCGTAGGAAGCCTTCAGAGCCGCCTGCATTTTCGCTGGATCGGTAATGGGCGCGGGCTCTGCTCCGGTACTGGTTTTACCCGTCAGCGCGTCGGCGAGCAGGACGTTCTCCTCAACCATCAGGTTGAACACGTCGCCCACGGAGCGAATGCCCTGGCCGGGCTTCCAGTCATACTTGCCTGACATAACGCGCGCGAGTCCGGTGAATTTATCGGAAAGCGTTTCCGTGTCTTTTCCGAAAGCGGCCTGGAATTTCTCCGGCTGCGCCTGCGCCAATGGCACTATCAGAGCGATCGCCAACACATACGATCCGTAACGAGTCAGATTCTTTTTCATAGAGAACTCCTTTACGTCAACCGGAATGGTCCTGCTGTGGCTGAACAATATGCCGCGAAGAATCCGGGTTGGCAGAAAAAGTGATGAGCGGCGTGAAAAATGAGACAAGCGGCCGGGGTTGGCTGATGTTTGCTTCGAAGGTTGAAATATAATCCGTGCCGGAGGGTCGTAACGCATTGCCTCAGGCCACACCAGGTACCGGGCGGACGAGATGGATTTGGATTTTTTGCGCGTGGACGATTGTAGCCTTGTTGTTCACCGTCCAGGAGATCGCGGTGGCGAAGCTTCATGGCGGCCACGTCAACTGGGTGTTCGTAGTGATCGAGTTCGTCTACTGGTACGTATGGGCGGCGTACACACCTCTTGTGTTTGCTTTAGCCAAACGGTTTCCGTTGACCGGGCCGCGGTTTGTATCTCATATAGTGATCCACACCATCGCGTCGTTTGTCATGGCTCCCCTGGTCTCCGCGACCGAATACTTTCTAAGCCCTGGACTTCTCGCGCTGATGTTTCGTATCACCGACCCTGGCGCACCACGCCCTGTCCTGACGCTCGCAGGCAGTGTTGTATCGATGAGCTTGACTGGCGTGCTCACGTACTGGATGGTGGTGGGCTTGTATCAGTCAATCCACTATTACCAGGCCGCTATGGAGCGCCAGACGATAGCGGCAAAACTGGAGACGCAGCTTTCCCATGCCGAACTTCAGAACCTTAAGAGCCAGCTGCATCCACACTTTTTGTTCAACAGTCTTCACACCATAGGGGTCCTGATGCAGGAAGACGTGGACGCGGCAAGCCGTCTACTGGTCAGCCTCGGCGACCTGCTACGCATGGCGCTGGAACGGCGGGAGAACGAGATCACCCTCGAGAGCGAGCTCGAATTCGTCAACAAGTATCTGGAGATCGAACAGACGCGCTTTCATGATCGCTTGAAAATTCACATGGACATCCCACCAGACCTTCTTGCGGTCTATGTGCCGAGTCTGGCGCTGCAGCCGCTGGTGGAAAATGCCATTAAACACGGCATCAGCGCGGATTCGGCTGCAGGCCGGCTGGAGATTGCTGCCGGGCGCCAGAACGGCAGAGTCTGGCTTTCGGTGCGCGATGATGGGCCGGGTCTGACGGCGGGATCGCGGCTGAGATTCGGCGTCGGGCTCTCCAACATCCAGTCACGGCTGAAACAGCTCTATGGGAATGAGTCGTCGCTGGAACTTGACGGGAGCAACGGTCGAGGCTGCCAGGCCATCATCACCATTCCACTGAGGAGATCGGATGGGGGTTCATAGGAAGACACGCGTCCTCATCGTCGATGACGAACCGATCGCCCGCCGCGGCATCCGCCGCTATCTGGCGGAACACATCGGCATTGAAGTTGTGGGCGAGGCGGCGAACGGAATCCGCGCGGTGGAGCAGATCAATGAGCTTCAGCCCGACATCGTTTTTCTCGATGTGCAGATGCCCGATCTGGATGGTTTTGGCGTCATCGAAAATGTAGAGCCATCGGCTGGCTACTCTCCTGTATATATCTTCGTCACCGCTCACGACGTGCATGCTATTCGCGCCTTCGAAGTGCACGCGGTTGACTATCTGCTGAAACCATATGACAAGGAGCGATTTGCCAAGGCTCTGGCGCACGCGCGCCAGGTGCTCGAGCAGTCGAGGAAGGCAAATCGAGATCTCGAACCACTGCTGCAATCGCTGCGGAGCCTCCGCCCATTGGAACGGTTTGTGGTCAAGGACAAGAAGCGGATTTTCTTTGTTCCCGTTTCCCAGGTTTTGTGGATTGAAGCCACGGGAAATTATGCGTGCATACACACCGCCGGCGACAGCCACTTATTGCGGGAAACCCTGGCACATCTGGAAGAGAAGCTGGCGCCCCAACACTTCATTCGAGTGCGAAAGTCGGCGATTGTGAACAGCGCGCGCATCCGCGAGATTCGTCCCATGTTCGACGGGGTGTACGACATCATATTGGCGGAAGGAACGGTGGTGACGTCGAGCCGGCGATATGCGCATAAGTTAAGAGCGCTGATGGAATCGTAATTTGCGCAGCCGGGATGGGAAGTGGCGCACCGTCGAACCCTGGCCGCAAAAACGCATTGTATTCGAGCCATGGGGTGGTTCCTATGTCCCGTTACCATCCGTAAGAGAATGCAAGGCGAAGGTGAGGCGCTCGGCTGATCTACGAAAACAGGCGTCCGGCAAGGGATTTGCGAGATTTGCACAATGGGGGGCGCGAGCCTGTGGGCGATTGAGTCGTTTGCAGTTCACGGTTGGCGTGGTTTTTGTGCGGTAGAGCGCGAGGTGTTTCTGCGACCTGATTGGCGGGCTGCACCGGGACTGCGGCAGAGGGCTGTGCGGCGCGCGCACTCGGTTGATCTGGAAGAAGATAAAGCAGCGCAGTTTTTGTTGACTCCTGAGACGAAAGGAGTAAAACCATAATCGTTCTTTGACAACTTCTGATGTTTACCCGGTTGGCGCGGCGTCCGGGGCTCAAGCGAAGTCACACGGCAGACCGCAAGGCGAAGCGGTGAAGGCAAGCGAGGGTCTATAGCAAAGCGCTGGGTGAGGCGAACAGGAAGCAAGTTCAAAGGCAAGATAGAGTCCTGAGGCGTTGGGTTGGTTTTTCCGGTTGGCGGTAAGCCCGGAGCCCGAGCACAGATCGCGCGACGCGACCGCAAGGAAGCGACGAGAGCAGGTCGGCGAGGGTCTAAAGCGAGCTACTGGCCGAGACGAATGATCCCAACACCACCTCAGGACTCTTAATTATTTGCCCTAACCATCCGGTACTATGCCGCTCAGGCTGAGTCAATTGGCCACCCTCAGAACACGTCTGACGCCCGTCGTATGTTTACCATATAGTAAACATAAAATCGTCTGTAAGTCATTGATTACAGATATTTTAGTATCTAACTACCTTTGTTATCAGTATTTTAGATCGATATGCCTCGCCATTTGTATTGATTCTAAAGCCGGTTACGCGCCAATTCGCATGTGAACAGATATGCCGTCTCCGGCAATTGCAAAGGCTAAAGAGCTTACCCGCCTGCGTGGACCATATTACCTTTCAGTTAACTCCCAGGCACTTAGGTACAGGGGTCGGAATGCAAGCACATCCAACCGCCTTACCCGTTACGGGCCGACGTCGACGTGGAGATTTTCTTCGGGAAGGCGGGCGCGATAGATGACATTGGCCGAGGGCACTTCGGCGACCGCATCGACGTTGACCTGGTATGCACCCTTAGGAAGGTTTTCGCCGAAGGGGATTTCCTTTTCGGCGGCGTCTTTCTTGATGGGGAAGTGCTGATAGCCGAGCGCAGTGGCGCGGCCATTTTCGTCGACGGCGACGATGATGGCAGTCAGATCGACGTCGTGATCGGATTGATTAGAGACGACGATTGAGCCTTCAATTCTTCCGCCGTTTACTTTGGGCGGTTTCCCCCACTGCAGAAGCAATGGCGAGACCACGAGCAGAACCAGATCCTGCTTGCGTTGCACGGATGGCCGGCCGCTATCGGTCAGCGTGACGGTGAAATGGAATTCGCCGTTGGCTTGCGGCGAGCCGGAAAAAGTGCCGTCAGGATGCAGGTCGATGCCTTGTGGCAGGTTGCCTTCAGAGATTTCCCAATGCAGCGGAAGAATGCCGCCGTCAGCTTCAAGTTTGGCCTGGTAGGGCTGGTGAAGAAATCCACGGGGCAAGCTCGTAGTGTGGACGACGAGCGGTTCGCCGGTGGCGGCGCCTTGCTGAGCAGCGAGGCTGGAGGCTGTCAGGAACGTGAATGAAAGCAAAACCAGGCATAAGTTCTGCAGCCGGCTATTGAATCGATCTGTATTCACTGAAGATGGCCGCCTTGCGTCATCGAGGTTGCAGCGTGGTAGCTACTGCGAGGTTTGTCCTTTCATCGATCCCACAATCTGCACGCCGGTGGTGTTCTGCAACATGTAAGCCTGCGTGGGAGTCACCATATAAAGTACGACGTCATTGTTGGTGATGGACAAACTGTTTACGGTGGCGCCAACTCTGCCATTGCTGGAAACGGCATACGTGCCAGCGAGGTTGCCAGTGGTGCTGAAACCGGAACTGGAACTGTTCAGGGCCTCGTTCCAGGTGAGCGAGCCTTGCGCATTCCAGATGATCCAGCCGACGCGGGTGAGGGCAATGACTCCGCCGCTGGTGGTGAACTCAATCCCATTCATGGAGAAGGCTTGCTGACCGGTCAGGGTGGCATTGGAAAAGGTGATCGCCTGCTGGATATCCATGGTGCCGTCTTCGACTTTGACGGTGGAATTGGTAAGGATGTAACCGCGGCCATAGTTGGCGAGCCAGAAGACTTGCTGGACTGTTCCCAGGCCTCCGTTCAGAGTGACAGCAACGCGGCCGGTGGAGGCAACGGAATAACTGCCGTTCAGCCCGACTTGGGTAAACGAGTTGCCATCCTGAACCGAATCCGCAGTGCCGGTGCTGATCACGCCCTTGCCTCCGGCGGTAAAGACGCCGGCGGTGTTTTGCCCCTGGAGCCCGCTGTTTGCGTCATCGGCGCGAGTGCCGAAGACGTAATTGCCCTTGAGGGAGGCGTTGGTCGGCACGCCGGTTTGGGTTTCGGCGCTGCCCAAGCCGATCGATGATCCGTCGCTGACCATGAAGCGCAGGTGCTTGGAATCGACGATGTAATAGATGAACGTCACGGTGCCGGTCGGGTCGTTGATGGTTCCGGTGCCCCGCCCGGCGGCGCTGGGAGTGTTAAGCGATCCGGTAATGGGCATAGCGTCGGTAGAGCCGTTGTCAAAGGTAAAGCCGCGCATGACGTCGTCGAAGCCGGTCAAAGCGGTGGTCGTGACGGTCATGCTGCCGACGAGGCTGACGGAATCGCTTCCGAAACAAGCCACGCAACTGTGAAGCCGGAAAATGAATTTTCCAGTCGGAACTGCCGCGAGACTGGAGGAAGTCTGCAGGAAGGCGTGTCCGTTGGCGATCAACGAAGTATCCGCCTCATTCATGTAAAACTCGGAGGTGCTCACCAGAGTGAGTGAGAAGGTGATGCCGCCGTTCAGATTATTCATGGTAAGAGAGCCGGTGCCGTCGGCATTGACGGAGTAGGAACCGGTGGTGGATGTGTTTTGAACACCGCTGCCACCGGCTTCGGCGAAGTCGTCCGACCCACTGGTCAGGTTGCCGTTGCCGTCGGCGACGAAATATCCGGCTTCGCGATAGGGCGCACCATTGTTGTTGAGATCGTATCCCTCAATCTGGTAGGTGTATTGGCCCTTGAGGCTGCTCTTAGTGAAGTTGCCCTGGCCGCCGCCCGAAGGTGTGCCGCCGTTATTTGAACCGCAGGCTGTGAGCAGTAAGATTCCGGAAAAGACTGAGATCAACGCCAGCTTTTTCATAAGCCATTCCGCGGCGGCAGCGGTCCGCCGGGCCTCCTTGATCGACGTCAGATAGAAGATAACTTGAGAAGCATTGAATGCTTTTCTTTTGTAACACGAAAACAGCCGAAGAGTTGCCGGTGGAATGGTATTTCGCGCGGGTTTTGAATGTAGTGCGGGAGAGTTGGAGCTATGAGGATTGCTGTTGCCGCTTCCCCAACACCTCACGTACTTTGCGGGTCAGCGTTTGGAGAGTGAAGGGCTTCTGCAGAAAAGATGCGCCGGGGTCAAGCACACCTTCATGAACGATGGCGTCTTCGGCGTATCCGGAGAGATAAAGGACGCGAGTATTGGGATGCGCCGCGCACAATCGGCTGGATACTTCACGGCCGTTCATCCCAGGCATGACGACGTCCGTGATGAGGATGTCGATTGCCATGTGGTGGCGATCGGCAATTTCGAGCGCCGCATCACCGTTTTCCGCTTCCAGGACTTTGTATCCCTTGGCTTCGAGGGTTTCGCGAATCAACTGGCGGACGGATTCTTCGTCTTCGACCAGAAGCACGGTTTCGGAAGCGTTGCCGTGGGTGGTGTGGGCGCGGGAGGGGCCGGCGTTTTCCGCGGCATCTTCAACGCGAGGCAGATAGATGCGGAAGGTAGTGCCTTTCGATGGCTCGCTCTGTACGAGGACATAACCGCCGCTTTGCTTGATGATTCCGTAGACGGTCGAAAGGCCGAGACCGGTGCCTTTGCCTTTTTCTTTGGTGGTGAAAAATGGTTCGAAGATGCGTGCTTGAGTTTCGGCATCCATACCGAGCCCGTTGTCACTGACCCGCAACATGACGTACGGGCCGGGGCGAATGTACTGATATTCGCGGCTGATCTCGTCGTGGCCGAGATCGACGTTGGCAGTTTGAACGATGATGCGGCCACCGCGGGGCAACGCATCTTTGGAGTTGACGACCAGGTTCATCAGGACCTGCTCGATCTGCCCGGCATCGGCACGGGTGCGGCCAAGATCGGGAGCAAGTAAGGTCTGCAACTCGATGTTTTCGCCGACCAGCGGCCAAAGCAGCCGTTCCATGCCAGAGACGATCACGTTGATGTCGACCACTTTGAGTTCGAGGAGTTGCTTGCGGCTGAATGCAAGCAACTGGCGGGTCAGGGACGTGGCGCGCTCCGTGGCGTGATGAATGGCTTCGATCTTTGGGAAGTTCGGGTCGGGAGCGGTGGTGCGTTCCAGCAACTGTTCGGTATAACCGCTGATGACGGTGAGCAGATTGTTGAAGTCGTGGGCGACGCCACCAGCCAGCCTGCCGATGGCCTCCATCTTTTGAGCCTGGCGGAACTGATTTTCCAGCACGCGGCGCTCGGTAATGTCTTCGGCAAAAAGTTCGATGACGTTGTCGCTCCCGTTGGGGGTCACGACGAGCCGGCCACTGAGGCGGGTGGTGATGAGTTTTCCGTCACGGCGTTTCCAGTGAAATTCGAGATTATCCTGGCGGTCGGCATGTTCGAATTCGCGCATCAGGCGATCGTGATCGTTGGGTGTGATGAAGACATCTTTTCTGGCATCGAGCGAGAGAACCTGGCCGGCGTTTTCGTAGCCAAGCATGGCGATCAAAGCCGGATTCGCGTCGAGAAACGTGCCATCGATGCTGCAGCGGCAGATTCCGTAGACGGCACTCTGGACCAGCGAGCGATAGCGCGCCTCAGAAAGCCGCAGAGCTTCTTCGTGGCGCTTGTGCTCTACCGCGCTCGCCACCTGCTGGGATACGAAAGTGAGAACCTCGCGATCTTTTTCGTCGAAGCGGACGTTTTCGGTATAACTTTGCAAGGCAAGAACGCCGAAGGTGTGGTTGCCGATCTTGAGCGGCACGCCCATCCAGTCGACCGACGGGGCGCCAATCGATTCCACCTCGCCGCGCTGCTGCAAGGCGTCAAAGGTTTCGGGACTGCAAAGCAGAGGTTCTCCGGTGCGGACGACGTATTCGGTCAGTCCGCGGCCCATTTTCTTGCGTGAGGGAGCCGGGTCGGCTTCGTCGACGAAGTAAGGGAAGCTGATGGTCTCGGCTTCGAGGTCGCAGACGGCCACGTAAAAATTGCGGGCGTACATCAACTCGCCGACGATGCTGTGAATGGCTGCATAGAGTTGCTGCAGGTCCTCGGCGGAGCTGGTTTTTTCCGCGATGCGATAAAGAGCGGCGTTCAGCTGCTCGGTGCGTTTCTGCTCGGTGATGTCGCGATAAAGAACATAGACGGCGACTTGCTTGCCGCCGACGGCAACGGGGGCGGCTGAGAAGAGAACGTCGATCAGGCTGCCATCCTTGCGCAGGCGCTTGGTTTCGAGCACCACTTTCTGGCCGCGCGCGAGCATTTCCGCCAGCCAACGGGTTTCCGCGTTGCGATCCGGAGGAATGATCAGCGAATCCAGACGACGGCCGATGGCCTCTTCTGCGCTGTAGCCGAACACACGGGAAAACTCGCTATTAACGCGAGTGATGAGCAGTTGCGGGCTCAGAATGCTGATCGCTTCCGGGGTGCATTCGACCAGTTGGGAGAGATATTCCTGTGGAACTTCGGAGTCCTCAGTTACGGTCGGAGTCAAACTCGGTTGCGGTGATGACTCGTTACCAGGAAGGAAAAGGGTTTGAACGCGTTGATCGAGGGCGTCGCGCAAGGTTTTTGCGCGGGAGAACTTTTCGATGACAGACTCCGGCGTGATCTTTTCGCCCACTTACGCTCCTCGAAACGCTGACACGGCCCCAGAAAAGATCGTAATGGCTTGATGGAAAGCCAAAAAGTTACCGGGGTAATTGGGGCGCGAGTGTTGGAATTGGATACAAAGCGGTACGTCCGCGACGGAGGTTGTGCCGAGCGCGGTACGGTATCATTATTCATTCAGCGGCCGCGATGATTCGTGGCCAGACACGTGGTACGGACTAGTAATAACGACTCTATGCATATTCTTCACGTCGTGGGTGCACGTCCCAATTTCATGAAAGCCGCTCCGGTTCTGCACGCAGCGCAGAAACTTGGGCTTAAGCAGGCGCTCGTGCACACGGGACAGCACTACGACGCAAATATGTCGGATGTATTTTTCACGCAACTGGCGATTCCGGCGCCGGACTGGAACCTGGAAGTTGGATCGGGAAGTCACGCACGGCAGACGGCGGACATCATGACTCGGCTGGAGCCGGTTGTGCTCGAGGCGAAGCCGGACATGGTTTTGGTTTATGGCGATGTCAATTCGACTGTGGCGGCGGCGTTGGTATGTTCGAAGCTGCTGGTTCCGGTGGGACATGTTGAGGCCGGACTGCGCTCTTTCGACCACACCATGCCGGAGGAGATCAACCGCATCGTGACGGACCGGCTGGCGGATGTGTTGTTCACGCCCTCGGAAGATGGAGATGCGAATCTTGTGCACGAAGGAGTGCCGCGCGGGAAGATCCGTCGTGTGGGCAACGTAATGATCGATTCTTTGGTTAAGCTGCTTCCCGCGGCGATGCAGTGCCCACGAAATGGCTTGCCCGAGCGGTATGCGTTGGTGACGTTGCATCGCCCATCAAACGTGGACGACAGCGCAGCGTTGCGGGGCCTTTTGGGATCTTTGCTGGAGATCGCAGAACGGCTGCCGGTGGTCTTCCCGGTGCATCCGAGGACGCGGCAGCGGATCGGCGAATTTGGCATCGATGTCGACAAGCTGAAGCTGATGGACCCCGTGCCTTATATTGAGTTTCTGGCGCTGCAACAACGGGCGACGGTCGTCATCACAGATTCGGGTGGGATTCAGGAAGAAACTACGTATCTCGGCGTGCCCTGCCTGACGATGCGCAGCAATACGGAGCGGCCGGTGACGGTGACGATAGGAACTAATATCCTGATTGGGCTGGACAGAGACAAGTTGAATTCCGAAATTGAGAAAATTTGTGACGGCAAGGCCAAGGGTGGGACTATACCACCCCTATGGGACGGTCATGCTGGAGACAGAATCGCGGAGATTTTGAAGAGTCTATAGATCGAGCTGTGTCTGATCGACTCGCGAAAAAAATATGAACAGCAGGGAACTGGCATGAATCAAGCAGTCAGCGTTTTCGGACTGGGTTACGTGGGTACGGTCACGGCGGCTTGCCTGGCCCATCAAGGTAACCGGGTGATGGGCGTCGATTTGAACGCGACGAAAGTTGAGGCGATGGATGCCGGTCGCAGTCCGATTGTTGAGCCGGAGGTCGGAGATTTCATCGCAGAAGCCCATCGCGCGGGGCGACTGAGCGCCACCAGCGATTCCGAGAAGGCTGTGCTCGAAACTGAGATCAGCATTCTGTGCGTGGGGACGCCGAGTTTACGCAACGGCAAGTTGGACCTGGGACACGTTGCGCCGGTTTGCGAGCAAATCGGCGCGGTGCTGCGTAAGAAGAATTCTTTTCATCTGATTGTGCTGCGCAGCACGGTGCTGCCGGGGACGGCGGAAACCGTGGTCATCCCGGCTTTGGAGCGGTCGAGTGGAAAGCGGTTAGGCGCCGGCTTTGGAGTGTGCGTGAATCCGGAATTCATGCGAGAGGGAACTGCGGTTGCCGATTTTATGAACCCGACAATCACGGTCATCGGAGCGGCGGACCCGGCGCACGCCGCGGTGTTACGCGAGCTTTACCGCTGGGTTCCCGGCAAAGTGTTTGAGACTTCGTTTCGCTCGGCTGAGATGGTGAAGTACGTCTGCAATACCTGGCACGCGGTAAAAGTATCGTTCGCCAACGAGATTGGCAGCGTGGCCAAGGGACTGGATGTGGATGTGGAATCGGTGATGGAAATTTTTGCCGCTGACACCAAGCTGAACATTTCAGCCAGCTATCTGAAGCCGGGATTTGCGTTTGGAGGATCGTGCCTGCCGAAAGACGTTCGAGCGTTGCATTATCGCGCCAAGGAACTTGATCTCGAGTTGCCGTTGCTGGAGTCGATTCTGGCGAGCAACCAGGCGCATTTGGAGCGCGCGGTGGAAATGATTTTGAACACAGGCAAGCGAAAAATTGCCATGCTCGGCCTGAGCTTCAAGGCTGCGACCGATGACTTGCGCGAGAGCCCGCAGGTGCAGCTTGTGAAGCGGTTGATTGGCGAGGGATGCGAGATCAGGATCTGGGACCACAGCGTTTCGTTGGGGCGGCTGATCGGATCGAACCGTCAATATATTGAAGAAGCGATTCCGCACATTGGTTCCCTGCTGCTGCCGAACATGGATCAGGTGGTGCGGGACGCGGAGTTGATTGTCATTGCCACGCGCGATGTGGACCGCGAAGCGCTGCAAAGTCATGCCCGGGCTGACCAGATCGTGATTGATCTGGTGAATCTTGAAAAGGCGAGGCGGCTCGAATCGGTTGCCGAGCTGGCCGGTATCTGCTGGTAATTCAGAGCACGAAACCCGTCTGTCATATCCATCGGCGTTTATCTCCTTCACAATGGGCTTGGTATTTTCTCGTGTCGCGCATTTGCATTTCGTGGAACGCGATTCACGGGCTGAAGCATGAGCACGGCAACCATACTCCAACAGAAAGAAGTGCCCGGAAGGTCAAGCCTTACGCCGGCGTCCTCGCGGAGTGCGACCTGCCCTATTAGCGTGATCGTGCCGGTACGTAATGAGGCGAGAAACCTGTCACGCTGCCTGGAATCTTTGAGCGGTGTGGGCGAAGTGTTCGTGATCGACTCAGGAAGCGGCGACGAAACGGCGAACATTGCGCGGGCGCGTGGAGCTGAAGTGGTGCAGTTTCATTATCGCGGCGGCTGGCCGAAGAAACGGCAGTGGGCGCTGGATACACTGGCTTTCGCCTATGACTGGGTGTTGTTGCTGGATGCGGATGAATCGCTGACGCCAGAGCTGAAGAGCGAAATCGAGCAGGCGATTCAGGACCCGGCGATCGACGGATATTTCATCAAGCTGGAGATGTATTTTCTTGGCCGGCAACTACGATATTGCGGGGCGAATTTTTCGAAGCTGTCGCTTTTCCGGCCGGGGACGGGGAGTTTCGAGTGCCGCCTGCGCGATCAGACCACTTCAATGTGCGATATGGAAGTGCATGAGCATGTGATGGTTCGTGGCAAGACGGCGCATCTGCGGAACCCTATTCTTCATTTCAATGTTGAGTCACTGTCACGGTACATCGAGAAGCACAACGAATATTCGAATTGGGAAGCCCGTGTGTGGCTGGAAGGCGATACGGGTGAGCAGATCGAAGCCTCGTTGACCGGTACGCAAGCGCAGCGCCGGCGCTGGCTGAGAAAGAAATTCCTCCGGCTGCCGGGGATACCATTCTTGTTTTTTCTTTACAAGTACGTTCTGCGCTTTGGTTTTCTGGATGGAGTTCCGGGAATGATTTATTGCGCCATGCAGGGCATACAATTTTTCAATATAAAAGCCAAGATTTACGAACTGGAACAGGCTGCATGTTCGGCGCGGCAAACTTCCTGATCTATGGGCGCTTCGCAATCTGCATCTACGCTTGAATCGGTCAACTTTCATGCCGATTTGGCGGCGGGATGGGAGGAGCGGTACGCGAAGAAATCATTCCGCGCACGCATCGCCGTGCTTGAGGAATGCCTCCGCGATGAGGAACTCGCGGGTTCGAATTGGCTGGATGCGGGTTGTGGAACAGGAACGCTGTCGCGTTGGTTAGCCGCACATGGCTGCCAGGTCCTCGGTGTGGACGCGGCGGCGTCGATGGTGACAGCCGCCGAAAAATTGTCACAGGACTGGTCGATCGAACGCCTGCCGAAGTTTGCAAGAGTCGAAACTATCGCGTGCCTTGCAGCCGAAGACGCGTCGTTCGACGGCATTCTTTGTTCGAGCGTGCTTGAATATGTTGAGCAGCCGGACCGGTGCCTGACGGAATTTGCCCGCATTTTGAAACCTGGCGGAGCGCTGCTGGTTTCGGTGCCGAACCGTGACTCGATGGTTCGTAAAGGGCAGGTGGCATCTCACCGGCTGGGAGTCCGCATCGGTCAGAACTGGCTGCCATTTATCCGGCATTCACACCACCAGTACGGAGCACGGGAATTCGGCAAATTGCTAAGCCAGTCGGGGTTCGTTGTCGAGAGCACCATTCCGTTCGGCAGCCCTTTGCCATCCTTCATTCAGCGGCTGCCGTTTGGAGGGTCTCTGCTGATGTTCAAGGCGAGTAAGATCGAACACTCTCAGGGGCCGGCTTAGGCCTCCAGAGGCGGCCTTGCCGCCAAATCGTGTAGACTGCGGGTCACGTTCTCCGGAGGCCCTCATGAGCCACGCAGCCAAGCTGGTAAAACCCTACCGCATTGAAGATGGGAAGAAGTTTCGGCTGAGAGATTTCGATCCCGCCGATACCGGGAACCTGCACTCACCGAAAGAGGGTGTGCATTTGCTGCAGAAAAACACTGCTGCTCTGGCCGAGCTGCAGGACAAGCTTTATGCGCAGGATTGCTGGGCTGTGCTGCTGATTTTTCAGGCAATGGATGCGGCGGGTAAAGACGGCGCCATCAAACATGTGATGTCGGGAGTGAATCCGCAGGGGTGTCAGGTGTATTCGTTTAAGCAGCCGTCGGCGGAGGAACTGGACCACGATTATTTGTGGCGGACGATGATCCGGGTTCCGGAGCGCGGGCACATCGGCATCTTCAACCGGTCGTATTACGAGGAAGTGCTCGTGGTGCGGGTGCATAAAGCACTGCTCGACAATGAAAAGATGCCGCCCGAACTGGTGACCAAGAACATTTGGAAAGAACGGTTCGAGGACATCAATGCCTATGAACGTTATCTGACGCGCAACGGGATTGTGGTTCGAAAGTTTTTCCTAAACCTCTCGCGCAAAGAGCAGAAGAAGCGCTTTCTGGCGCGGCTGGACCAACCGGGGAAGAATTGGAAGTTTTCCGAGGCCGATGTACACGAGCGCGAGTATTGGGACGACTACATGCGGGCGTACGAGGAAATGATCATCAGTACGGCCACCGAACATGCGCCATGGTATGTGGTGCCTGCGGATAACAAATGGTTTAGCAGGGTGGTGGTTTCGGCTGCCATTGTTGACACGCTTGAAAAGTTAAATCTTTCTTATCCCAAGGTGAGCGCGGAAAAAATGAAAGGCCTTGAGGCGGCAAAGAAGCTTCTGGAAAAAAAGGGGGCATGAGGAGCGGCGGCCGCGGAATACGTACCGGCGTCGCATTTCACTGTATCATTCCCGAATATTGGTCTTTATATTCAATGGGTTACGACCATCTAATGGTTGCTGAAACCATTTAACCCTCAATTTTCGCCGTTCGTTGGGTTCTGCGTGCCGCGACCCCGTCTTCTCAATAAGATAGCAATATCGAGAACGTGGGGAAGTGTATACGCTACATTTGCTTCCCCGGTGTGTGAATGAGGATGCTTTCAGGTTCAACCGCGGCAAGATACCTTGCCGCTTGATTCCAAAGCACTTGGAAAGCGAGACGAAATGCATAAGCCAGTAAAGTATGTGGAGAAAGCTGTAACCGTGGCTGCGACCGGAGCCTGGGCGGTATTTTCACGCCTCAACCGGATCAAGCCGAATCCGTCTCCCACGCCGAAATGGTCGGATAAGCCTCTGTTGAAGTCCTATGAGAAGTCGAAGCCGCCGCTGGGCTGGCCGCGGGCGACCGACTCGCTTTGCCCGAAGTGCGTGCCTGAAATCCGCGAAAAAATTGTCGACGGTGAGTTGCCCCACGAGATCCTGTTGGACCAGAAAGTCGGAGAAATTAAAGCGACGATCATCGAGCGCGACGGCAGAATCCTGATGGTGAAGGATTGCCCGAAGCATGGCCACTTCGAAGATGTAATGTCGATCGACACCGAGTTCACGAAACATCTTGAAGAAGTTTTCCCCGGACGCGATATTCGCGCCCACAACGATGAAAAACTGCACAATCACGGATCGAGCACGGTGAAGTATGGCCGCGGCGCGGTTTTGACCATCGATCTGACCAACCGCTGCAACATGATGTGCGATCCGTGCTTCATGGACGCGAACCAGGTCGGTTTCGTCCATGAGTTGAGCTGGGAAGACATCAAGACCATGCTCGACAATGCCATCACGATCAAGCCGCGGCGGCAGATGTCAGTGCAATTTTCAGGCGGCGAGCCCACGCTTTCGCCATATTTTCTTGATGCCGTCAGCTATGCGCGCAAAGTTGGATACAACAGTGTGCAGGCTGCGACGAACGGGATTGAATTCGCCAAGAGCTTTGAGTTCGCCAAGCAGGCGGCGGAGGCTGGATTGCGTTACGCCTATTTGCAGTTTGACGGCATCGGCAACGCGGCCAATGCGCACCGCAAAGTCGGCAACCTGTTCGACGTGAAGCTGCAAGCGATCGACAATCTGCACAAGGCTGGCGTGGAGATCGTTCCGGTTATCACAATCGTGAACGGCATCAACAACGAGCAAGTCGGACGCATTATTCAGTTCGCGCTCGACAATCCGAAGAAGATTGGCTTCCTGTCGTTCCAGCCGGTTTCATTCACTGGACGCGACGAAGAAATCACCGACGAACGCCGCCAGGCGCAGCGTTATACATTGGCGCATCTGGCGCATGATGTGAAGAACCAGACTGGCCTGGGCGAGCCGGCCCGCGATTGGTTCCCGATTTCGTTCATGGGAACATTCTCTGACTGGGGCGACGTTATGCACGCCGGCGAAGCCAATAACGATTGGGGTCAGCTCTCTTGCGGATGCCATCCCAATTGTGGCACCGGCATGGCGGTCATGATCGACAAAGAAACTAAGGAAGCAGTTCCGGTAACGGCATTCTTGCACGGCGATCAACTGGCAAAGGATATTGCGCAGGTTAACGATGCTGCGCGGAGCAAGTTCTGGAGTGGCGTTGGCATGGCACTTTGCCTGATGAAGAACTTCGATCCGTTCAAGTCGCCGACTCATTTCAAAATGGTCGATCTGCTGCGTAAGTTCGACAAGAACTACAACGTCACTGGCAAGAATTACGGCAAGGTCGGCCCGGATCGAACGATTGACGACGTCATGAAGCGCCGCCAGGACCGTTGGAACTTCCTGTTCATCGCGGGCATGTGGTTCCAGGATCTGTTCAACTACGACTTCCGCCGTACCGAGCAGTGCATCATTCCTTACGCCACGCAGGAAGGCGAGATTTCTTTCTGCGCGTACAACACCGGCGTGGGATGGCGCAACATCATCGAGAAGATGCACATGACCGCAACGCTGACCAAGTGGTACGAAGAGCATGGACGGCATGAGATCTTTGCAGGCGGCAAGAGCGTGAAGCTGCCTACGCTTGAGCACTCGCTTCATCTGCGGCAAGACATCGTGACCATGGAAGAACAGCATGATCTCGATAAACTCGGGATTGCGAAGAACTCAGGAGAAGAGAAAAAGCGCGCACGCGACGCCAAACTGCATGCGGGAGACGCACAGGGTCGCGGTCCGAAGAAAGACGACGCTGCTTACAATGCCCGCATGGCAGCGCTCTATCGTGAAGTGGTGCTTAAGGAAAAGCCGGTGCAGTCGGAGAATGGCTTCATTCCATTGGGCGCAATTGCCAAGCCGAATGGCAATGGAGGCGCACCAGCCAAGCAGGTTGAGAGTGGCGAGTTGGTGGCGGGAGACTAGTTTTCAGTCGTCAGTCATCGGTAAAAATCATGGGCCGCCGTAAGGCGGCCCAAATTTTTGCGCCTGGACCCTTCAGTTGCGTGGCCCTATTCGCACGGGTTAAGCACACCTACTCCCTCCGCCGCCGCTGCTTCGAGAAGATCACGATCAGCGGAAACGAAGACTGGATCAATCTCTCCCGACGAAGCCTTGAGGGCAAAATAACCCGCCAACTGAATAGCATCGAGGGCGAACAGTGCATGGCGATCGGCCAGTTCGCAGGCCGTATCGATGATTGCATCGGTCACGTTCTGTCGCAAGAACAGGCCCTCCACATGACGTTGGAAACTCTGCAAGAGTTGGTCAGTGATCTTGCCGCTGATCGCACCAGCCCGCTGCCGACGCCTCAATGCAGAGTGCGTCTCCACCTGAGCCAGCGCCAGCACAGCCAGTTGATTGCCGGCTGTGCGACTAGCCAAACGAAGCATGCGATCCGTCCCCGCTTCGCGAACGTACAGCTTGATCAGGGCACTTGTATCGAGGTAATACAGCGACAATTAACGGTGCCTCGCTCGGATAATTGTGGTAGACAGGGGCTCGCCTTTGATCTCCACCGGACGAAAATCCAGGTCGCCGCTGTCCTCAGTCCCCAGCACTGTTTTTACCTCCGGCATTAACCGATTCAGACGGATGGTAGTTACCGGAAACTGAGGAGACTTAGGATTGGGAACTCTGCTCGTCAGAATCAATCTCTTCTCAATCGCTCGGTTCAGCAACTGCTGCCATTCCAGGTCGGTCAGCTTGGCCTCGCCGGGCTCGAACGGCTCCAAGGGAAGAATCTCATCACGGAATCTCTTCAGAGAAACAAACGTCCACCCAGGAGTTGATTCGGCATGGTCCAATGCTCTAATGAGCTTCGCCTCGGCGGGAGCACCCGGGTATTGTGATGCTCGACGTTCCGGAGAGGGGCTTGGTTGAGGCTGCGTCATGGCGCTTACCAACTGCTTGACCGATGCCGGTTCGAATCGGATGCGGATCTCGCCGCCCTCGGGTGACCAATTGTCAGTCGAGGCGCTCCGACGCTTCTTGCGCCCACTTGCGTCGAACAGTGAGACTGTTATGTGACTCTGCGTTGGTACTGGATAGTGGCTTTGAAGGAACTGCTTGACGGGGGCGTCCAATTCTTGGGCGGCCTGCAGCTCTACCTGCTGTATGGTTCTTTTCATTTGAAACTCCCAAATAAAATAGTTTCTAAAATAAGCGGCTCCTCTTCCGAGCCACACGTAAAATGATGCTACCGGCGCCCATATAATGTCAACAGATGGCCCGGAGGTCGCTTTCCCTAACCGCGAACCCCAACCACTTCGCCATTCCTGCGCAATTGTTTACAATAGAGTATTCCTTTCGTCCTCGGGATAAAGCCATCTCCTAGCGTGCCAGGAGCAGACGCAAATTTGAGCTTGCCGGAACAAAATTCAGGTCAAAACGGCGCTGGGCAGCGCGTCTATTGGCGCGTCGAAGGCAGCCTGCTGGAGCTGACGACCGTCCGGCCGATCGCCTTTTTTACCTGGAACGCGCAGACTTTCAACGAGCGCTGGTTGCGGCGTGGGCTGGTCTTGCTGATGGCCGCTCTCCGGCCCTTCCTGTACGCTCTGAACCGAAAATTTGCTACCCGGGTGGTTCACACAGTGCTGCGCGGGGTGACGCGTGACCGGCTGGATCTGCTGGGGGAAGAATATTTTCACTACGAATTGAAACCGACGTTGCGGCAAGAGAGCGTACGGCAGATTAAGAAATTGGTGCGCTCGGGCGCCGAAGTCGTGCTGGTGAGCCAAGGACTGGACCACGTGATGCGGGGTCTGGCTCGGCGTCTGGGGGTGAAGTGGATCGTGGCTAACCGGCTGGAGTTTCGCGACGGCGTGGCGACAGGCAGGCTGATCGGGCCAGTGATCCGGCCACGCGGGATATTTGCGCGAATCCGCGAGGCTGGCTTCGACGGACGACAGTCGACCGAGCGCCTGGTCCACGATCTCGATTTGCCAAGCGTTGCAGCGCTCGAGGCTGCGGTGGTTCCCGCCGAGCGCGTGGTGTCGTCGCCGCGTTTGCCTGTGGTTCACTTCGAAGAATGGAAGCGCAAAGAGCCGCTCTCGGTGCGAAATGCCCTGCGCGGGCGACATGTGATGCTGATTGGCGTGACTGGATTTATCGGCAAAGTGTGGCTGGCGAACACGCTGCTGGATTTGCCGGAAATCGGCAGGATTTACTTGCTGGTGCGAAGGCAGAAATCGAATCCGGCGCATCGGCGAGTGGACAAACTGATCGATGAGTCACCGGTGTTTGATCCGCTATACGAGCGCTATGGCGGCGGGTTACGGCAGTTTCTTGCTGATCGCGTGGAGGTGATCGAAGGTGATGTTTCGGAACCAGAACTCGGAATCGCCGGGCCGCTTAACGAACGTCTCCGGCGAAACCTCGATTTGATCGTGAACAGCTCGGGACTGACCGATTTTAATCCCGATCTGCGGGATGCGCTGGCCGCGAATGTGGATGCGGCGGTCAACGTTCTGGATTTTGTGCGCAGCTGCGATCATGCGGGCCTGCTCCACCTTTCGACCTGTTACGTGGCTGGCCGGCGCGACGGCCGTGTAGGTGAGAAACTCCGACCCGATTACACACCTGCGGACGTGGTTGGCTTCGACGCCGAAAAGGAATGGCGTTCGCTACATGATCTGGTGAAAGAAGCCGAGGCGAAGGCGGAAAGCGAAGAAGTGACGGCGGAGTTGCGAGCTCAGGCTCTGCAGAAAGAACACGCCGCCAAAGATCTGCATGGAGCGGCGCTCGAAAATCAGATTCGCAAGAACCGGGTGCGCTGGCTGCGCGAATACTTGACTGAAGCTGGCATGAAGCGCGCCCGCGAACTAGGCTGGCCGAACACATACACATTGAGCAAGAGCCTGGCGGAGTCGTTGTTGAACCGCTATGCAGATGGCCTGCGGATTGCCATTGTGCGGCCGGCGATCGTCGAGACCTCGGTCAGCAAACCGTTCCGGGGGTGGAATGAAGGGATTAATACCTCGGCGTCACTTTCGTATTTGCTGGGAACTTCATTTCGCCAGTTGCCGTCGAATGAGCGTAAGCGGCTCGATATTATTCCGGTGGATGCGGTTTGTCAGGGTATGACACTGATTGCCGCGGCGATTATCGAAGGTCGCAATGAAAGCGTATATCATCTCGCCACATCGGTCACGAACCCGTGTGACATGGGGCGCTCGATTGAGTTGACGTCGCTGGCGCACCGTAAGCATTACCGGGCTCAGGAAGGTTTGGAATACTGGCTGCGCCTGCGGCTGGATGCGATCCCGGTATCGAAGCAGCGGTACCGCCGGCTGTCGGCGCCGGCGCAAAAGGCGATGATCAAGTCAATCCAGCGCCTCGTGGCACCATTACCGCTGAAGAAAACGCCGTTGACGCGCGCGGAACGCAATCTTGAAAAAGTCGAAAAGCTGGTGGAGTTGTTCGAACCTTTCATTTTGCTCAATGAGCACGATTTCCTGGCTGACAATATTGAAAAGCTGAACTGTGCGCTTCCGCCCGAGGAACGCACGACGTTTAGTTACGATACACGCAGCCTGGACTGGTGGCATTACTGGATCAACATTCACATCCCCGCCCTGCGGCGATGGACCTACCCCCTGATTGAAGGACGGCCGCTTGAAGCGCGGCCGCCGCGGAGCGCACAACCGGCGGAAATGCCTGCCAGCCAAGGCATTCAGACTGGAACGAACGGAGCAACGTGGCGATATTCCTGACCGGGGCGACCGGATACATCGGCGCTCACGTCGCCGCCAATCTTCTGCAACAGCACGATGCCAGCTTGAATGTGCTGGTGCGGGCTAAGGATCCGCACCAGGCCGCGGAACGGCTGTGGCGGGCGTTTCAGTTGCACATGGATTTCCCCGCTTTACATGAGTATCTGCAGACGCGGATGCGCATTTTTTGCGGCGACTTAACCGATCCGCAATTTGGATTGCAAAAGGATCATTACGACCGGCTGGTGCATACCACGGATTCGATCATTCACTGCGCGGCTTCCTTGAATCGCAAGTCCGAAAAGAGCTGTTTGAATGTAAATCTGCGTGGGACGCTCGAGGTGGTGCAGTTGGCCATGCGAGTGCAGTATTATCACGGACTGCGGCGTTTCAGCCACGTCAGCACCGTAGCCGTTGCGGGCGTGCGTCAGAACGAGATCGTAACCGAGGATGAGGCGATCGATTGGAACCGGTCGGATTACGATCCCTATGCGCGAACGAAAAAATTCTGCGAGCACATGATCCGTCAGCTTTTGCCGGAAGTTCCGATTACGATTTTCCGGCCAAGCATTGTGCTGGGTGATTCGCGTTACGGAGATACAACTCAATTCGATATGGTTCGGTCGTTCGTGTTTCTTGCCGGTCTGCCGGTGCTGCCGTTCCGGGCGAGCGACTGGATTGATATTGTTAACGTCGATTTCGTCGCCGACGCCGTGGCGACGCTGCATCAGAAGGAAAATCCGGAGCACAGCATTTATCATCTTTCGTCGGGAAGGCAATCGCAGACCTTTCGAGAACTGACTACGGCGTTGGCCGCGGCGCGGCACAAACGCGGGCCGGTCTTCATGCCGGCGATCGAGAAACCGTTTTCATTTGCAGTGAATGCTTTGGCGAACCAGAAAAATGCGATCGGGCATGGCGCCGCGCTCATGAAAGTATTCTTGCCCTATTTGATGTGGAATACGGTGTTTGACAACACTCGGGTGACGACTGAACTCGGGCGCAAGCCGGTTCCATTCTCCCAATACAGCTATCCGCTGCTGAAGTTCAGCCGGGAAAATCACTTCACCTATCCTTATGAAGACTGGCCCGCACAGGTGGGAGGGTCGGCGGCATGATGGACCTGGTGCTGGAAGCGTGGGTCAGCGCGTCGATCGAGAAGGCCAAGCTGGCGTGGATGCTGGGCGAGGGCGAACCATGGCACCCAGGAGCAAAACTGAAGTTGCTGTTTGCCGGCTACAACGGCACCCGCAACATGGGATCCGATGTGCGCGTAGAGGAAATGCTGCGCCAGTTGCGGCATATCCTTGGAGCGGACAAAGTCGCGTTCAGCGTAATGTCGCAGAATTTTCAGCGGTCCGCAGGATATTTTGCCGGAACCGATCAGGTTCACTTGCCCGATATTTTCCCGCCGTTCCTGGCCAATGAAGTCCCCAGGCATCACGGCGTGGTGGCGTGCGAAGGCTCGATGTTCAAAAGCAAGTTCGCCAACGCGCTTACGACGATGATGATCGGGTCGCTGGGAATAGCGGCGGCACAGAACAAACTCTCCGTCGGGTATGGCGCCGAGGCCGGACATATGGATCCGCTGGTAGCCAAGATGTGCGCCCATTTCTGCCGGAATTCGTTGGTCATTACACGTAATGAAGAGTCAAGGACCGTCTTGCGCGAACTGGGAGTGCCGACTGAGCTGGGAACCGACACAGCTTGGACCTTCGAACCGCTGCCTGCCGAATATGGCCAGCAGGCGCTTCGTGCCGTCGGGTGGGACTCGAAGACTCCGGTCCTGGTGGTTTGTCCGATTAATCCGTTCGAGTGGCCGGTTAAGGCGTCAATCGCCAAGTTTGCGGCACATGGTCTGACTGGTGCATATAAAGATAGCCATTACCGTTCCGTGTATTTTCACAATTCTGGACCTGAGGCCGATCGCGCCTATCAACATTATTTGACCGCGATCGCCAATGCAGTCGACGCGTTTCGCAAACAAAGGAAAGTTTTTGTCATCATGGTCGCGACGGAGCGGCTGGACGCGCGTCCAGCG
>DASVWZ010000076.1:0-2532 GCA_036392935.1 Terriglobales bacterium | reverse complement strand
TCTGCTGCTGCGGGAGGTCGAGAAGCGCATCCGGATCCTCCGCCAGTTTGCCGCCTGCTTTACGGATTATCGGAATCCGGATCTGATCGAACACCCCGTGGAGGAGTTGGTGGCACAGAGGGTCTATGGTCTGGCCCTGGGATACGAAGATCTGAACGATCACGAGGAGTTGCGAAACGATCCTCTGTTAGCTGTGTTGGTCGAGAAGGCGGATCCCAGCCAAGAAGCTTTGGCGGGGAAAAGTACTCTGAACCGGCTGGAACTGACCCCCGAGACGGCCAGTCGCCAGGAGCGCTACAAAAAGATCGTGCTGGATCACCGAGCCGTGGACCACCTACTGGTGGAGGTCTTCCTCGAAGCCCACCGGGAAGCGCCGAAAGAAATCATCTTGGACCTGGATGCGACCGATGATCCGCTGCACGGGAAGCAGGAAGGGCGTTTCTTTCATGGCTACTACGGCCACTATTGCTATCTCCCGTTGTACATCTTCTGCGGAGAGTTCCTGTTGGGTGCGCGGTTGCGAGTGTCGAACATCGATCCCTCGGCGGGAAGTGTGGAAGAGTTGCAGCGCATCGTAGAACAGATTCGCTCCGCGTGGCCACGGGTGCGTATCGTGGTGCGAGGAGACTCGGGGTTCTGCCGCGAAGAACTGATGGCCTGGTGTGAGGCCAACCGCGTGGACTACCTACTGGGACTGGCGAAAAACGAACGCCGGAAGGCGGAGATAGAAAAACAGCTGGGGGAGGCGCAAGCCCAGTACCAAGAGACGGGACGCGCGGCCCGGTTGTTCCATGAGTTCGTCTATCAAACGCGGAAGAGTTGGAGTTGTGCGCGGCGGGTGGTGGCCAAGGCCGAACACCTGGAAAAAGGAGAGAATCCGCGGTTCGTGGTGACGTCTCTGCGTGAAGAAGAATGGCCGGCACGGGCGTTGTATGAAGAACAGTACTGCGCCCGAGGCGACATGGAGAATCGCATCAAGGAACAGTTGATGCTGTTCAGTGACCGCACCAGTTCACACTACCTGCGGAGCAATCAACTGCGGCTGTACTTCTCTTCGATCGCTTACGTGTTGCTGCAGATGCTGCGGCGGCTGGGACTGGAAGGTACGGAGTTGGCCCAGGCCCAGTGCTCCACCATTCGCCTGAAGCTGTTAAAGATCGGCGCTTTGATCCGCATCACCGTACGGAAGGTATGGGTTTCGCTGGCGGGCGGATATCCCTATGTCACGCTGTTCCGGCAAGTCTACGAAAAGCTATGCGCCGTGCCGATAAAGCATTGAAAAAGAACGACCACTAACAACTTTTTTCTCGCTTCTGTCACGCGGAGTGCGAGGTGCGCGCCGGAACAGCCTGCTGGGACAAAAACTCTCTCCCCAAACGAAAAACGGATCAGCTACACAACAGCACCTAGCGAAACTGCCTCGCAGCTCCCCCTTGAACAAACTTCATTCCTCTTCTGCCATGCTGTGAGAAATAGCGGCTAGCCTCGAAATCATGAGTGAGCTGAAGAGGCCCGATGCCCGATAGGTTCCTGCATTGACTTGCATTTCGCCGCTGTGATACCCATACTATCCACTTTCCCTCGAGGCGCATTACGGCTCCGGATGGCGGACAAAACTCAACGTATCGAGGTCACGCTCGAAACAGTCCTCGACAGCGTGGACCTCGCTGAAAGCATCGTGATGCGCATCGCCGAAGCTTCCGGCTTCAGCGAAGAGGACATCCACAAGATCGGCATGGCCGTTCGCGAAGGCGTCATCAACGCCTACAACTACGGCAACCAGCAGGACCGCGGGAAGAAAATCCTCCTCACCGTCGAGCTTGAACCGCACCGCATGGTCGTCCGCGTTCTCGACGAAGGCAAAGGCTTCGAGCTTCACGAAGTCCCCGACCCGCTCGCCGAAGAAAATCTCCTGCGCACATCCGGCCGCGGCCTCTTCCTGATGCGCGCTTTCATGGACGATTTCCACGTCGCCCGTGGTCCCCGCGGCGGCGCCGAACTTGTGATGATCAAAAAACTTCCCGGCGCAGATTCCGGCGACGCCGGGCGCTAAGGGGAGTAGAATTAGACTAGAGGTTTGTGATGGCGCTTCAGGGTACAGTCCGGCAGGTGGGCGAAGTCGTCATCGTAGACTTCAGCGGGAAGATCACGCTCGGCGAAGGCAGCTCCATGCTCCGCCGCACTCTTTACGACCTGATTGGCACCGGCAAGCGCAAAATTATCCTCAACCTCTACGACGTGGATTACATCGACAGCTCCGGCATCGGCGAACTCGTCAGCGGCTACACCACCGTCCGCGGCGTCCAGGGCGAACTCAAGCTCCTAAATCTCACCAAGCGCATCAAGGATCTTCTCCAGATTACCCGCCTCTTCACCGTCTTCGACGTCCGCTCTGACGAAGACGAAGCCATCCGCAGCTTCTCGTAATTCTTCTAGTGGTCTCTCTCTAACCACCAACCTCTAACTTCCAACCCCTTTCCCCTCCTGCTCCACTCTAGACACTCATTTCAATTTGTGGAAGAATCCCGCCGC
>DASVWZ010000075.1:0-9342 GCA_036392935.1 Terriglobales bacterium | reverse complement strand
CCTCAACACCCGCATCGTCTGCTCCGGCAAAAACGGCAGCGACCCTCCCGCTGCGCTCGGCACAACTGTCCCGTCGATTGGTCCGTTCGTCGGCGGCCCACCCCACACCACGTATCCTTTGTCCGAATCCGACGATGTGATCCCCCACAAATCTTCGCTGTAATCCGGAAACTGCTTTGACAGTTCGATACAGAAGCGCATGTGCACTTCGGTCGCGATCTTCGAATTCTCAAAGTAGTTCGCGTACTTGTCGCGCTTGCCCCGAAAATCGAACCACGCCTGCGAATACTGATGCACAAACAGCGGCGCAAACGACCCTATGTATCGCAACCCGTCATACTCAAAAACCGTCCGTTTCCACGCATTCCACGCGTCCGGCTTTAGCGGATGCGTCAGTGAACCCATGCCCAGCAAATACATCATCATCAGTTCGCTGTAATAGTCCCAGCGGTAGGGAAGAAATCCGTTTTCCGGCGTCCACCCATGCGGCAAAAGCGTCGTGTCTTCCGAAAGCCAAGTCCAATCCACGCGATTAAAAATCTCGTACGCAAGATTGGTGACCTCGGAGTGCTGATCAAAATATTTTCTGCAGGTCAGAATGCCGCACAGCAGCAGCGCCGTATCCACCGACGAAACTTCCGAGTCCCAGATTCTCTCGCCCGTATTGATGTTGGCAAAGTGAAAGAAAAATCCCCGATGCGTCGGCAGCTTGCTCCATAAGAACCGCATGGTAGCTGCCACCCGGTCGCGTGCATCGTTCATTGAAATGTATCCGCGCTTCTGCCCGATGCAGATCGCGGTCAGCCCGAATCCCGTAGCCGCAATACTGCCCACCACCCGCGTATCGTTCCCGTTGGCGTTGGCACGGTCCTTCACCATCCCGGTCTGCGGATTCGCTTGCTCCCAGAAATAAAGAAAACTTTCTTTCTCTATTTCTTCCAGCAGTTGATCGTCCTCGGTAGAAAGCTGAAATGTTCCAGCGGACGCAACCGCGCTATCAAGCAAGAAAATTGGTACGGAAAAACGCGTGCATGCAAGAGGAAGAGTCAGGCCGGCGCCCATCCACTGCATGAGATCGCGACGCGTGAGATCACGATTCTGTGTGCCGAGGCGCTTCACCATCGTCATTTTAGATGATTTTTCCGCCCGCTCAGACTATCCTGACACAGACTCAACAACGGAACGGCGTCGCCGCAATTGCATCTCAAAGCCAGCAGGAAGTCCGAACTCACCGAATGACCGCCACTCAAAAGGTCGCCACTTGGTGCGTAGTTGTGATTGTTCTCGTCGGCGTGATCGTCGCGACCGTGCGATTCGTGCAAAAACGAAGACGCATCGTTCTCCAGGGTGCCATCGTTCGCAAAGACGCCGATCCCCAAAAGCAGTTGCCCATCGCCGACGTTCAAGTTACCGCGATTATGAATTCCACGACCGTGACAGCGACCTCCGACGCGTCAGGCCTGTTCACCCTGACGTTGCCCCGCGGCTTTCGCCATCGCGAGCCGGTAACTCTCGAGTTTCGCCACCTCGGCTACCAACCCCTTGATCTCAAGGATTTCGTCGCGGACAAACTCTACATCGCTGCCATGGCCCCCGTTCCGGTCGCGAATTCTAAGCCCGATGGCCCGGAAACCACCATTGCGAATGTGCGGGTCCGCTACACCGTCAAAACCACCACTGACGCCGACGTCGGCAGCGCCGTCAAAACCTTTCAGGTTCAAAACGTCGCCAACCTGCCTTGCAAGGGCCAGCACCCCTGTTCGCCTGACGGCAAATGGAAAGCCACCATCGCCTCCACCACGCTCGACGCCGGTGAAGGCAATCAGTTCCGCAACGTACGCGTTTCCTGCATCGCCGGCCCCTGCCCGTTTGCCAGAATCGAATTCGAAGATCTCTCCCAGCAGGGGCAGCATTTGAATGTCAGCGCGCGCGCCTGGTCTGACACTGTGACCTATCTGCTTGAGGCTGACGTCGTGCACTCCATGGTCGCCGACATCGTCCGCCTGTCCTACCCTGTGCTCTTCGATCGCGCTATGGAGTTCAGCCTTCCCGTCTCAGCTGAAGGCCCCAGCCTCCAAGCCGAGGTGAACGGCGACAATGTGGTTTTCCCGCTGGGTCCCGCCTTGCGGCTGAGTTGGGCGCAATGCAGCATGGCCGTCAACAAAGATCAGGCGACCATCTACCGCTGCCAGTTGAAGCCGGGATACAGGTTTAAATGAGTGTAGGAATTGGCGCCTGCAGATAGCACACACGCAAACTGTCTGGAAAAACTGATTTTGGGTGGCGCAGCGGTTTACCGCTGCGGTAAGTGACCTACCTTTAAGCGACGGCTTTTTAGCCGCTGAGGCGAAACTCCTGACAGCCTGGCTCTGATATAAGCCGAGCCCCATATCTCTTCCCGGAATCTTGTGTTCAAAACACGCGCACAATTCCATTCCGCACCGCATACAGAGTTAGGTCCGCAACCGAATGAATATCCAGTTTCCGCATAATATTCGTGCGATGCGTTTCCACCGTCTTCACGCTCAGTGTTAGCGCCACGGCGACCTCTTTGCTGCTCTTGCCCTCAGCCAGCAGTTGCACGACTTCCCGTTCCCGAGGCGTCAGCCGGTTGCTTGTCGGCGCCATTTCCCGGCCCGGATTCAGATAACCATCCAGTACGAACTCCGCTACCCTCGACGTGAAAAAAGTTCGGTGCTGCTGCAACGCCTCGACCGCCGTCACCAGATCGCGGCCCGCATCTGACTTCAACAGAAATCCGCGCGCACCCAGCGCCAGAATGTCGCGCACTACCTGCTCCGAATCGTGGATCGTGAGGATCAGGATCCGCATCTGCGGTTGGGTAGCGAGAATCTGCCGCGCCGCTTCCAACCCGTTCAGCCCGGGCATCCCAATATCGAGCAGCACCAGGTCGGGTTTCAGTTGGCTTGTCCGCTCAACCGCCTCGCGGCCATTGCCGGCTTCGCCAACCACTTCCCACCCGCGATGCTCTTCCAGCAGACCGCGGATTCCCCTCCGCACGACCTCATGGTCATCCACGATCAGAATGCGAAACGAATTCATTCGTCACCTCACGTTTAGAAGGTGGTGACCGATGGTTCAGGTTGCTTGAATAAAAGTCGACGTCGCTCCAAAGCAACGGTCTGATCTCATCCGTTTGTCGCCAGCTGCATCTCGGAGGCGAATGATCCGGCCGGCGGGATTGAGCTGGTAGGAATCGTGGTCTCTTTCCATCCTGGCCGGGCTGCTGCACGCGGAGCAGGTCGTTGGTTGACGCTGGCCGCGGCAACCGCCGCACGGGCCTTTGCCGATGCGGCTTTCGTCCCGTATCCCAGCAATTCTCGGATCTTGAGCTTCGCTTTGTGCAATTGCGACTTGGAGTTTCCCGATGAGCATCCCAGCAATTCCGCTATCTCCTGATGCTCGAATCCTTCCACTTCATGCAGGAGAAAAACCGTGCGGTAACCCTCCGGAAGTTCCTGAATTGCACGACTCAGCGCGATGCGATCGACCGAGCCTGCCAGATTCAGGTCTCGCGTCCCAAATTCGCGACGGATGGGTTTATCGTCTTTTCCGTTACACACCGGCTCGTCCAGAGAGAACTCTTTGAATGTTCTGCGGCGGAAGTGCATCAGTACTGTGTTGAATGCCACGCGGTACAGCCACGTTGAAAACGCCGAATCCCCGCGGAAAGTAGAGAGCTTCCGGAATACTTGCATGAAAGCATCCTGAGTTAGGTCCTCGGCCTCGGCAGTGTTGTTGGTCATGCCCAGGCACAAAGAGTGGACTCGCGCCTTGTGCGCGTCGAAGATCGCGGCAAACGCATCCGCGTCACCCTGCAGGGCGCGCTTGATCAGTTGCGACGTCGCAACGGCGCCGGGAGTCTCTTTTTTCATTACCGTCTCCTCTCAAAACTGTTTGACAACCTGATTGACAACGAAGACGAGCCTAAAACCCTTGCCGCGGAACAACCATCCGATTCACTGTGTAGGCCTCTGGCGAACTCCCTGTATTTACCAACTCTGTGACTTCATTGGCCTTACGTCCTCGCGCCTGAAAATAGGGAGAATTTTAGGTGCGGATAAAGGCTTTGTGGGATGGGAGACATGGCACGGCCAAATTAGACCCTGCCGCTTCACCGTACCGTATTGGAGGGCGGGGACAACCGGAAGAACTGCTCTTCCGAAAGAATGGTTTTGATTCCAGTCGCCAGTTGCATACTCATGGCTTTCGACAAAGCACCTTGAAATCCGGCTCGGGTCGCTGCATTCACCAGCTGCGGAGTAATTTCGTGCAGCGTCAGCAGCAGCATATGGATTTGGGGAAACCGCTTGCTGATTTCACTGCCCGCGTCCAGACCGCTCATGTGTGGCATCGTCAGATCAAGCACCACCAGGTCAGGCGCAAGCTCTTCACTTTTGGCTACCGCATCCGCGCCGTCCACCGCTTCGCCTATAACTTGCCATTCGCCGCTCTGTTCCAGCAGCTTGCGAATCATCTTCCGGATTACTGCGTCATCATCGGCAATAAGAATTCGTGGTCGCATGCGGTTCTTTCGCTTCCCACCAGCTTCAGTCATTGCCGTCACACCGATCAAAACCGCTCCTTATCGTTTGCCATTGCTTAACAATTAACCTCTCAAATTCCAGCCGCACACTCAATACAGCAGACACCCCAAGGATGGAAGCATTTATGGGCATATGGTTGTTCGGATTTTCCAGCTCTGGATCGATCGGCGACTCTCGGGTAGAACTACAGGATAGTTAGTAGGGAACTCACTGGATTCACGTCCGGGAGGGTGAAGAATAAACTCTCTTCGGCATGTTTTCGGTTCCGATCAGAAATCGTTTCGCGGGCCGCCGGACTCCACTTCGGCCGGAGGGTTCAACTTGCGCTTATTAAGCGTCCGCCTGATCATTGCGCTGGTCGTTGGCATCGCCCTTGTGTCTCTCGCCTCGTCCTATCACGAAGTGCGAGCCGAAAAAATCAGCCTGCGCCGCGACCTCGAACACCGCGCCGAAGTCTTGGCGGAAAGCCTCGCCGGAAATGTCGAAACTCGTCTCGATCGCGGTTCCACCCATGAACTCCAGCGCATCGTCGAGCGTTTCAGTAATCGCGAGCACCTCGATGGCGTAGCCATCTACGACAAAGCCGGTTCTGCTGTCGCCGTTACCCCCGGCCTCACTCCCGCTCTCGGTAACCTCGGCGCCATCGCAGAGCAGGCGGTTGCGTCAAACGCCGCTTCCAGCCAGTTCACCCGGCTCGGCGCCATGCGAATGCATATTTACGCCTTGCCCCTCCATCAGCACGACGAAGTCGTCGGCGCGCTGGCCATCGTTCACGATTCCAGCTACATCGACAAGGAAGGCAATCGCATCTGGCGCGAAACTTTTCTGCGCGACCTCATTCAGGTTTTCCTGATCTCCATGCTCACGATCGTAATTGTGCGCTGGAGCATCGCCGGCCCCATCGCCAAAGCCGCCCAATGGATGCGCGCTCTCCGTACCGGCAAACCCGCGCCGCCGTCCTCCCGGCCGAGTCTCGACGTCTTGTCTCCACTCACTCGTGAGGTCGAAACTTTAGCGCGCAGCCTCACCGATGCCCGCGACGCCGCCGAAAAAGAAGCGCAACTCCGCGATGCCGCCGAATCGCTTTGGACCGCCGAGCGCCTCTCCGTTCATCTCCGCACCAAGCTTCACGGCAGTCGCTTGTTCGTGGTCTCTAACCGCGAGCCTTATTCGCACGTGCACAAAGGCAAGTCCATCGAAGTCGTTGTTCCGCCCAGCGGCCTGGTCACCGCGCTCGAGCCCGTTTTGCGCGCCTGCGATGGCACCTGGATCGCGCAAGGAAGCGGCGACGCCGATCTCGAAACCGTCGACGCTCACGACCGCCTCCGCGTTCCTCCCGACGAACCGCGTTACACCCTGCGCCGCGTCTGGCTCACCAAAGAAGAAGAAGAAGGCTACTATTTCGGTTTCGCCAACGAAGGTCTTTGGCCACTCTGCCACATCGCCCATACGCGCCCCATCTTCCGCGCCTCCGACTGGAGCTACTACCAGGCGGTCAATCGCAAATTCGCCAATGCCTTGCTCGAAGAAATCTCCGAGTTTGAGCAGCCCATCGTTCTCATCCAGGACTACCACTTCGCTCTGCTACCGCGCCTCATCAAGCAGGGCCGTCCTGACGCCCGCGTCGCCATTTTCTGGCACATTCCCTGGCCCAATCCTGAGGAATTCGCCATCTGTCCCTGGCAGCGCGAGTTGATCGATGGCTTACTCGGCGCCGATCTCGCCGGTTTCCATACCCAGACTCATTGCAACAACTTCATGCAGACCGTCGACCGCACTCTCGAGTCACGCATCGACTGGGACCACTCCACCGTCGTCCGCGACGGCCATCGCACCGTCGTCAAGCCATTTCCCATCAGCGTCGAATTCTCTGACGCTCCGCCCCCCGATTCTCCCAACGACTCACACTACGCCGACCGCGCCGGCTTACTGCATGAACTTGGCGTGACCGCCGAATTCATCGGCGTCGGCGTCGACCGCATCGACTACACCAAGGGGATCCTCGAGCGTTTCGCCGCCGTCGAGCGCTTGCTCGAAGTCCATCCCGAGTATCGCTCCAAGTTCACCTTGCTGCAGATCGGAGCGCCCAGCCGCACTCACATCAAGCGCTACCACGATCTCATCAGTGAGGTCGAAGCCGAAGCCGAGCGCATCAATTGGCGCTTCCAGACCAGCTCCTGGCGCCCCATCCTCTACTTGCAGCGCCACCACAGTCATCAGGAAATCACCCGCTTCTATCGCGCCGCCGACCTTTGTCTCGTCACTTCTTTGCACGACGGAATGAACCTCGTCGCCAAGGAATTCGTCTCCGCCCGCAGCGACGATCAGGGAGTTCTGATCTTGAGCCGCTTCACCGGCGCCGTGCGCGAGTTGCGCGACGCCCTCATCATCAACCCCTATGACACTGAGCAAACCGCCGAGGCCATCCATCGCGCCCTCGAAATGCCCATGGAAGAACGCCGCGCCCGCATGCAGCGCATGCGCCGCGTGGTCAAGGAAAACAATGTCTATCGTTGGGCCGCCAATCTAATCGGCGAGATCGGCGAGCTCCGAATCTCCCACGACTACCCCAGTCCCGAGTGGAAGCCGCCCATCGAAACCCACCTCAGAATTCCCGAGCGCGTTCAATAATCTCACCCGGCATCCCCGCGCCATCCGCCAGTATCTGATCGATCATCTCGACCACTCCCGCGCCGCATTCTCCCTCTGTGATCACCGCAGCTTTTTCCTTCAACCCCGGCGTGGCATTGCCAACTGCAACCCGCAGCCCCGCGACTTCGAGAAGTGGCAAGTCATTCTCCGCATCTCCTATCGCCGCCACGTTCTCGCTCGCAATCTTCAGCCGTCGAAGCGCAGTCCGTAAGCCGCTGCCTTTGTCGTGCCCGTCGGGCAAAATCATCACCGAGTCGCGGTTATAAACCGCCTGCATCTTTAACCTTAGATCCCGAATCGTCTCCAGCACCGCCGTCTCGTTTGCCCGCACCGTCGCTACCACGCATCGCCCCACCGAAAGCGGACGCACCTCCCGCTGCTCGAGCGCGTTCACCAACTCCACCGGCGCCGGCGGACCCAACGGTTCTTCCTTGTGCGTGGCCGGGCTGTACAACAAAGTTCCGTTTTCTGCCACCACCAAGTCAAACAGGTCCAGACGCGCAAACACCCCGCGCAGCTCCGGCAGTTCGCGCCCCGTCACCAGCACCAGCGCCCGTCCCGAATCGCGCGCCCGCATCAACGCCTCAATCGCCGCCCCTCGTACCCGTCCGTTGCACGCCAGCGTTTCATCGTAGTCAGTAGCAATCGCCTGATATCGCAATCTCAGCCTCCGCTTCCGATAGATGCCGCCCACCCCACACTCGTCGCGTCCCTAAGCGGTTGAATCAAGCATGTTGCTCAGCTTTTTGCTAAACCCTAAACCGATGACCCGATGAATCAATCCCTCATTCACTCAATCCCTCAATCGCTCAATCCCTCAATCCCTCAATCCCCCAATCGCTCAATCGCTCAATGCTCTAACCTCCTTCTTTCCCACTACTTGCCTCCCGCCCACAATTACAGTGAATCATGTATTGGCACCTAAGGCGTATCATTCGACAATAGCGGGTGAAGTAAGTATGGGGTTGTTTTCCGACGTCGCTTTCAGGCGTGATCTTCAGACCTCATTGGAAAGGCAAAAAAGCTCAGACTGATTGCTGCAAATCTGCCTTTGCACTCGCAACATTTCAGTCACGCTGGAGTTTAGTTGATTAATTGCCATACCATTCCAGGTAGGAGGTAGACATGACGAAACCTTTACGCATTCTGGTAGCCGACGACCACGAGGTAGTGAGAAAAGGATTGCTCGCCCTGCTGCAACAACAGCAGGAGTGGCAGGTCTGCGGTGAGGCCTCTGACGGCCGCGACGCCGTCGCCAAAGCCGCCGAACTCAATCCCGACATCGTTGTCCTCGACATCGGCATGCCTACGCTCAACGGTCTTGAAGCCACGCGCCAGATTCTCAAGACCAATCCCAAAACCAAAGTTCTTATTCTCACCCTTCACGATTCCGACCAGCTCGTGCAGGACGTTCTCGATGCCGGCGCGCGCGGCTTCCTGTTGAAGTCCGACGCCGCCCGCGATCTCGTCGCCGCCGTCGACGCTCTCCGCCGCGACAAAACCTATTTCACATCCAAGGTCGCGTCCATGGTCCTCGAGGGATATCTCAAGCGCGTCAACAACGTTACCGTCGCTCCCGTGCGCAATCGCCTCACGCCGCGCGAGCGCGAAATCGTTCAGCTTCTCGCCGAAGGCAAGAGCACCAAGGAAGTTGCCGTGGCGCTCAACCTCAGCGTCAAGACCGCCGAAACTCATCGCGCCAACATCATGCGCAAGCTCCAGTTCCACTCCGTCAGCGACCTGGTGCTCTACGCCGTGCGTAACAATATCGTGCCGGTCATGCAGTTCGGTGCGCCATAATCACTCCCTCACCCAAACCACCCCTCGCGCGGACGTCCCTCGTCCGCGCTTTTTTGTCGAACCAGCTAATACCAAGAACAAACGGGTTGCCCCACCCTTGTCGCGTTCTTTGCGACAGGGTGGGTAACGCGGGAGGGCACAGCTTTTGCCGAGAAGAACCCGTGTGGGGCGGACACTCCTGTCCGCCGCCGTTGCCTTTGGGTTTGCAGAACCAACCCCACCGGAAGGGCACGACTTCAGTCATGCCGTAACGACCCCCTAACCATTGTCATTCCGACGACATACCCATTTCCTTACCACTGTCATCCCGAGCAAGGACGAT
>DASVWZ010000074.1:0-28969 GCA_036392935.1 Terriglobales bacterium | reverse complement strand
GCGCGCGCGAAGCCGCATCGACCCAATCCGAACCGCCGCCGTTACGGGTGATGTCGATGAGCAAAGCTGTTGCACCAGCGCGATGCAGTTGATCGGCGCGAGCCGTCAACGCCGCCGTCAGCAAGTCCGCTGTCTTCAGTTCGACCTTGTCCGCGCAGGCGTCATCGCAGGCGGTATTTGTCGAGAGATCCAACTGTTGAACCGCCTGATGACAGACATCCGGAAATGCTTTCTCCATGAAGTTCCCGATGCGGATCAGGCCGAATCTTCTTCCCCCTGCTTTCAGCAATCCGCCGGGAAACAGTTTCTCTTCCGCAGACGGAACCGAGGAAAGTTCGCTCAGAAGAGAGTAATCAATTCCCGGCTTGCCACGCGGATGATAACCAAGTCGCTCGCAAACGTCTCTGCTTGCGGTTTCCTGCCCGCCGCTGTCGGCACTCTGCCATTCGATCTGCAGATGCCCATCGCCAAACGCGTCGAGGAAACTCTTGAATGCCGCGTGCGCTTCGGCTTCGCTTTGGGCATGCTGAATCGCGTCTTCGGTCTTCCTGCGCAGATCGGGCAAATCCATCCGGCGATCATTGACTGCCCATTCCAGGTTGGCGTAATGCGTCGACATCTCGTGCAGAAGCTGATGAAAGTCCTCGATCCAAGAATGAGGATCGAACCTCTGCGGATTCGACGGTGCTTCCTGCGCACAGAGGAAAGGGATTGCGAACAACACCCACAGCAACAACATACTCGCGCGCAAACAGCTTCGCGCACACAACCAAAGTCTGGATTCGTTGCCTGTCGCTCTCACCGGAGCTTAGAGTCTACACTGCCCGGTTTATGACGCCGCCTGCATTCCAATGTTCATGTTCTGATCCGCGCGGAAACGCAGTAATGCCGCGATATTTCCCGCCGCCTCAAACTGCGGATCATCTTTGACATAGAACAGCTCTAGGTCACGCTGGATCGCGATCGGAATAATCGCATCGCCCACATCTTCGATCTCGCGTGCCTCATGCCCGCACGCTGGACATTTCTCTACCGGATGCGGATCGAGGTACCCGCAATTCGGGCATTCGGCGGCCGCGCGCTTGAAATTCTCGCCGACGAGCAGCGTCTGCACTTCACCCATCTCGATCGAGCGCAAAACCCTTCGTAGCCCTGTCACGCCGCGGCTGTTGCTCAGTGCCTGATCTAGAACTTCCTTAACCAGATCGCGCCGCCGCTTGTCCTGCCATGCCTGCAACATGAGTCCAGCCTGACCGCGCACCTCTTCCGTGCTGACCTTGCCGACCTCAGCCGGAAAACGTCCAATAAGCCGCTGCTTCACATACGGATGTAACTGCTCGCTGAAATCGCGCCAGTTCATGTCCTGGCAACCGACGATCAGCTTCTCAAGCCATCCTCGTTCATATGCCTGCTGCAGATAAGCAGCAACATCCTTGTAGTGATGGAGCGCTTCGTCTTTTGTGCGCCGCTGCGCATGACCGCCGTCATAGTCGGCAAAGCCGTCGCTTCTTCCTTGCCGCATCGGCGGCTTGCGAAAAAGGCACTCACGTTCCGTCAATTCGTCAAGGCGAAGATCAAAGAAGCGTGCTCTTTGGCGGTCAAGGACCGCAACCCAGACCGCAGGCTGAGCACCTAGTAATTGAGCCAGCGGTTTCAGGTGAAACTGACGGTTGGCAAAAAGCTGCATTCCCTCAGCCAGTAAAGGCAGGTCGAATTCGAGCCACAAGTTACGGCTGCCGCACGCAAACACAGCTTTGGCTCGCGCCTGATTGCGATGTAAACCCTCCGTCAGCTCGAGAATCCGGTTCAAATCGGCTCGCACGCTACCGTTCTTGCCGCTTTGCTCGGCCTGGCGCAGCGCATTCTTTACCAGGTCTTTAGCCAAAATGGTTTCACCTTTATGCGACTTGTTTTCCGGTGTGCGCGGCTGGAAGTAGAAACTCAACGCGCACTCTTCTTTCCCTTCAGCCTGGAATCCTGCCAACTCACGGATTTCTTCGCGGGTAATCATGAATAAAGTCTCCTGAGTTGTGAGATGTTTAACGCGAGACAGCAGTTACCGCTGCTCGCGGCTTTTTAGGACGAGGCATCGTCGAGGACTGCCGCAGAAATTCACCGGCCGATTCGATCGACCTGCGAACCGCATCCGGCGAACGCGTTGTGATCACGCCAATCTCTTCTGCCGTGAAGCCCTCGATCGCATGCAGAATGAAGGCTTCGCGGTCAACCCGTTGAGCTCCTCGAAGCGTGTTTTGGACCAGCTTTACCATCTCGTCGGAATAAGCCGTGTCTTCTGGCGTCGGAATTCGACGGTCCGCGATCACATTCTCCCCGGTTAGCGATTCGTCCGGTTGGTGGTACTGCAATTGCGATTCGTCGCTGGCACGAACATTGCGGCGCCGCGCCGAATCCTCTAGATGAACCGATGCGATCTGCTCGCCGGTGTCGAGAGCCAAATCGCGGATTGCGTCAAGCGCCAACCGGTAAAGCCACGGTTCCAAAGCCACCCGTTCTGGCTTTTCGGCTTCATTGCCGAGTGCGCGGGCAATGGCTTCGTCAATGACCTCTTCTTTGGTGAGCAGATCCTCGAAAATCTCTTCATTCGCCTCGCGAAATCGAAGCTCCCGCTCCACAAACCGTTCCAGCCGCGCCAGGTTCGCGTTCACATATGAGCGGATGTCGTCAGGCGAAGCCGTCGGTAAGTGTACTGCCGCGATAGTCTCCTCGAATGGCACCACGCCCTTGGAGGGTGCCCGCCCTGCGCGCCGCTGCCGTCCACGCGAATTGCGCAACAAATCCTTATGCCGGTTGATCTGCTGAATCAAGTCTTCGAAAGCCGCCTTAATCAGGCCTTGCGGGTTCGTTCCCGACTTTTGCACTGCCATCTGGCCCGACGGCAGCCGCAGATTCAGCGAAACCGTCAGGCCCTCGCGCGGCGAACTCCGTTCGACCGCGCCTTTCAGGTGCACCAGTTCCGGCCGAAACACCTGCAGGCGTTTCCGCAGCTTTTCTATCTGATGGCTGATTTCTTTCTCGACTTCGGGAGGCTTACGGTCTTTATAGCTGAAATGAACATTCATCTCAGATCTCCGACCGGGAAGGCAGAATCCGCTTGGGTTCCGGGATCCCTTACCAGCCGATCATACACCCGCGTCAAGAACGGCAAGCGAGAATTTCGAGACTAAAAGTGGCTGGAGAGAAAAAAAGGGAACCTACGCCAAATCGGTCGGGTGGTTACCTTAGACCGCGACCGTGACCGATGTCTCGGTCCGCGTCACCGGCCGGTATAACGTATCTCTTTCCAGCGGTTCGCGCCCCGCTTCGCGAATCAGCCGCACTAACTCTTCCCGCCGCATGCCTTGTGGCGTCGTTGCGCCCGCATCGTGATAGATCTTTTCCTCGATCACCGTCCCGTCAATATCATCGGCGCCAAAGCGTAGCGCGATCTGCGCAATCTTGGCCGTCATCATTTGCCAATAGGCTTTTATGTGGGGGAAGTTATCGAGCACGAGCCTGCCCACAGCAACCTGACGAATATCCAGCATGCCAGTCGTCTTCGGCAGATGCCGCAAGGCGGTGTTATCTGGATGAAATGCCAGCGGGATGTAGGTCTGGAAGCCGCCGGTTTCGTCCTGTAGAGCGCGCAACTTTAGCAGGTGATCTACACGGTCCTCATCATTTTCGACGTGGCCGTAGAGCATCGTTGCATTCGACTTCAGCCCAATCTGATGAGCCAGTTTCGCCGTTTCCAGCCATTGGTCGCCATCGATCTTGTGGTCGCAAATGATATGCCGGATACGGTCGGCGAAAATCTCCGCCCCGCCACCAGGCAGCGAATCGACACCTGACGCCTTGAGCTGTTCCAGCGTCTCGCGAATCGACAGCTTCGCCCGCTTCGCCAGATACGCCACTTCCACCATGGTGAACGCCTTCAAATGCACCTGCGGAAAGCGCTGCTTCAGGCCCGAGCATAAATCCAGAAAGTACTGAAATGGCAGATCAGGATGGAGGCCGCCAACAATATGAAACTCCGTCACTGCCTCGCTGTACCCGGATGCCGCTGTATCAAACGCCTCTTCCAGCGCCATGGTATAGGAGCCGGGCGAATCCTTCTTGCGCCCGAATGCACACAGCCGGCACGCAGCTACACAGACATTTGTAGGATTAATATGCCGGTTGACGTTGAAATACGTTGTGTCGCCGTGCATCTTTTCACGGACGTAATTCGCCATCCATCCGACTGCCAAGATGTCTCCTGTACGATAAAGCATCAGGGCGTCGGCTTCGCTCAGGCGCTTACCGGCCAGCACTTTGTCGCAGATCGGCTGCAGCCCGCGATCGTCAGCCTGAAACGAATGTGCCTTTTGCATTGATTCGATGATACCGCAGAGGCGCGATCGCAGTCACGGTGTCACGAGCGTCGCACAAATAAATCCCCCGCCACAAAAATAAAAAACACCACCGAAATCACACCGTTCATTGTGAAGAAAGCCGCGTTTAGCTTGCTCAAGTCATCCGGCGAGACCAACGAGTGTTCATACGCCAGCAACAGCGCGACCGCCAGCACTCCGGTCATCGCCAGCTTACCCAGCCCGAAAGTCACGACTACGCTCACCAGCAAAAGCAGCATGGTGATATGAAAGCCCCGCGAGATCCAGAGCGCCCGGCGGATACCGAAATATCGCGGCACGGAGTGCAATCCGCTGGCCCGGTCGAAGTCGTAGTCCTGGCACGCATACAAGATATCGAAACCGGCGCCCCAAAACGTGACGGCCGCAGTCAACAATAAAATGCGGGGATCCAGCGATCCGCGGACCGCAATCCACGCTGCGGACGGGGCCATCCCCATGGCGAATCCCAGCACCAGGTGCGACCACCGCGTAAACCGCTTGGTGTACGAATAAAGCAGAAGCACCGCCAGCGCCAACGGCGACAACAAAAAAGAAAACCGGTTCAGTTCAGCCGCCGCAAGAACGAATACCACGCATGAGATCATCACGAACGCCGCAACGAACACTGGCGTAAGTGCTCCTGCCGGCAGCGCGCGCGTTTGCGTTCGCGGATTCGCCGCATCGATCGACGCATCCGCCAGCCGATTGAACGCCATCGCTGCCGACCGCGCCGAAACCATAGCCACCACGATCCAGAGCAACTGATGCGCGGAAGGCATTCCTCCCGCAGCCAGCATCGCGCCGCATAGCGCAAAGGGCAGCACAAACACCGAGTGCTCCCACTTGATCATCTCCAGCGTGACACGCAGGCTGTGCAGAGCGCTCATGCAATCATCTTAAAACACCTTGGCCGTTGCTATCCCAGTTTGTATCCTTGTGCGCCAATCAGCGGCACAAAGCGACAACCCTCCAGCCATTCCGCGATGATCTCCCCGTTGTGTTTCTGGATCAAATACAACCTCTGGGCCTGAGAGGGGCCCACCGGAATGATCATCCGACCATTTTCCTTCAATTGACCGAGCAATGCCGGCGGAACCGCAGGAGAAGCGGCGGAGACTACGATGCCATCGTAGGGAGCGTACTCAGGAAGCCCTAAAGAGCCATCGCCCACGACGATTGTGACATTCTCGTAGCCAAGGTGCGAAAGTCGTTTCGCCGCGGGGTCCGCCAGCCCTGGCAGGCGCTCAATGGAAAACACTCTCTTCGCAATCTCAGCCAGAATCGCGGTCTGATAACCTGAACCGGTTCCTACTTCCAGCACAGTCGCCGACGGCGTCAGCTTCAGCGCCTCTAGCATCGCAGCAACAATATATGGTTGCGAAAGCGTCTGATCGTCGCCAATGGGCAACGGATGGTCCTCATACGCCTCAGACCAAAGGTCGCGCGCTACAAACTCGTGACGCGGCACCTCTGCCATCGCGTCCAACACCCGTTCATCTCTGATCCCACGCCGCAACAACTGATCGTCCATCATCTTTCGACGCTGCGCCCTGAACGCATCAGCCTGAGTGTTCGTGGTCATAGGCCTACTCAGGATACTGCGAATCCTTGAAACATTGCCCCGTATCTGATCCAAGGTGCGCATTTCACCGCGGCTGGGTTAAATTCATCTAGCAGCCGAGTAGGGAAGGAAAGAAAAAGTTTGAGCGATCAGGAACACTTCGCCCCGGGCTGGCCGGGCATTCCGCCGCGTTGGACTTCCAGCGCCAAAACCGGTATTGGCACGGCCCTCAATCTTCACAGCCGGGTGTGGTTCACCATGAGCCACGGCATTCTCAATGAAATTTATTATCCCCGCGTCGATCAGGCCTGCACCCGCGATCTCGGCTTGCTGGTCAGCGACGGGAAAAGCTATTTTTCCGAGGAGAAACGTCACTGCACCTTTCAGAACTCGCCGATCCAGCCCGGCATCCCCGTTTATCGATTGACAAATACCGCAATCGACGGACGGTACCGCATCGAAAAAGAAATCTGCTGCGATCCGCTGCGCGACGTCGTTTTGCAGAAAATTCGCTTCGTCCCGCTTCAGGGAAAACTTGCCGACTACCGCCTTTATGCGTTGCTCTCGCCGCACCTGGCGAACTGGGGGCGCGCCAACACCGGTTGGATCGGAGACTACAAAGGCGTGCGCATGATGTTTGCTGATCGCGACGGATTCGCGCTTGCATTCGGCTGCTCCACCCCCTGGAAGAAAATGTCGGTAGGCTTCGTCGGCTACTCCGACGGCTGGCAGGACGTCTCCCAACACTTCCAAATGACCTGGGATTACACCCGCGCCGAAAACGGGAACATCGCGCTCACCGGAGAAATCGATCTCGCTACCTGCAACGGAGAATTCATTCTGGCCGTTGGTTTTGGCGGAATCTCCACCGAGGCTGGCCAGCAGGTGCGCTCCAGTCTGCTTGAGCCTTATCAACACCTTGTCGATCGCTACGCCGAGGAATGGGAGTTCTGGCAGCAGACTCTCATGCCGCTCGACCAACCCCGGCGCGAGAACGATCTCTATCGCGCCAGTACTGCGGTCTTGCGCAGCCACGAATCCAAGGATTTTCTCGGGGGCGTCATCGCCAGTCTTTCCATCCCGTGGGGCTTCAGCAAGAGCGACGAAGACCTCGGCGGCTATCACCTCGTCTGGCCGCGCGACCTGGTCGAGACCGCTTACGGTTTCTTGGCTGCGGGCGCCCGGCGGGACGCCGTCCGCGTTCTTCATTACCTTGAAGCCACGCAGGAAGCTGACGGCCACTGGGCGCAGAATTTGTGGCTCGACGGCCGTCCTTATTGGATGGGCCTGCAGATGGACGAAGCCGCTTTTCCGATCTTGCTGGTCGAGACCTTGCGTCGTGAAACCCCAGAGTTGATGACCAACCTGCAGCGCTGGTGGGCTTTGGTTCGCAAGGCCGCTGGGTTTCTGGTGGCGAACGGCCCTGTCACTCAGCAGGATCGCTGGGAAGAAGATTCTGGCTATTCTCCCTTCACGCTGGCCATCGAAATCGCCGGATTGTTAGCCGCTGCCGATCTGGGCGATGCTGTCGGCGAAAACGGCGTCGCAACCTTCCTGCGCGATACCGCCGACATTTGGAACGACAACATCGAAGATTGGACCTACGCGCGTAATACCGATCTGGCGCAACGCCTCGGCGTAGAAGGCTACTATGTTCGCATCGCGCCGCCCGAAGGCGACGGCGCAGCTTCCCCGCTGTCCGGTTTTGTCCCCATCAAGAACAGCCCGCCGGACCACTCGACTGAGGAAGCCATTCACTTGATTAGCCCTGACGCGCTGGCGCTGGTGCGCGCCGGTTTGCGTGCCCCTGATGATCCCCGCATCTTGAACACGATCAAGGTCATCGATGCGCTGCTCAAGGTTCAACTTCCCCAGGGTCCGTGTTGGTATCGCTACAACGGAGACGGTTACGGCGAACATGCTGACGGATCGCCCTTCAACGGCACTGGAATCGGCCGACCGTGGCCGTTGCTCGCTGGTGAACGGGCGCACTATGAGATCGCTGCAGGAAATAATCAGGCCGCTGAAGAGCTTCTTCGCGTCATGGAATACTGCACCCAAGGCGGCCACTTGATTCCCGAGCAAGTCTGGGATACGGCCGACATTCCCGCACGCGAGCTCTTCAAAGGTAAACCTACAGGTTCAGCTTGCCCTTTGGTTTGGGCCCACTCGGAATACATCAAACTCCGCCGTTCCTTGCGTGATGGCAAAATCTTCGACCAGCCTCCGCAAACCGTGCAGCGCTACCAGGTTGAAAAGCGCGTGTCTCCGTATTGCGAGTGGCGCTTTAACAACAAGTGCCGAAGCATGCCGCACGGCAAAAAACTTCGCATCGCGCTGCTCTCGCCGGCACTCGTGCATTGGAGCTTCGACGGATGGAAAACGGCGCAAGACACCAACACACGCGACACCGGAATTGGAATGCACGTCGTTGACATTCCTTCCGATCAACTAAAGCCCGGCGGAGCCGTCGTGTTCACACTTCACTGGATCGAACAGCAGCGTTGGGAAGGCACAGATTTCTACGTGAGGGTTGAACAGCCTCACTCTTAGCCTGTGTAAGAAAGTTCGACCACAGTGCAATCGTCGCTCAGCGGTCGCCCGTCGCAAAATTTGGCGATTGCCGCGAAAATATCTTCCATGGTTCCAACCTTGGCCGCCTGTTCCAGTCGTGAATCTTCGAAGAAGTCTCCTTTAGGATCTTCTGCTTCGGTCACGCCGTCGGTCACCAGCACCAGCCGGTCTCCGGCTTTTAGTTGGCATTTCGAGCCTTCATAAGTCGCATCCGGAAGCAGTCCCACCGGAGGATTGCCGCCGCTCGGCCGTTGCACCTCGCTGCCGGAAACAATCAGCGGTGGAATGTGTCCGCAGTTCACGTACTCCAATTCGCCCGTGGGAGTGACGCGGCTGATCAACAACGTCGCATACTTTTCGCCGATATGTTTATGCGTGAAAAATCGATTGACGCTGGTCACGATCTCCGTCAGCGGCATGCCTGCGGTCAGTTGCGAATAAATCATCCCCTGCAGTGTTGAAGCCAGCAGCGCAGCCGAAACTCCCTTGCCGCTTACATCCGCCAGCACCACCGCCAATCCTTCTTCGGTATTCACTGCGTCAAAAAAATCTCCGCCAATTTCTTTGCAAGACAGATTTTTGCCCGCCAGCCTTGCAAACGGCACCTCGGGAATGGTCACCGCCATCAGCCGTTGCTGAATCGACGCCGCAATCGACAGCTCCTGCTGATACCTTCGCGAGGCTTCTTCCGCCTGCACCAGACGCGCGTTTTCAATCAGCGAAGCCGATTCCGTTGCGATCGCATGCAGAATATCCTGGCTCACGCTCGAGATATCGCGTGAAGCGAAACGCGAATCCACATAGAGCACGCCCATGGCTTCGCCGCTGCTCGGGTTCGGCGTTGCGTCCCGCGAAGTTTGCACTTGCGGCTTGCGCAGCGGCATGCACAGCACCGTCCGCAGATCGTAGGCCACAATGCTGTTCCGGCCGGCCAGGTCCAGCGATCGGCTGGTATCCGTAAACAGGAATTCCGAGTTCGATTTCGCCGCGTCCTCAAGAATTGAATGCGAGATCGTCGTATCGTCGAGCAGCGGCTCGCCCTTCGAGTTTCTGCCCGCAGCCAACCGCATCTCGCCGGTTTCGTTCCTTAGAAAAACATATGCCCGCTCCGCTCGCGTCAGCTTTAGCGTTACATCGAGCAGCGTCATCAGGATTTCATCCAGAACGCCGATGGTGTTGAGCTTGCGCGCCGCTTGCAGAAACAGAATCAGCTTTTCCAAATCGGTGGTGTCTTCCGAGATGTGCATCCCGGAGATCTGGCTGAGGAACTCTCTTGCCGAATTCGAACCCACACGCTGCGGATTAAAAATGACGTACGCAACCTCGCGCACGCCAAATTCCACGCGGTCGTTCTGCTCCAGCACTTTTTTCGCGATCCGTTCGCCGTTGACGAACGTTCCGTGCTTGCTGCCCTGGTCGAGCAGGGTAAACTTTCCGTCCTCGGCTGAGATAATGGCGTGATCGCGCGACACCCTCGGATCGGCAATAACCAGATCCTTGTCCGCCTTGCGGCCCACGGTAAACGGCGTATGGTCGAGCGGCAGCGTCCGCTGCTCATTGCCCTGCACGAAGACCAGGGTAGGGAAGATCCCTGACCCAGTTACCGGCGGCCCGACAATGGTTTGCATTCCCATATTTTCAGCGTATCCGGCGATTACCGGATAACTAATAAAGCTATCATAGCCAGCCCAAAAGCAGATGACGCCACTGTGGCATGAGCCGACTGCTTAATCTGCAGGCGGAATCAGCCATCGAATCCTTTAACTTGCAGCTTCCAGCGTATGATCCCGCATAGTGATCGAGGTGCTTCAGACCCGTCGGCTGTTTGTCATCATCCTTGCCATCGGCCTGTTTGTGATGGCTGCGCGCGAGGTGACCGATCCCGATGTCTGGTGGCATTTGCGCACCGGCCAACTGATCGTTCAGACTCACCAGATTCCTCGTGCCGATCCGTATTCGTTTACCCGTCTCGGCGAGCCCTGGATTGATCACGAATGGCTCTCACAACTCTTGATCTATGGTCTGTTCCGCATCGGCGGATGGGCTGTTCTGACGATTACATTCGGCGTAGTCTTCGCGGCGGCGTTGATGCTGGTCTTCGTTCGATCGTCAGGTAAACCGTTCATTGCTGGAGCAATGGTTTTGCTGGGAGCATTTGCCTCAGCGCCGAGTTGGGGCGTGCGCCCGCAGATGCTGACTTTTCTTCTGACCAGCGTGACGCTGCTGTTGCTTGATCGCTCCTACGCGAAACCAAGACTTCTCTGGTGGATTCCTCCGCTAATGCTGTTGTGGGCAAACTTGCACGCCGGATATGCGCTCGGAATCGGATTGCTGATTCTCTTCGCGATCGGCGACGCGCTCGACTCAGCTTTTGGGTTCGTCTCGTGGCCTAAAATCGCCGCACGATTAAGAACATTGATCGCGGTGATCGCAGCTTCCACTGCCGTAGTCGTCATCAATCCTTACGGCTGGCGAATGTATCTCTATCCCTTTCAGACCCTGCATTCGCGCACCATGGCGGCATACATCAACGAATGGAACTCGCCGAATTTTCATGAAGGCCGGTACGCGCCGCTCCTCATAATGATTCTAGCCAGCGTCGTTCTGCCGGCAATTTCCCAGCGCCGCAGTCGTCCGCGCGACTTGCTCTTGCTAACGATCACAACCTTCGCAGCCTTGCGTTCCGTCCGCCACGTCCCAATTTATGTCCTTGTCGCCGTGCCAATTTTCAGCGCGATGATCGAATCATTGTGCTCAAAAAAACAGTTTGTGCCGCAAAAATTAACCCCAGCCAAAGCCGCTCTAAATGCCATGCTGCTGGCTGGGTTTGTGGCCTTTGTCATCTTCCGCCTGCATTTTGTCATCTCCCGCCAGCCCCAATCCGAAGCCGAGCATTTTCCTGCGGCGGCCGTTGCCTTCATCAAGGCCAAGCACTCTCCGGGCCCCATGTTCAACCACTACGACTGGGGCGGATACCTCATCTACCAGCTTTATCCCGATTACCCCGTTTTCATCGACGGCCGCGCCGACGTCTACGGCGACGCGGTGATGGACGATTTTTTTAATCTTTACTGGGTCCGCCAACCCGATTGGCAACAGTCGCTCGACCGCCGCGGAATAAAAATGGTCCTGCTTCCGCCCGACGCCCCCCTGGTCACCGCCCTCCGCGAGACCCAGGAATGGAAAGAAATCTACGCTGACAAACTGGCCGTAATTCTTGCCCACAGGTAGGATTTTGCTGCCCCAGCCGCACGGCTTTTCCTGCTGTTTTAAGGGTACCCCCCTCCCCCCCACCCCCCTTGCCTTGATCTTGTGGAATCAATGGGTTAGCGGGAGCGCTCCCGCCAGATCTATGAGTTTAAAGGGGTTAGAGGTAAAATATTTCAAACAAAGGACTTAGCGAGCTGTCAGCTCTCGCTATCAGCCGTCAGCTAAGCCTTCAATCGACGGTTTTTTTCCGAGATCACGGTACATTTTCTGATTGTCAAAGATCAGGAATGCCTTCTTCAATCTTCAAGAAATCGAAAAGTGAGGTCAAGCAGATTTTATTGCGACGAAAAGTGGTCTTAGTTCTTTGTCATCAGTCATTAGTCGTCGGTTTTTCAGTGGATGCGGTTGGCAGCGGATGCGGGAATTGCTAATCACTTGGCTGGGGTCACCCGGCTCCGAGTTCGCAGCAAAAATTCCAGTTAGAATTGACACACCTCTATGAGCCGACTATTACGCACAGATAATCCCTGGGAACCGAGCCAATCCTCCAATGCAACCGCTTGCGATGCCTTCGTCTTCTTCGGCGCGACCGGCGATCTGGCTTACAAAAAAATCTTCCCAGCGCTGCACTGCATGGTGAAACACGGAACGCTGAAGATTCCGGTGATCGGCGTGGCTAAAGCGGGATGGACCCTCGACCAACTCAAGGCGCGCGCAAAAGAAAGCATTCAGACCCACGGCGGCGGCGTCAATGACAAAGCTTTCGCCGATCTGATGCAGTTGCTGCGGTACATCGACGGCGACTACGCCGATCCTGCGACGTTCACGCAGCTGCGAAAAGAGTTGGGAAATGCCACATCGCCGGTTCATTATCTGGCGATTCCACCCACCATGTTCGCGACCGTGGTAGAACAGCTGCAGAAATCGAAGTGCGCCGATGGGGCCAGCATCATTGTCGAAAAACCCTTCGGTCGCGACCTGAAATCGGCGCAGGAATTGAATCAGATTTTGCATTCGGTCTTTCCCGAGTCGAAGATTTTCAGGATCGATCATTATTTGGGTAAAGAAGCGGTCGAGAATCTTTTGTACTTCCGTTTCGCAAACACGAACTTCGAACCCATATGGAACCGGAACTACGTGCAGAGCGTGCAGATCACCATGGCAGAAAGTTTTGGCGTAGCCGGTCGCGGAAAATTCTACGAAGAGGCTGGCGCGATCCGCGATGTAATTCAGAACCACATGCTGCAGGTCGTCGCACTGATTGCCATGGAACCACCGTCATCGATGTATCACGAGGCCGTCCGCGACGAGCAGGTGAAGGTGTTTCGCAATATTCCGCCCATCCAGCCGGCCGACCTTGTGCGCGGCCAGTACGACGGATACCGCAAGGAACAGGGAGTTGCGCCGGATTCGCAGGTGGAGACCTACGCAGCCGTGCGGTTCGAAGTCGATTCCTGGCGATGGGCAGGCGTGCCATTTCTGATCCGGGCAGGGAAGTGCTTGAAGGAGACGGTGACGGAGGTGCTGGTGCGCATGAAGCGTCCACCGCTGGGGCGCGCGCCCGTCGGTGAGCAGAACTATTTCCGCTTTCGCTTGGGGCCGGACATTTCGCTGGGCGCCGGCATACGGGTGAAGCGTCCCGGGAAAAAGCTGACTGCGATGATGACAGAACTTACCGCCGTCAACACCGCCGGCGATGAAATCGATGCGTACGAACGCCTGCTGACCGACGCCATGGCGGGCGATGCATTATTGTTTGTCCGCGAAGATGCGGTCGAAGTAGCGTGGAACGTGGTGGAGAATATTTTGGGAAACGTGGCCCCGCTGCACATGTATCAGCAGGGGTCTTGGGGGCCGGAAGAAGCCAACAAGCTGGCTAAAGATATTGGCGGCTGGCACAATCCGACCGAACCGCCGGCGGGAGCGAGTCATGCGGCTTGATCGAGTAGAAGGTCGCGGATGAACTTGCCGCGGCAGATGCGCCGCGAAAGTTCATGAAAGCCCGCGGCGTCCTCCGGCGGAGCGAACAATCCTTTTTCCTCTTCGGTCAAAGCGTCGTGCGGCGAGAGCGGCAAGCGCACGTACCGGCTGATGAGGTCGTACGCCCCGTAGACCACTCCCAACTCCGGAAATTTCTCTGAAAATTCCTGACGCAAACAATAAGCGCTCCACGCGGCGTTCAGAACCACCCCGACTTCGAGCAGCGCGGCCCGTGCGCCGGGTTTGGTGAAGACCTCAGCCCCGTAAATCTCTTCCAGTCCCAGTGCGGCGATGCGAACCGCAACCAGCATGTGATCTTCGAGCGAGCGAACCGAATAATCACTGGCAATGTCAATGTAGCGGCCGGGGTCGAGGTACGCGTTCACCGCTTCCGTAACGGCGCCGCAATTGGCGTGGGCGAGCACCACGATCACTTTGAGCGTCGAAGTGAAATTGCTGACGGCATAGCGCAGGCTGCCCAGGCATTCGTTGCCGAGCACGTTGCCGGCGATCCGCACCACAAACAGCTCATTGCATCCTTTGCTCAGAACCAGTTCAGGAGGAACGCGCGCGTCGGCGCATCCCAGAATGGCCGCGAACGGCGCCTGCATGGGAAGCTCGGCACCGGCCGGATTCCATCCGAAGGCCCGCGGATCGGACGGGATGACGCAGCTGTTCTTGCCCCCGCGATACGCTCCGGCGATTTCCGCGAATTCGCGATTTCCCTGAACCAGAAGCCGGCATGCTTCGTGTGCACTTCGCGGGGCCTGCAAAGATTTGTCTTCAGTTGGGTTGAAACGATAGATGAGATCGAACATGGTCGCTTCGATTATATTCGCCGTCGGTCTTACGTCGTTTACCGGTCGCCGCCGGGAGAACTGGAGCGGTCATGCTTGCTACCGGCTTCGGTCACGTCTACGCGGAATCCGGTCGGCTTGTAGCCGGGCTTGAGATATTGGCCCGGCCTGGCTACGGCGTTTCCATCGCGAAGAGCGGCGAAGTGCGGCGAGCAGATTTCGACGCCGGCTTCGTTGAACTTGTCCTGTATGTTGCGATGGAGGCCAGAAAAAATGTTAAGCACCTCGCGCGGCGAATCGGTGTAAGCATTCAATTCGTAGGAGACGTAAAAATCGTTCAAGGCGCTTTGCAGCACAAACGGCGCTGGGTGCTGCAGAACGCGATCGGTGGCGAGAGCGGCATCAATCAACAGCTGGTGAACCGTCTGCCAGGGTTCGTCATAGCCGATGGAAACCGTGGTGTGAAAGATGACGCCGGATTTTCTGGCCTCAACGCTGTAATTCTTTACCGCGACGTTCATCACTGTGGCATTGGGTATGGTAATCACTTCTTCTTTCGGCGTGAGCACCCGCGTCACCAGCAGATTCTTCTCGGTTACCTCGCCCATGGTGTCGCCGATCTGCACCCAATCGCCGATCAGGAAAGAACGCATGTAAGTCAGGATTACACCGGCAACTGCGTTGGCTACTGCTGACGACGATCCGAATGACAGCAGTAGGCCGACGAAAATCGAAATTCCCTGGAAGGCGGGGCTCTTGGCGCCGGGCAAATAGGGAAAGGCGACGACGAGGGTGAGAACAAAAACCAGGGCGCGGAAGAGCTTCTCCGTCGGATCGGCCCAGTCGGGATAAAATCCGCGAATCTTCAGATTGCCTTTGCCGATCTCGCCGAACACAAGCCGAATCAGGCGGATCACATAGTTGGCGATCAGCGCGATTGCAGCCAACACCAGCAGATTGGGCAGGTAGTCGAGCGCCGATTTGCCCAGGGCCTCCAGTTGCGACAGCGTCCACTTGGTGACGGTCATCGAAATCTGACGCGTGGAGGAGAAAAAGCCGAGGGTAACCGTCAGATAGATTTCAACCACCGCCAGGATCAGCAGCCACTTGAAGACCGCCCCCGCGGCAAGGGTGATCGGCCCAATGTAAGCCACCGATATCTGCCACGCCGACTTTGCCACCTCCTGTTCAATGGCGAAGACGTATCGCTCGATGCGAAAGCGCAGAGCGGAGCCGACCCTGCCGATCAGCCAAAGAAGCGGGATAAGAATGGCCGTCGCAAGAATCGCCTTGAGAAAGCCGTTCAGGAGCATGCGCCAGCTGTGATCGTGGCGATAGTTAGCGATGGCCTGGGTGATTTTCTGGCCGTAATCGGCGGAAAGTTTTTCTCTGGTTTCGCCGGTTTCTCTGGCATCGGCCTCGGTGACGACCATGATTACCGCATCGCCGGCAAAGATTTCGGTCCAGCCTTCACGAGGTTCAAGCCGTATGCTGTCGGCGTAGTGACTGTCTCTGGCAACCGACACAATGCGGGATTCGATGACGCGAGCCCGCTCCTGCGGAGTGCTGCCGGCAATAGTTTCGTAGACGGTGAGAATGGGGCGGCCGTCTATGACAACTTCACCCTCAGGGACGACGGCTTCCTCGGGCGGGGCTTCGGTGAACGCGGCGCTCGAGTCGGGATTGGGATGATCCGCCGGTTGCTGCGCCGGGGATCGCGCGCAGGCCAATAAAGCCAGAAAAGCGGCGATGCAAAGGATGGAAACCCTGTTGTTCATCGATCACTCGCCAACGTAGTTTTGCCAGGCCAGCAATTGTATCAAGCAATCGCGTTGCAAGGGCACGTGTGCTACGCACCCTGTCCCGCGAAAAACTAGGTCCACTCGTTCCTACGGTCATAGAAAATCGCCTCTAGACGCAGAGAGCAGCCGCGAGTACGATGGTTGCCGTTGCACTTCGGGTGAAGGAGGATTTATGAGCACATTACCCCAGGTTGCTCACCGAGCTTCCACATGGGCAATTGTATTGTCGTTGCTGATGATTGTGTTTGGTGTTTTCGCGCTGTTCATGCCGGTGATTGCATCCATCGGCGTGACTTTGTTCGTCGGCTGGCTGATGCTGTTTGACGGCATCCTGCAGTTCGTTCACGCCTTTCAGTCGAAGGGAGTTGGTCACACCGCCTGGAAGCTGCTGGTGGCGCTGATCTACTGCGTAGCCGGTTTCTACCTGGTCTGGCATCCTGTGCTCGGAATGGCGAGCCTCACGCTGGTGCTGGCGATATTTTTCTTCGCCGAAGGCATCGTCGACACCGTTGCCTATTTCTCCACGCGCGCTTCGGGCTGGATGCTGCTGAACGGACTCGTCACCATTCTGCTCGGCATCCTGATTTACGTTCACTGGCCGTCAAGTTCGCTGTGGGTGATCGGAACGCTGCTCGGCATAAGCATGATCATGACCGGCACCACCCGCTTCATGATGGCGATGGCTCTGCGCCGTTTGACACGGGGCGCAAGCGGTCCAACCCTGCAAGCGGGCCGCGCCGCGTAGCATTGTTTGTTCTCCGGCCGCAGGTGTATGAATCCGCCTGCGGCCCGTTCGTTTCCAACATTCGTCTCCTATAACTAACGCTCGCATTAAGCTGCTGCAGAAACGCCCGCCTGCCTTCTTATAGAATCGAATCATTACTCGAAGATCTCTCGCGCTTTTTCAAGTCACAGAAGGATTTCGTCATGTCCAACATGAATGAGCGAAAAGGCACTATCGGAATTCTGACTGGCGGCGGCGACGTGCCGGGCCTCAATCCCGCCATTCGCGCTGTCACCGTGCGCGCCATGCGCGAAGGCTTTCAGGTCATGGGAATTCGCCGGGGCTGGGCGGGATTGATCGACCTCATTCGCGACAAAAACGCCGACAACAGCAACAACATTCTCCCGCTGACGGAAGAAATCGTGAACCGCGCCGGCCGGACCGGCGGCACGTTTCTGCATACCTCGCGCACCAATCCCAGCCGGGTGAAAAAATCCAGCGTGCCGCCGCATTTGCAAAGCACTTATTCCGCCGAGAAGAACGACCTCACACCCGAGGTGCTGAAGAACCTGGAGTGGCTGGGCATCGACTACCTCATCCCGATCGGCGGCGATGACACGCTCAGCTATGGCGTGCGCCTTTACCAGGAGGGCGTCAAGATCGTCGCCATCCCCAAGACCATGGACAACGACGTCCCCGGCACCGACTACTGCATCGGTTTCAGCACCGCCGTCACTCGCACCATTGAGTTGACCAACAGCCTGCGCACGTCAGCCGGATCGCACGAGCGCTTCATGGTGCTCGAAGTTTTCGGCCGCTACGCCGGATTTACCGCCATGCTCCCAACCATGGCGGGCGCAGCCAACCGGTGCGTCATCCCCGAGCATAAGTTCAGCATCGATCGCCTCACTGAACTGCTGGCCTTCGATCGCCGCAACAATCCCAGCCGTTATTCGGTCGTGCTCGTCTCGGAAGGCGCAATGTTTGAAGGCGGCGAGATGGTCTTTCAACAGGAATCCGCCGACGCCTTCGGCCACAAGAAACTGGGCGGCATCGGCGATCTGGTTTCGGAGAAGCTGCAGGAGCTTTCGCCAAAATACAACGATGGCAAAGCCATCGACGTGATCAACCAGCGCCTGGGATACCTCGTCCGCTGCGGCGATCCCGACTCCATCGATTCCATCGTTCCGATGGCATTCGGCAACCTTGCGCTCGATCTGATCCTCAACCGCGTTCACGGCCGGCTGGTGGTTTTGCAGAATGGCCGCTACGACAATCTGCCGGTCGACACCGTGACCGCCTCGAAAAAAGTCATCGACGTCAACGAGTACTACAACGTCGATCGCCTGCGCCCGCAGTACCACAGCTTCGAAATGCGCCCGCTGTTTCTGATCCAGTAGTCAGTTGTTTACCTTGGCCGAACTCCGCAGCCGCAAGCGGTCATCGTGCGCGTCGTAGCTGAAAATCTCGGCAAACCTTCCCCAGTGCAGAATGGTGTCGATCTGCGACTGCACCTGATCTTCCGGCGCATACTTCTCCACCAGATCGCGGAAAAATTCGAGCGGCATGGTGCCGTCGGCCTTGCGCTGCAACGCACACTGGATCTGATTCAGCACCGGGACATGCGCTAGCGCTGCCTCGCGAAACAGCTCCTTCCGCGCCGTAATATCCGCTTCCGCAAAAGCCCGCCCCGCCGCAGTCAACTCAACCTGTCCCTGACGTGAAGTCGCGTAACCCAGCAGTACCGACGCATCGACAATCGGCAGCAGATCCTCCACATCCATCGCCAGCTCTTCGGATACGCGATAAAGATCGTCGGCGCCCTCATGATCGACGAGCAACTCGAGCAAGTCGGCAATCCCTCCTGGCCGCGCGTGCGGCAGAAGCACTGCAGCCGCTTTGTGCGGCGCGCTCTGAGTCGGCGGAGCGATATCCAGTTCCGGCTGCGTCATTACTTTGTAGATGTAATCTACGTAAAGCAGAAATTCTGCTGCGCTGCGGTCGCGGGGGCGCCGCAGAGCGATGGAAAAATCCGCTCGAATTCTCGCCGGATTGCGCCCCAGCACAATCACCCGGTCGGCCATCAGCACCGCTTCTTCAATGTTGTGCGTCACCATAAAAATACTGCGCGTGGGGATTTTCTTTTCCAGCCACAGATCCAGCAATTCTCCTCGCAGATTTTCTGCCGTCAGAACGTCGAGCGCGGAAAACGGTTCATCCATAAACAAAACTTCCGGCTCGACCGCCAGCGCCCGTGCAAAACCTACCCGCTGCTTCATGCCTCCCGAAAGTTCCTTCGGAAACGCCGTGCCAAATCCTTTCAGACCCACGGTATTCAACGCTCGCAGCCCGCGCCGAAAGCGCTCCGCCGGCGCCACGCCCCGCGCCACCAGGCCGGCTTCAACGTTCTGCATAACCGTCAGCCAGGGAAAAAGCGCGAAGCTCTGAAAAACGATCGCCGCATTTGGACGCCCATCCCCCAGCGGTTTCCCATGCCACAGCACGCGTCCCGCCGAAGGCTGAGTCAGGCCAGCCAGTATGCGCAGCATCGTCGACTTACCCGATCCCGACGCGCCCAGAAGCGCAATGATCGTGTCCGATTCCACCGCCAAATTCGTCGGCGCGATCACCTGAATCTCGCGCCCATCCGGTTGCGTGAAATTCATTTCAATGGCCTGCGCTTCAATAATCGTCTCGGCGCAAACCGGCGCTGGAGCGGCGATCGGCGCTGCCGCTTCAACTGCGCCCTCCGCTAGCGTTGGCTCAAGCGCCGAAACCGTGGCCAGTTCATCGGTGAATTTCTGCCAGACTTCTTCGGGCAGTTCATCCAAAAACCGAATCCGGTCTGCCGGATTCGATTTCTCAATGATCGCGCGCATCTCGCCCAGTGGCCGGCTGTGCAGCAAAACATACGCGTGGTAATAAGGAAGATGCGGATAGACCACAGCTGCCCGGTCGATGGAGATTTTTCGAAACAGCTCCTGCTGCTCATCGAACGGCAGGGCGGTTAGCAGGGCAGCTGCATCTTCCACGGATATACGTTCTGGGACGGACGCCGCCTCAGCCATTTCATTCTTGCGGATGCGTTCGCGCACCTGCTCGATGTCGCGCTTGTCCATACCTCGCTGGTTCATGCGTGGCCCTAGAGCTTTATTGTGGCAGGAATAATATAATCGTGGATGGCCGTGCGGAGCAGCGCAATGCCAAAAACATCATGAATCCTGAACTCCGCCCAGAACCCTCCGAAGGCACAGAACTCAATCCCGCGCTGCGCCATGTCTCTCACGCCAAGGCATTGCTGATTGGCTTGCAGGGTCGCATTGGCGACCACCCCGAATTGTCCGAGGCCATCACCAAGCTCGAGTCCGCGCTCAGTCTGCTGACCCTTGAAACCGGCGGCCTGCTGTAAATTCGACTCGAATTATCTTGGATACCCGCATAACGTGGGTTTTCGTTGCTGGGAATCCGAGACCGCAAGGCAGTCGGCCCAGGGCCTGCCCTGCGTACAGCATGTCCCTTTGGCCCACCAAAGCGTCACAGCGATCTTCCGGGGTGGGATGTGGCTCAGCACTGGCGGCCTCTGAGCCTGCCTTGAGCGACAGGTCATACATGGGCGGTGTGGCCTAACAAATAACAGCCAAGAGCTAGCGGCTGAAAACTACACTCGTTCGATCGTGACCGACTTGACGACGACATCTTTACTCGGCTTGTCATTCCGGCCGCGCGGCACGCCCACGATTTTTTCGGCGACATCGTATCCCTCGACCACTTCGCCAAAAATGGTGTGCTTGCCGGTCAGCCATTGGGTCGGAGCCACGGTAATAAAAAACTGCGAGCCATTCGTATTCGGGCCCGCATTCGCCATCGCCAGCTTGCCCGGTTTGTCGAATTTATGGGGAGACCCCTTGGTCTCGTCCTCAAACTGATATCCGGGACCGCCAAATCCCGTGCCCGCCGGATCGCCGCCCTGAATCATGAACTCCGGGATCACGCGATGAAAAATGGTCCCGTCGTACAGCCGGTCGTTACTCTTTTTCTTCGAAACCGGATGCGTCCATTCGCGCTTGCCCTCAGCCAACTCAACAAAATTCGCTACCGTTTTCGGCGCGTCTTTCTCGAACAGCCGCACGACGATTTTTCCTTCCGACGTATCCAACACCGCATAAGTTCCAGCTTGTCTGGACATGATTGATCCTTTCGAAGTCGCGTGACGGGAAGATCGTCCTGGAGACGTAATGAATTACGTCTCCACATTCGCCCTACTTTGCTGGCGCGTTCTCAATGGTGATGTGATTGATCACCACCGGATGCGCCGGCATATCGTTCTGATCGCGTGACATCCGGGCAATCTTCTTCACCAGGTCGACGCTCGCGTCATCGCACTGCCCAAAAATCGTGTAGCCGCCATTCAGACTCGGATAGGGAACTTCGGTGATGAAAAACTGCGAGCCGTTCGTGTCCGGCCCGGCGTTTGCGTAAGCCAATCTTCCCGGCTTATCGAACTTCAGATCCGAAGACGTCTCGTTCTTGAACTTGTATCCTGGATCGCCGGTTCCGTTGCCCGCCGGATCGCCGCCCTGGATCATGAATCCCGGAATCACGCGATGAAAGATGGTTCCGTCATAAAGCGGAACGCCGTGCTTCTTTGCTCCGGTCACCGGATTGGTCCAATCCTTCGTTCCCGTCGACAAGGCAATAAAATTGGCCACACCAATCGGCGCTTTGTCGGGAAACAGCTTGCAGGTCAATTTGCCGACCGTAGTGTCGATGATTGCCGTCGGTTGCGCGCCACCCGCGGCAAACCCCAGTTGAGATACAGCAAGAGCAAATAAGATGGCAACGCCGGCAACGATAGATTTCCGCATGAATAACTCCTTGAGGATTTGTGAAAGGGAATTGTACGTCATTGGCCGGAAAAATTGCACTCGCGCTGGATGCAATCGAACTGTTTGGCAGGGAACTAGAATGACCGTGCGGTCAATCCATCCAGATGCAGCAATTCATCACCTTGCGTCGAAATCGGCTGCAGAACGGGCCGCGACGGCTCTACTGACACAGGTTCTCCGCTGATAGCCGGCAGAAGCTCGAACATCTGTTGCTGGCGCCATTCCGAATAGCGACCGGAAACGGCAACGTGAAACACCCACTGGCGCCGCTCTTCTTCCGGTTCAACCAATCCTTGCTCGCGCAGCGGCATCATAAAGGCTTCAACAAACTGAATCTGCTGGCGCGTCATTCCACGCCGTTGAATGTCTACCGTGATTCCGGCCAGGTGCGACGAGGCAAACTCGCCAACCTCCGGCGCGGCGTTCCGGTTATGCCGGCGCAGCTTCTTCTGCACCTGCACCGTGCGCACGGCTGAGTTCACCTGTATCTGATCGTGGAAGCGGTCGTAATACGCCGAACTGAGGTCGCTAAGAAATTCCAGCGTCCACGGACGGCAATAACGCCGGTCCATCACCAGCCGCGGATCGATTCGCAGTGATTGGCTTGGCACAATCGGAAGCAGCTGTTCATTCGCCACCAGCGTGCGCAGTTCCTGATCGTTCTGGATGCGCGGCAATTCCAGCCGGTCGATCTCGGCATTCTGGCGCAACAGCGAATCCGCCGACGGCTTGAAGACCGGATTCCAACGAACACGGCGCGCCTTGGCGTGTGCGCTGCGCGTGTGATGCTGCGTCGGTACGCTTTGGTTCAGCGCAAAGCCCGAAGCGCAACTAAGCGCGCCCATCAACACACCCACGCAGATCGCCTTGGATTTCGTTATCACTGTCAACGGAAACATCATTCTACTTCACTGCGTCAACTCACCCCGGCTGAAACGGCGATCGAAGTTACCAAAGTTCTCCAAAACGCCCGTCCGGCAAAGGTTTCATGCAGTATAGCTGCAGCTGAGGTGCCATTTGGATTCCCGCTGCTGTCTCTAAGTTGCTCACAATACAGGCCCCGTTTCGGTCCAAAAACCCCCCAATGACCGGAAAGGCCAACTGTGGCAAACTCTGTCACACAGGCTTAGCGCTCGAACAGGTTGCCAATCGCCTGTTTCATGACGTCGCCGCCGACGTCGGAAATCGACCTCGTCAGCGGTATGTCCTTCGGGCAGGTCTCTACGCAGTTCTGCGCGTAGCCGCACTCCTGGATTCCGCCATCGCCCATCAGCGCCGCCAGACGTTCGCTCTTCAGCGTCGCGCCCGTCGGATGCATGTTGAACAGCCGCACCTGCGCAATCGTCGCTGCACCCACGAATCCTGTGCCGATGTTGAACTGCGGACACACTTCCATGCAGCAGCAGCACGAAATGCATCGCGACAGGGGATACGCCTGCTCTTGCTCTTGCGGCATCAGTCGCGGCCCGGGGCCAAGGTCGTAAGTTCCGTCGATTGGAACCCATGCTTTTACGATCTTGAGATTTTCGAAGATCACCTGGCGGTCAACCGCCAGATCGCGCACGATGGGAAACTTCGAAAACGGCTCGAGGCGAATCGGCTGCTCCAGTTGATCGATCAGCGCCGAGCAGGCCATGCGCGCCTTGCCGTTGATCAGCATGGCGCACGAACCGCAAACTTCTTCCAGGCAATTCGAATCGTATGTAATCGGCGTGGTCGGCTTGCCTTCGCGCGTCACCGGATTCAGCGCTATATCCATCAGCGCCGAAATCACGTTCATGTTTGGCCGGTGAGGAACCGCAAACTCCTCCCATCGGACTTCAGCGTTGGGATTCGCCTGCCGCTTGATCTTGATTATGACTGTCTTATTATTCGCCATTGATTTCGTGCCTTAGTACTTCCGTGCCCGCGGCGGAATCAACGACACATCCACCGGCTCAAACTCAAACTTCGGATCCTCAGCTTCGCCGCAAAACAACGCCTTGGTCGTCTTCAGGAAATCCTTGTCATTGCGCTCCGGAAAATCCGGTTTATAGTGTGCTCCGCGCGACTCATTCCGCAGGAATGCCCCCTGCGTAATCACGCGCGCCAGAATCAGCATGTTGTAAAGGTCGCGGGTGAATTGAACGCTGGTATTCGCCCACTGCGTGCGGTCGCTTACGTTCACGTGCTTGAAGCGATCCAGCATTTTCACCAGTTCGGCATCGGTTTCTTCAAGTGCCTTGTTGTGGCGGATCACCGTAACATTCTTGGTCATCAACTCGCCCAGATCCATCCACAGCTTGAACGGGTTCTCCGTTCCGCTGGCATTGAGAATCCGCGCATTCTCAGCTTCCTGTTTCTTTTTCTCCGCCTCAAAATGGCCATTGCCCGGCGCGGCCGCCAGATTGCGAGCGTAGTTCACGGAGTTCGGCCCAGCGACAAACCCTCCCCAAATGCACGAAACCAGCGAGTTCGCGCCCAGCCGGTTCGCCCCGTGATACTGATACTCGCATTCGCCCGCCGCATACAGGCCTGGAATGTTCGTCATCTGGTTGAAGTCGACCCACAGCCCACCCATGGTGTAGTGCATGCCGGGGAAGATCTTCATCGGCGTATCGCGCGGATCGTCGCCGACGAATTTTTCGTAAATTTCGAGAATTCCTTCGAGCTTGCGGTCGAGTATCTTGCGATCCACGTGCGTCAAGTCGAGATAGACCATCGGCTTGCCATCGATGCCGAGGTTGTGCTCGTACACCACCTTGAAAATGGCTCGGGTCGCGATGTCGCGCGGCACCAGGTTGCCGTACTTTGGGTACCACTCTTCCAAAAAGTACCAGCGTTCTTTCTCCGGAATCGCCTTTGGATCGCGTTTGTCGCCCGCCGCCTTCGGCACCCAAACCCGTCCGCCTTCACCGCGCGCGGACTCTGACATAAGCCGAAGCTTGTCTTCGCCCGGAATCGACGTCGGGTGCACCTGAATGAACTCGCCGTTCGCGTAGTATGCGCCCTGTTGATACAGCGCCGACTGCGCCGACCCCGTACACACCACCGAATTCGTTGACTTGCCAAAAATCGCGCCAATTCCGCCGGTGCAGATGATCACCGCATCGGCGGGAAAAGTCCGCACCTCCATCGCGCGCAAATCCATGGCGCAGATGCCGCGGCAAACGCCTTGCGAGTCAAGTACCGCCGACAAAAATTCCCAATGCTCGTACTTCTTTACTTTGCCTTCCGACTCGTACCGTCGGACCTGCTCATCCAGCGCGTAAAGCAATTGCTGGCCGGTGGTCGCACCGGCAAACGCAGTCCGGTTGTACAACGTTCCACCGAACCGCCGGAAATCCAGCAGACCCTCCGCCGTGCGGTTGAACGGCACACCCATGCGATCGAGCAGATCGATGATTCCGGGCGCCGCCTCGCACATGGCCTTTACCGGAGGCTGGTTGGCCAGAAAATCTCCGCCGTAAACCGTATCGTCAAAATGCTTCCAGGTCGAGTCGCCCTCGCCCTTCAGATTTTTCGCGGCGTTGATTCCGCCCTGCGCACACACCGAGTGCGACCGCTTGACCGGCACAATCGAAAACAAATCAACCTGACCGCCCATCTCCGCGATCTTGATGACGGCGGCCAGTCCTGCCAGCCCGCCGCCCACGACAACAATCCTTGGATTCGCTGCCATTATGAAGCTCGGCCTTTCCTACCGCGCTTAAGAAAATCGATAAATGCTACTCCGCCGTTCCTTTTTCCACCATGGTTGCGCCCGCCGGATCAGTCGGCTGCAGGGGGCGCGTACGGAATGACGCCAAACTAGCCAACCCGGCTCCGCTCATCACCACAAAAAACAGCATGCACACGATGAGCAGCCGTTTCTGTGCTTTTTCTCCGGTCGTAATCCCCCACTTGGCGCAGAACAGCCAAATGCCATACGAAAAGTGCCACGCCGCCGCCAGCAACCCAACCACGTAAAACAAAAACAGCGGCGTCGAAAATACTTCGCCCTGTACTTTTCCAAACGACGCTCCCGGGTATTCGTGCAGATCCACGCCCGTAAACCTCATCGTGTAGGTGTGCCACACGATGTAAATGAACGCGATCCCGCCCGTCCAACGTTGCAGCGTATACATCCAGTTGCCGCTCCACGGATAGCTGCTGACGTTTCCATCGCCCTGAAACCAGATGTAAAACCCGAGCAGCGCGTGAAATAAAATCGGCAGCCAGATGAAGCACGACTCCAGCACCAGTACCAGTGGCAGGCTGCCCAGGAAACGCACTTGCCGTGCGTACGCCATGGGACCCCCAATAGCGGCTGCGTTTGAAATCAGAATGTGTTCGAAGAGAAATGCGCCGATGGGAATAATCCCGAACAGCGACTGCAGGCGGCGTAATAAGAACTGGTACCCCTGTCCCGCTCGCAACGGGGCTACTCCACTTTTTACCGACATCGGAGCCGCAGAACTGGCGCTTGCTGCCACAGAACGCTCCTTAAACCTTCCGAAGTGACAAGAGAACTAAGTATTATCTTGGGGCGAGAGAAGGGAAGTCAAGGATCGGCATCATGATAACGCTGGCTTTGTCGATTCATACCATTCCAGAAACTTCCGGAACGCCGCGCCGCGATGGCTATACCGCGCCTTTTCCTCTGCCGTCAGTTGGGCAAAGGTTTTGCCGATCGCCGGAAAATAAAACAGCGGATCGTATCCGAACCCATTCGACCCTCGCGCCTGATCCAAGATCACGCCATTCGCTTCTCCGCGAAAAACCTCCAGAGTCCGTCCATTTCTTGCCGCCGCAATCACGCAAACAAACTTCCCGGTTCTTTTTTCCGCCGAAACGCCTCGCAGTTCCCGCAACACCTTCGCATTATTTAACTGATCATCCGTGTTCTCGCTTGCCAGATGCGGCTCGTCCGCTGCGTACCGCGCCGAATGCACTCCCGGCATCCCGTTCAGCGCGTCCACTTCCAGCCCTGAATCATCCGCAAGAACGATCTCACCCGGCACATAGCGGCTATATTCCTCGGCTTTCTTTTTGGCGTTATCTTCGAAGGTCAAACCATCCTCAACAACGCCTGGCAAACCCGCAAAGCCGGGAACGGCCTCGGCTCTGACGCCGTTGCCTGCCGCCGCGCCCGCAAAATCCCGCAACTTTCCCGCGTTCGACGTGGCGATCAAAATGCGTTCGATATTCATAGTTGGCTCTTCGCGCCCTTCGCGCAGCCGCTGTTGCGTGTTCTGCGTAGCGGTTCTTGGCATGCTTTGCGGTTAAAGATTCTTTCCCTTGCGGGACCCACGAACCCGTCCGCAATCTTAAATCTCAAATCCGCACGGCTCCGTCAAAATTTTTCACCATAAATTCATCTTCCCGCCGGACTTGGTTGCACTCGACGCCGTTACACTGCGCTCAATTGAGATGGAACTACCCGCACACGAAAGGAATGCACGTGCCACGTGCGTTCCTTTCTTTATCCCGGCAAAATCGATTTTTGTACCCTACGCAATTCCGATTGACTCCTGCCATCTCGTTTGCTACTATCACGCCGCGTTTCGTTTTGTAATCGAAACTTCCCCCAACATCGAGCCTAGGGTTTCCATCGGGAAAATTTGGCCGTTGTAAAGTGCGCAAAATAAGCTCTCGCGCGGACGCCGAAGTGTCTCAGATTATGAGCCGCCCACGTCTGCAACCTCAACAACCTCAAGACCTCAGAAAGGAGAGTCTATGCAGTACATGAAGTTAAGAAATCTGTCTTTGCCGATCCTGTCCCTCATCGCCCTTTTCGGAGTTGGCGCCTACGCTTCGACTGTGCAGGTAGGATCCTGCGCTTTGGGATACCCCCAGTATCCAACCATCTCAGCCGCGGTCGCCGCAGTTCCTGCCAATACCATCATTGACGTGTGCCCGGGGCAATATGCCGAACAGGTCACCATTACTCAAAATCTGACCATCCGCGGAAAGTCCGTCGGTGGAGAAGACGCAGCCGTCATAGTAGCGCCCAGTGGAGGCGTGGTTCAGAACGCTACCGACGTGGATACAGGGGAAGCGATCGCGGCTCAGATTGCGGTTCTCGGTCCCGGAATCACGGTGACCCTCGGCGACCTGACCGTCGACGGAACCAACAACGGCATTACCGGTTGCGCTCCGGACCTGCAGGGGATTCTCTACCAGACTGCGTCAGGCACCATCAGCAACGTCACCGTACGCAATCAGTATCTGGGAAGCGGCCTCGGTGGCTGCCAAAGCGGCGAAGGTATTTATGTGCAAACCGCCTCGGGTGGCGCGTCGGTTGTCACCGTTACTGACGCTTCCGTGCACGGGTATCAGAAGAATGGAATCACCGGTAACGACACCGGCACAACGCTGACCGTGAAAAGCAGCCGCGTGCAAGGTTTCGGCGTAGTGCAGTACCCCAACGCTGCGCAGAACGGAATCCAACTCGCCTTCGGCGCCCAGGGCACGGTTGAAACTAACTTTGTCGCCGACAACGTTTATGCCGACACCGCCGTAGCCATCGCCACTGGCATCCTGCTTTACGATACAGCCAATGGCGCGGGCATTCAGGTCAACAGCAACATCGTGGCCAACAGTCAAGGCGCAGTCGTTCTCTATACCGGCCAGGACGACGGCGCAGCCAATCTCGGCAACGGCGTCACCGCAAACTCCAACAACATCTTCGCCACTGTGAACTACGACGCGATCGACGTTTGCACCAATGGCAACACCATTAACGACAACAAAATCTACGATAGCTCGCAGTCGGGCATCCACATGGATGGCTCCTGCTCCTCCTACGGCAGCGAAGCGACCGGCAACAACAACGGCGCTACCGGCAACACCATTACCGAAAGCGGGTGCGCCGGCGTCCTCGTGGATTCTGGCACGACCGGAGACAGCATCGGGACAAACACCTACTACGACGATCCCAGCACTGTCTTAAATGGGGCTTGCTCCGATTCCCGAGCACAACATGCAACCGGTACTCATCACAAGCTATACAGCCCCAAGGGACGGAAATAAGCCTCGCCTTTTCACTCCAAAAAGCCGGGCTGAACTCAATGAGTTAAGCCC
>DASVWZ010000073.1:0-2113 GCA_036392935.1 Terriglobales bacterium | reverse complement strand
GTAGATCGGAGCCGACGGCCCCCACGCCGAGCGCAGCTCACCAGGCGCGATCGGGAACATGTTCTCGAGCCACCATAGTTCCTGATCGTCGATGACGTTGCGATTGGCGGATTGATTGACGCCACCGACGCCGGTGCTACTGCCGGTCCATTCCCAAAGGGTAATTAGTTCTGGAGGATTGGTAGACTGGACCGGCAAGGGATCAAACGGCCCTTACGACCGCACCGTAGGGAGACATAATCCGCTGAGGAGCAACGATACTAGCGCAAGCCGGCATTTCGGACTGGAACAATTGCACGATCAACTGCGCATCCTGCGGCCGCTGCTGCTGGAGCATGCAAAGGAAGGCTGCGAAGTAGCACACCGCATCACACCACGGCTGCGGGATACATTCGGGATCTTCATCGCGCTGCAACGGAAACGGCATGCAAGAAAAATCGAGCTCCATCGGCATGATCATGCTCGGGATCGGCGCCAGATAGAGACTGCCCGTCGTGCCGAAAGAGTATTGCGACCAGTAGCCGGGATAGGAGATCGCACCAGTCCAAGAATGATTCCAGATCCGAAAACGCGCTTGGAAGTCAGTCCAGATCACGTAGTTCCAAACCGGCTTCCAGGCACCTTGGCCCGGTCCTAAAGCCATCGCCAGCGATCGCACGGCGAAAATCTCGCGCACGCCAGGTGTTGTTTGCACCAGCGCGGTCCAATCGCTGAATTTATAACTCTCCTGATTGGTGACCGTCTGCGTGCCAGGCGGCATGACACGCACGCAACCGCTTAGCATCGCGATGCGGCGACGCGCGCGGTTGATGTACGAGGTTAGAACAGTTTCCCGGAAGAACTGCCCGCCGGCATCATTCAGTAGGTTTTGGGTGTCCGCGATATAAGTGGCGAGCACAAGGGTTATGCTCCGAGAGCAATCACTGTTTGCGCCGCGGTCGCGAGCACATTGACGCCATCGCTGACGCACAAGCCCGCCGTACAGGTGACGGTCTGCGTGCCGTTGGTCACGGTGAAACCGCCACCAGTGAACCAAGTGCCTGCCGGAATGGGTGCACCATTGCCGACGGCAACCCCCGCTCCATACCGACTCAGTGACGAAGTACCAGGAGAAAAGACGACGCCGCCCATAATGACCTCTCCTTTAGACTTAGAACGGGGCACCGCCAGTGATGCCGTTGATGATGATCCCAGTTGAGGGCTTTGAACAAACTAGGTTGAGCGCCGTCAACGAAAGGCCTACACTTGCAACTTGCCCTTGTGGAATAGTCGAATACCACCCGGTCCACGCGAAGTTGGCGTCTTCGTGTACAACCAGAGTTATATATCGACTGTTGAATCCTATCGCCGTTCCAACCGGGCATTGCAGATCGAAGAAAATCGGCGTATCGCCGAGCAGCAGGCCGCGGAAGCCGGCATTGGCCGGATCGTCCTTGCCCCACCGCGATGACGGATCGGAATTGTAGCGCTCGACCGACATGAAGTCGGTCATCAGCGTAGTCCAGTCCTCGATGCTCATCACCACAAAGTCGAGCGCTTCGCCACCCGCTGCCTTCGCTGCCTGCAGCATGTAGGGAATGAAGGCTGCGCGCGTCAGAACCGCGCCGGCGCCTGTCACCTTGGTGCCTGCCCATGTCGGATAGGTGACGCGATTGAGACCGCCGTAGTTGGGGATCGTCGTGCCGTTGTCATAGGCATCGAGTAACCCAAACATTTGCAGCGGGTTGGTAACGCCACCAGTTGTCGATGACGAGAACAACGCCTGACACAGCCCTTGCATCGCCGAATTTTTCATGTCGTTGAGCTTCAGCATCAACCGGCTCGCGACCGCAACCGCATCCTGCGTTACAAGCTGCTCGAGGCCGAATGAGGTTACCGGCGTTGCGAGCGCGCACATGTTGAACTCGGCATTAACCGTCTGCGCCAGATCGGGCGGTATATTGAAATTGCCTCCCGGCCCGATCCAGTTGCTCGGCACATACTGGCCGGTTTGCACAGGCTGCGTATATGGCGAGACACCGCCCGATGCGCGGATCGCATTGCGCAAGAGCAGGGCAAGCAATGGGTTCTGCTGATAAATCAGAACGACCACCATCTGCGCGAAGACGCGCCT
>DASVWZ010000072.1:0-1770 GCA_036392935.1 Terriglobales bacterium | reverse complement strand
AATGATGCAAGTTGTTTACCCGGGCCCCGTCGTCCGTTATGTATGCTGTTCAGCGCGCTCGCAGTACGGCGACAACCTATGCATTTCCTTTGGTGGGCTACGAGCGGATGCGGCTGTCTCGAAAGAGGTGTTACAGGCGGTCAGTGGAAATGCGATTCAGTCAGCCTTGGAAGCCGCAGAGCAAATGCAGCACCGACGACAAGATGTGCGCAAAGCGATCAAGCTGGAACTCGAGCAGTCTCGCTACGAAGCACGCCTGGCCGCTCGGCGATATGAATCCGTCGATCCCGAACAGCGGTTGGTTGCTGCGGAATTAGAGGCGCGATGGAATTCCCTTTTGCAGAAAGTGAAAGAACTGGAAGACAAATTGCGCGAGTCTGACGGCCAGCCTCAATCTGCAGCGATGCCGAATAGGCAAGTTCTTGTGAGTCTGGCGCAGGATCTCCCGACCATTTGGAACTCGCCTTCGACGGACATGCGGCTCAAGCAACGAATCGTGCGGATATTGATCCGCGAGATCATTGCCGACGTGGAAGAGAAGAGCAGGGAGATTGTTTTGGTGATCCACTGGGCAGGCGGACGTCATTCCGAACTGCGCGTAAAGAAGAGTGAGGCCGGCAGAAATCGGCGGTGCACAGATCCGGAGGCGACTGAGGTCATTCGTCAGATGGCTGCGACGTTTAGCGACGAGCAGATCGCAGCCACGCTGAACCGGCTCAGCCTGCGCACAGGAGTAGGCAACACGTGGAACGTGAGTCGAGTAAAGTCGGCCCGTTTCTATAACCACTTGGCAACATTCGGTAAGAACGCACGGGCGAGAGAAGTAACCCTTCAAGTAGCTGCAGAGCGCCTCAACGTGAGCCAATCGATTGTACGGCGCATGATTGAAGAGAAGATTTTGCCAGCGCGTCAGGTGGTGGTATGCGCGCCATGGCAGATTCCGGTGGACGCATTAGAGTCAGAAGCGATCCGTAAGCAGGCCACGGATTTCAAGAACCAGCGTGTTCCGCAACGCCATACTTGCGATGGACAGCAGTCAATGTTTTCAGAGAGATAGCGAGGTATAGCACAATGTCGCTACATCGACAGTGCAGTCCACCCGGAGTGTGTTGCCATCTTCCAGGCCGAGATCCACCGCCGCGTTCACCACCAGCTCATTGATGGCTTTCACCGTCTCCGGAGTCAGCCGATGAAAGGCGCAGTTAAACGCGTGATGTTTGGGCACCGACTGGCAATAGAATTCCGTAAACTGGCGCAGCGTGTATCCGTCGGCGATCCGTTCTCGCAGTTCGCGATAATGCCAGTTCTTGACGCTCTTCAGTACGAAGGAACGCAGAACCTGCGAGGGAGTTAACCCCTTACGACCCGTTGCGGGATTTTTTAGGCCTCGCTCCAGATCGCGTCGTACCGCCTCGATCATCTCTTCATGGTCGTCCAGAAAATCGGAGATGGTCTGCAGGAGCGGCTCCAGAGAAATGCCTTGCTGCAGCAACTCCCAGTCGGCGAAACTGATTTGGGTCTTCGCGGTTCTCGGCACTTTTCAGTTCTCCTTTTTTTCCGACGCTTGGTCTCTTTCTCGCTTCAAAGCTTTGACATAGCGTGGTGCGGCTTGGAAGAGCAGTTCCTGCAAGGCCCGCCCGTTGTCCAAACAACGGCGCACCTCGGGGACCAGTTCTTCCGGAACGTACACGGCAAAACGGCGCCCCTTCAGGCGCCCATAGAGGACGTAGCTGGGGTGCTGCTCGCCGGATTGACAAGCGCGGCAGTTTT
>DASVWZ010000071.1:0-1987 GCA_036392935.1 Terriglobales bacterium | reverse complement strand
GGCAAAGGTGTGTCGAAAGCGATGAGGGTTGGCGAGCGGGATGCCGGTGGCCTGGCGATGGTAGCGGAATAAGGAACGCAACCCCGCAGAGGTCATGCGTGTTCCGCGCGCGCATCCTTTGAGTGAGACGAAGAGTGCGGCGGAGCAGGGATTGGGCCGTTCCAGTCGCAGGTAGTGATTGAGCAGTTGCACGGTTTCCGGCGCCAGCGGCAGGAAGCGAAATTTATTGCCTTTGCCACGAACGCGAAGCTGGGCTTCGGAGAGCAACGCGTCATCCCGATTCAAAGCCAATACTTCGGCGGACCGCAGCCCTTGCAGTAACATCAAGCCCACGATGGCCAAGTCGCGCGAAGTGTGGAAACTCGACCAGAAGCGCGCTACTTCATCCACCGAAAGCGGCACGATGTTGCGTTTGGGTACCTTCACGCGCAACCGGCTCATCGCTACTCGCGGCCGGCCAAGACCCATCGGCCTTCGTCGCAAAAAAGCTTGATGAAAGCCGCGGGCGATCTGGCAGGGAGCATCGGGGAACTCGTTGCGGATGGCGCGCTCGGCGACGGCCACGCGGTCATTGATGGTGGAAGGGGAAGGCCGCGGTTGTTGGCTGGACTGGAAGCGCAGATAATCCAGGAGCGTGGACTCGGTAAGGTCACCTTCCCTAACGTCGCTGAGGTGATGAACACGCTCCCACCAGCGAACAAAGTACAGCAGGTTGTGAGCGTAGATGCGCAGGGTGGTGTTCGCCAGGCGGCGGACATATTCGCGATCCAGGTAACGATTGATCCAGTCGATTCCTCGGCCAGTAGTCTGCTCGACGACACGAACCGGACTTTGTGCGTTGTGGGAGGTCTGCTGGTAGTGCACACAGAACTTCATGGCTGAGCAGCCTCCAGGAGAGATTGAAACTGTCCTGCGTCACCGCCCTGGACGAAGAAAGAGTTCGGATCGTGGCCCTCGGGCAGGAGAACGCGGCGCGTGGCGATGCCTTGCGCGCGCAGCCGCTGTGCGAGCTGCTGCGAGGCTTGTTGTCCGCTGCCGTTGGCGTCGACATCGAAGGTGAGATAAACGGTGCGCGGGTGGTCGCACAACTGTTGAAACTGGTCAGCGTTGAGATGCGTGCCCAACGAGCAGGTGACCTGGCGAAAACCTACTTGCCACAACACTGCGAGATCGAACAGACCTTCAACCAGAATCACCGTGGAAAATTGGCGAACCGATTCCCAGGCGAACAAGCCGCCCTTGGAGCCGGGAAGGAATCGATGGGCGAAGGCGGCAGTGATACTGCGGCCGTAGAGGTTGACGACGCGTCCGCCTTGGCAGCACGGAAAGATGACGCGCCGGTAGAAGGCATCGTGGCCCTTGCGGTTGAGCAGGCCGAGACGTTGCAGGAGATCGCAAGAATAGCCTTGAGCCGCGAGATGTCGGCGCAAGCTCCCGCCGGGGGCATAACCGATCCGCAGTTCTTTGATCAGGACGGGATCGCGCAGTCCGCGTTGCTGGAGATAGCGCCGTGCCTCGGGGGAGCGATCGCGTTGCTGTTGATAGAAAGTGGCGGCTTGCTCCAGCACGGCGGCAGGGTCAGCTGTAAGAGCGCTTTGCTGCTGGAGGTAGGCGAGACTTTGGCGGAAGGAAAGATGACGGGACAACTGGACAAAGCGAAGGAGGTCGCCGCCCTGTCCGCAACCGTGACAGTAAAAGAGATTTTTGCGGGCGTTGACATAGAACGAAGGGCGGGTTTCCGCGTGCAGGGGACAGAGTCCGACGAACTCGGGGCCGTGAGCGATGGGCCGAGCGGTCCAACTCTGCTGCTGCAGATAATCGAGCAGCGAAAGGCGCTGTTTCAGTTTTTGGACATCCTCGCCCACGGCGCCGTTTTGCCTCTGGATGCGAACGTAGGAGAAGGTGGCCAGCATTCCCAGGCAAGGATGGTGGGCAGGAGGAAATTTCTCAGAGCCGCAAGGGCCAGAGAATTTGCAGAGCCGGAATC
>DASVWZ010000070.1:0-1616 GCA_036392935.1 Terriglobales bacterium | reverse complement strand
GTAGCCGACCATGCTCAAACCTGTCCCGTCGACAAGACTGTTTCTCGATCCAGATGTGATTGCGCCAACTTCCTCGAAGCCGACTTCTGGACAACTTAACTTCCGCATAGTCCGTTACTCGGGCGCATATTCGCCCTGGATCAGGCTTCGCCAGCCGGACGTAGGGTGCCCTAGATGATATTTCTGTAAATATCTAAGCAATGGTCACCTCATCCATTTTGTACTTCCAGCGGAACACAACAGGGTCGGCGTTGAGCTGCTGGAAATAGAGATGAATGCGGTCAATGAGTTCTTGTTTGCTGGTGACACGAATCTCGCGCAGCATCGCCCGGGTCATCTTGCTGAATAACACTTCCACTATGTTCAACCAGGAACCGTGCTTAGGAACAAACACAAACTGAAACCGGTTGGGGCGAGTTGCCAGATAGCGTTGGGTTTCTTTGGAGATGTGAGCCGAGTGGTTATCTAGGATCAGACGCAGTCCAATCTCGGCGGGGTAACTCTGATCCAGTTGCGTGAGCCAGCGAATGAAATCGCTGCTTTTATGAGTGTCGCTGACGATTTCTGTCACCGTCCCGGTATGTAAATCCAATCCCGCTAGCAATGAGACCGTGCCCAAACGCTCATACTCATAATCGCGCACATGGCTGGCATAGGTTCCGGGAACGGGCGGACGATCCGCTGTCGTATTGGCCAGGGCCTGAATGCCGGGCTTTTCATCATACGAGATGGTCACCACAGTCGGCTCGGTGAGGATGCCGTGCCACAAGCCCTCGTTCACAATTTGCACTTCCTTGTAGACGTGCAGAATAGTGGCCATTTTTTGTTCGAACTCCGGATCGCGCCGCTCCACATAGTAACGAACTTTGTGGGGTCGGAGTTCAGCCTCCCGGAGAATGTTGTGCAAGCGCGACTGACTCAAGGTCTCCAGTTCCTCATAGCCAGCCGCCGGTCCATGTCGACGCACATGAGCCTGCAACAGAGCGTAAGTCCACAATTCTGGCGCATAGCCCAGGTCTTTCGGCTTCTGACAAGCGAGTTGTCGAAGCCAAGTAATGGCAGGGTCACTGATTCGTCGTGGTCGGCCCGATCGGGGTAACTCACTTAAGGCTGCTTCCAAGCCAAAGCGCAGATACTTTTGCACACACAGCAGGACGGTGTTGCGGTTCACCCCTTGGGCGCGAGCAATCGCTCCATCGCTCCTTCCGGCGGCGGCATCCAAGAGAATCGCCGCTCGTACCGTACGCCGCTTTTCTTCGGTTCGCGAGCGTCGGATCACCTCGAGTTGCTGGCGTTCCGCTGCGCTCAGTATCACAGCCTTGCGTTTTTTGAGGAATGGCATATCCTCATGGAAACATGCCCCTCCATTATTGCATAGTTACTTGTCGAATGTTCATCTAGCCAGCCTGCGCCGAAAAAATTGCAGCCGCGTGCCCATCGGAAGATGAGGATAAAGCCGACATTACGCCAGTTTGCAGACTGAGAGAGAAGCAAGCGCATGCCCTTTGCGCTCTTCGTGCTGGCAGAGCTTCAGAGTTCGATTGCTCCCTTTGCCCATTCAAATTCAAGATGAATATGCCTTGTCCAAGGGACTTTACAACCTTCAAAGAGTGGAC
>DASVWZ010000069.1:0-6718 GCA_036392935.1 Terriglobales bacterium | reverse complement strand
CCAAGAAACTCGTCACCAATTCGTCACCAAAACTATGCGGTTTTAGGGCGTTTTTGCGGAGTAATGAAAATGGAAGAGCAAGACGGGCAAAGTTAGGTCGTTGACCTCAAAATTGACACGCTAGAGGTCGGCCCCGCAAGTCGCGTGACGAACAAGATGCCAGAAAACTTGGGTCCGATTTGGGTCCACTCGCTGCCGAAAACCAGCTAATAACAGGCAAGACGACGCAGAGCCAACCTAAGCGGGACAACAAGATAGAAAACTGGTTTCTGGTTCGGGACCAGGGGGTCGGAGGTTCAAATCCTCTCTCCCCGACCAACAATCCAGTTCCGCCCTTCGCTCCAACTTTCAGCGACGAACCATTCACGCAGGTCCGCCCCAACGGATTATTCTGAGCCATGCACAACGCCCAGCCGAAGACCGCGCTTGCGATCGTTAGGCAGCTCTGTCCGCGCTGCAAAGCGGCCAGGATTTTTCGCGGATCGATCTTCACCGGATTTCCGCGCATGTGGGAGAGTTGCCCCAACTGCGGATTAAAGTTCAATCGCGAGCCGGGGTATTTCTTAGGCGCAATGTACGTCAGCTACGGAGTTGCGCTGATCGTAATCACCGCCTTCGGTTTGCTTTTGTGGCGGCTGACCGATTGGTCGCTGGTCAAGATCTGCGTCTGGGCGATTGTGCTGTTCCTTCCACTCGCTCCGACCATCGCCCTGTTTTCCCGAGTGCTATGGATTTACCTGGACCAGGCGATCGATCCAGAAAGAATGGCTTCTTAACCCCTTCGCAATTTGCCCGCGCGATCTTGCACTTTCGTGGGCGCCGTACCGGGCCGAGATGCCGGGCGCAACGTACGAAAAGTAATCGAGTAGCGCATATGCTCGACCGCCGGAATGCTGTGCTGCCATTTTGATCTCGCGGCACCACGCATCACATAAATCGAACGTGGTTCGAGCCGGATGGACAGAAGTTTGCCAGACGAACCGGATCCCACCGCACCATACGGCTTCAGTCGCATGCGGCAGGCGCTGCCCAGAGAGATTCCGATGATCGTTCCAAACTGCGGGGCATCGCGATGCCAGCCGATCGGCGTGCCTACTGAGTATTCCGAAACCATTGCCTGGACCAGAGAGTCCGCGGCGACGCCGGCAAACTCGGCGGCACGCTCGCGCACGCCCAGCAGAAAATCAGGAATCGGCCGGTCGACATCGCTGAGCTCGCGCGTATTGATGTCATAGTTCACTCCGAAGCGAGCCACGCGCCGTTTAGCGAGATATCCGTGATAGTCATAGGCGGCGAAGTCTAGGCCTGGAAATATCTCGAGCAGCTTCGATTCTTCCGCCTCAGACAAGAAATCGCCGCGGTAGAGAAATCCTTCGGGTAATTCGTCAGGACGGGCAAGCTTGATCGCAGTCATGAATAGAACGAAAGATCGCTCCATCAGATGCACGAGGTTGTGCAGGGGAGCATCAGATGGCGCGAAAGCCTATTTTGTTGCCATATCCTTCGGCAACGGATTTCCCGGCCGCTCCGTGTCCCACAGGATACTGAGCACCCACCAGCGCGTTCCGTCATCGAACATCTGAATGCTGTTGATTCCGCGCTCGAACGGCTTGCCGCCTTTTTCATTTAGCGATTCGTAACTGCTGAACACCTGCGAAACATTTCCAAAGCTCTGCGCCCGGTTCACAATTGCGTGCTCATAGAATGCCCCTCCGCTGAACACCGGCGTCGCCATCTTGATGAATTCATCCACGCCAAATAACGCCACCGTCGTACTCCCGTCCGGATTCCGCCCCAGCGCCGTGAACCTCGCCTGCGGCACAAACAGCGAGCGAAACCGGTTCCAGTCACGCTCGCCTGCTGGCCCTGAAATTACATCGTAAATCGCCACCAGCAGCGCCTCTCTGGACTTCACATCTTCAGCTCGCGGCTGCGGAACCTGTGCTGCCAGGCTCTTCGCCTGTGCAGCGTTCTCCGCCGCATGGACCTGATCTGCTGAAGTCTGCTTTGCAGGCGCCTGCGGCGAACTCTGCGCCATTGCCGCCACCGCCAGAAGCATAATCGCCAGACGTTTCATGGTTCCTCCTTGGCCTGGTTGGAATGCCCTCCACCTTAACATGTTCGTAGTCGACAAGCGCAGAGCAGGCTCCAACTCTCTCGAGAAAGAGCCTGCTTTATCCTGTTGGTCTGCACCCGGAGGATTCGATGTCGAAAATCTTGCTCGAAATCTGTTGCGGATCGATCGATGACGCCATTCAGTCGCAGACAGGTGGCGCCGATCGCGTGGAGCTTTGCTCGGCATTATTTCTCGGCGGACTGACCATCGGCACCCTCCAGGAAACCAAGCGCCGGCTGAAAATTCCCGTCATCGCCATGGTGCGCCCGCGAGGCGGCGGTTTCTGCTATACAGACGCGGAATTCGCCACCATGCAGCGCGACGCCGAGGCCGCACTCGACAGTGGCGCCGAGGGCATAGTATTCGGCATCCTGAAGCAGGACGGCCGCATCGACCGGCGCCGCACCGAACGCATCCGTCGAATCATCGGGTCGCGCGACGCGGTATTTCATCATGCCTTCGATGTAACACCCGATCCCTTCCAGGCTCTCGATCAGCTCATCGATCTCGGCATGACCCGCGTCCTCACCAGCGGACAAAAGCCCAGCGCGCCGGAAGGCGTGGAATTGATCGCGGAACTCGTAAAACACGCGGAGAAGCGGATCGAGATTCTGCCCGGCGGCGGGATTCGCCCCGACAATATGAAGGACATCGCACGGCGCACTGGCTGTCGCCAGATTCACATGACTGCGTGGAGGAAGGTTGAGGATTGCTCCACTCATGCCCGGCGTGACATCGGTTTCGGCGGCGTCCTGCAACCTCCCGAAGATCTCTACGACATGACCGACGCCGGCCTGGTGAAGCGGATTGTCCAGGGCTTGCGCAAAGCATAGGGCCGTAGCGGGAGTAGTGCGAACGGGCTGCAGTGTATCCGTAAACCCATAAATATGGTAATATGGGTCGATGAAAACCACGCTGGAAATTCCCGACTTCCTGTTCCGCCGCGCCAAGTCCGTGGCAGCCGAACGCGGTATTCCCCTGCGCCAGCTGGTTACAGAGGCAGTGCAGGAAAAACTGAAAACCACCTCTCATGAAAAGCCCTGGATGAAACATCTGGGAAAGCTCAAACACCTGCACAAAGAGCGGAAGCAAATCGAAAAACGGGTGGCAGAAGCGTTTGAGCACATCGACCGGGAAATCTGGCAATGATTCTCGACACCAATGCATTGTCCGCCGCGGCAGACGCCGATCCTGGGGTGATCGCGGTTCTTTCTCGCGCCGACCAGATGGCGATTCCGGTGATTGTGCTGGGCGAATATCGACACGGGATCGCCCAGTCGCGCAACCAAGCGCTCTACGAGAGTTGGCTTAAGGGTCTGCTCAACGACTGCCCGGTTTTGGACATCCATGAGCCGACCACGCATTATTACGCGGAAATCGTCCTCGAATTGAAGCACAAGGGCAAACCGATCCCAACCAATGACATTTGGATTGCGGCGCTGTGTCGCGAGCACTCACTTCCCCTGCTGAGCCGCGATCGCCATTTCGATTTGATAGCAGGAAACAAACGGATTGGCTGGTGAGCGCGTGAGCCTGAGCGTTCCAATTAGCGCGCAGTACCATCGGCCCGATCGGGCTTAACTTTCGGTAGAGGGTCTCCCGTCTGGGATATACTCCGCTCGATGGAGAAAAGTGAGTTGCGGGAGTATACGACAGACGCCATCAGATTCTGGGAGCCGTGGCGAATTTTGTATAACTTGACACTCGCAGCGATTGTGATCATTTACTTTGCACTAGCATATCCGCTCTCGAAATCGGTGATCACTGTCGATTTCTGTCTGGGATTATTCTTGTTAGCGGTAATTGCGAACGTCGCGTACTGCGCCGCCTATATCGTCGATATTTTTGCGCAAGCATCCGGATTTCGAGAGGTGTGGCGGCGGTCCCGGAAGGTACTTTTCGTGATTGGTACCGTGTTTGCGGTCATCATCACGCGGTTTATCGCTATGGGAATGTTTGCTGGCAACCGGTAGCCAGAGTTCGCAACGGAAAAGGCCACGCAGCTTTTGGAACGTGGCCTTTATTCAAGGCCGGCAACGACCGGAATGGGTCCCTTGCCCGAGTTGACCTGTCATTTAGAATCCTGCCAACGGTCGAGGAATACCAGGCCCCCTACCAGGGCCGATCCCACCAGCGTGAACCTCAGCCAGGTGTCCTGATGGGTAATTCTCCAGGCCACGAAACAAACCGCCATTAGCACCTCCGTGATCACGGTAAGCCGGGACAAGAAGCTCCCCGTCCTGAGGGGATCGAAAATATCAATCTGAATGACGATCCACGCAAGCGAGATAACGATGATTCCCAGGGTCAGTGGCGCGTAGGTAAACACAGCGTAGAGGACGGCGGCGACGGCTAACTCGAGGATCCCAGACAGAGCCAGGGCACTCCATGCGGGCCGACTATCGAGCCTCACGGCAGCGAGGGTGACCGGCGCCGGTCGATCTTTTTCCCGGTGAAGGAACGCAAACGAGGCTATCAAGATCGAGATTCCGGCCGAGGCCGGTGTCGTGCCCATGTCGCGCCCACGAAAATACGGGAAATCGAACCGCAGCAGAACGAAGGAAAACACAAACAGGAAGCAAAAAGCGAAAAGATTTCCGCGAGTCAGCCGGAGCCGCAGTCCGTTCCACCAGGGTTTGGGGTGCACGAGGTGGTCATACCTTGATTCCAGGCACGGTTGACACACCATCTCGAAGCCAGCCAGCTCGCAACGGCAATAGGCGCAACGAGACATGTTTTCTCGTAAGCTCTCGGAGAGTCAGATGGAATACTATTCCGCCGAGCGTGAGGGGGCGAGTATCGGAGGTAACCCGGCAGCGGGCAGAGACATGGAAAATTGACCTGGGATAAAACGGAAAACGCCAGATTGATTTCTTATGTCTGTGCGATCATAGGCGACGTTGGAGGCCTCGCATGGGACTCGACCTTAGGGCTTATCTCAAGCAGTATCACCGTACGTTCTCCTACGACTGCACCTCGATTGAGAAAAGATTTGAGGACCACCGCGTGGGACGTGAATCGCTTATAGCGTCAGACGTCAAATTTCTTCTCCATGTCGGTAACGCACCGTTCGGCGCCTACTGGCCCCAACCCAACAAGAAGATCCTTGACCACCTGTCCAGAATATGGCCGAATTGCCGCGCGCCCTCGCGTGCCCTCACTCAATGTCTCTGTTCTGTAGGCCGCGTTTTGGGGTGAGATCGATCCTTTCCGACCTGCGCCGACGCGAAGATTTCTCCGGATGCTACGTCCTTTTGGACGACAGTAAGCCGTTTTACGTAGGCATCTCTCGCACTGTTATCCAACGCCTTCGGCAGCACGTGATGGGCACAACCCACTTTGATGCCAACCTTGCCTACTTAATGGCCACCGGCAAGACGGGGCACAAAATGAAGCGGGAGGACGCGATGAGAGACAATTCTTTCCGAACGGCTTTCGGGGAAGCGCGGGCCTTGCTTCAAGGCTGCACCGTTTCCTTCATCGAAATCAATCCGCTGGAGTTGTATCTTTTTGAAGCGTACTGCGCAATGGAACTGAACACGTGCGAGTGGAACACGTTCCGAACACATTAGGTGGCAGGCACACGGGGAGTGGCCATTGTAAACGGAAAAGGCCAATCTGATTTCTCAGACTGGCCTTTATTTAATGCCGGCAACGACCTACGCTCCCACACACTTTCGCGTGCAGTACCATCGGCCCTGCGGGGCTTAACTTCCGTGTTCGAGATGGGAACGGGTGGACCCCCGCGGTAAGATCACCGACAAGTGAAAGCAGCTCTTGGCTATCAGCTTTTGGCCTTTAGCTATTCCGTGCGAACCGAAGAGTCATTGCTCGATTCAGCCGGCGGACGCTGCAAACTTGTTTCTCCCGGCTTCCGCCATTCGCTCTGTGAACCCGGCGAAGCCGGGCCAAGAGCTAAAGGCCAAAAGCCAAGAGCTGAATTTTCAAAGATCGCGAGGACAATACCTCACAACTGAATAGATTGGTTTTCGTTTTTATCCGAACTGCAAATCGACAAGACTCGAAAAACTCGTCGGCGCACAGTCGTCAGAACTTTGGTCTCAGCCTTGTCCAGTTTCTGACAAGGATCCGAGCACGCTGCAGCTTTCGAACAGATTCGAACTGAAAGCTGACAGCTGAGTGCTGACGGCTGGTTTTAATGCACCGAGTAAATTTTATGGTCAAGCCGAACGGGCGATTAGTACAGGTAAGCTACGCGAGTTACCCCGCTTCCACTTCCTGCCTATCAACCAGGTAGTCTTCCTGGGCCCTTCTTATCCCTTACGGGTTGGGAGATCTCATCTTGAGGAGTGCTTCCCGCTTATATGCATTCAGCGGTTATCACAACCGAACTTCGCTACCCAGCCATGCCGTTGGCACGACAGCTGGAACACAAGAGGTTCGTTCATCCCGGTCCTCTCGTACTAAGGACAAGCCCTCTCAAATCTCCTACGCCCACAACAGATAGGGACCGAACTGTCTCGCGACGTTCTGAACCCAGCTCACGTACCGCTTTAATAGGCGAACAGCCTAACCCTTGGAACCTTCTACAGCTCCAGGATGCGATGAGCCGACATCGAGGTGCCAAACCGGAGCGTCGAT
>DASVWZ010000068.1:0-5341 GCA_036392935.1 Terriglobales bacterium | reverse complement strand
ACCGACATTCGCATGCCCAAAACCAATGGCATCGACGTTCTCCGCCACGCGCATCAGGTTTCGCCTGACACTGCTGTCATCCTCATCACCGCGGTCGACGATTACGAAGCCGCCGTCCAGGCCGTCAAAGCCGGAGGCGCCACCGACTACATTCGCAAATCGCCCGGCATGGTCGATGAAATCAAGCTGGCCATCAATCGCTCGCTCGAAAAAATCGCGCTCAGCCGCCAGAACTTCGCCTACAAGCGCGACGCGGCGACTCGCAACTCGCTCGACAACATCGTCGGTGTTAGCCCGGCCATGGACAAGCTCAAGCACACCATCCGCACCGTCGCTTCCACCCAAAGCACGGTGCTGATCTATGGCGAAAGTGGCACCGGCAAGGAACTCGTCGCGCGCGCCGTGCACGCCTGTTCGCCCCGCGGCGCTGAGCCCTTCGTTTCCATCAACTGCGGTGCGTTTCCTGAAACTCTGCTCGAAAGCGAACTCTTCGGATACGTCAAAGGCGCCTTTACCGGCGCTGCGCAAAACAAGCGTGGCCTCTTTGAGGTGGCCGACCACGGCACCGTTTTCCTCGATGAAATCGGCGAAATGAGCCTGCCCATGCAGGTCAAACTTTTGCGCGTCCTGCAGGAACGTTCCGTACGTCCCGTGGGCGCCACCGAAGAGATTTCCATCGACGTGCGCGTCATTGCCGCGACTCACCGCGACCTTGAAGCTCACGTCACCACCGGCACCTTCCGCGAAGACCTTTACTACCGCCTGAGCGTAATACCCATCATCGTTCCGCCGCTGCGCGAGCGCCGCGAAGACATGCCGTTGCTGGTCAACCATTTCGTGAAGAAGTATGCGCCCGCGGCAGGGAAGACCTTCACCGCCATCAACAAAGATTCCGTCGCAGCTCTCAATACCTACGATTGGCCCGGCAACGTTCGTCAGCTCGAAAACACCATCGAGCGCGCCGTCGCGCTCCAATCTGGCGAGGAATTACGCGTCGACCTTCCGGTCGAAAAAGGCAAAGCCCGCGCCGCCGCCGCCGGCGTGGGCGTCAACGGCATCTCATCCACCAGCGGCATCACCAACGGCCTCGGCTTCGAAAAGTATGTGGCCGATATCGAAGTCGGCCTCATTCGCTCCGCCCTCGCGCAATCGCACGGTGTGCAAACCGCCGCCGCCGACCTGCTCAAAATCTCCTACCGCTCCTTCCGCCATCTCATGAAGAAGTACGACCTCTAGCCGTCAGCCGTCAGCAACTCAGCACTCTGCCACATCGCACTGCTTGATCTCGCAGTGGCAACTCATGCAGCCTCGGAACCTGCTAGCCGAACACCAATGGCCAAAGGCTGGCTAAATGCTGACTGCTGAGTGCTCAGGACTGACAACTAACAACTAACAACTAACGACCGCCTTTCAACTGCTGCTTCCACCCCAAAATCCTCGCCTTGTTTCCCTCCGCCTCAGCCTCGGCAATCATCCCTTTCTTCTGATACAGCACCGACAAGCTGGTATGCGCCAGCACATCGTCCGCATCGATCTCCGCAATCTGCTTCGCGACCGCAATCGCTTCATCCAGCCTTCCCAAATCCTGCAACGCTTTCGCCAATCCGTGCATGGCCTCGGTGAACGCCGGATCGGCCTCAATCGACTTCCCATACTCCTCCACCGCGCGCTCCGTCTGCCCTTCCGTGATCAAATCCAGCGCAGCGTAGTAGTGATCTTCAGCCTTCTGGCGAGGATTCTCAGACATGTCATTCTCGAAGCAAAAAAATTCTAGCACGCGTCCACCTTCCGTAATCGCGCCGCCCTAAGCGCCCGCGCTAGAATGAAACCATGCGCCACATGCTTCGCTTCCTATGGAACGCCACTCGCGGCCATCGCCTCGCCCCCTGGCGCAGCCCCTACCTTCTCTGGCGGATCGAAACCTACACCGGCGTCAAGATGACACAAATCGGCTTCATCGAATTCTGGGAATTCGCCATCCGCGAGCGCACCAACCTCTGGCGATATTTGAAGTGGACCGGGGAAATGGAAAACTACGCGCACCCCCGCGTGCGCAAGCCCTAGCTATTGGCCGTTCACCGCTGCTGCCGCGCCTTCCATCACAATCGTGACTTCCGCGCCTTTCGCCGCTCCCGCTAACTGCGCCGCTGAAGCCCGGTTTGCGGCAATCTCTAGATACCCCATGCTGCCCAAAATCCCAAACAGCTCATTCGGCTGGCCCTCGACGTAACTCGTACACATCTTCGTCGCCTCGCGCTGGCCCACCGCGATCTTGAACGCCGGACGCGTTTCCTTAAACAGCGCCGGCAAATCTTCCGGCGTAAAATTCGTCACCAGATTGCCAAACCGGTCCGCCTTCAGCACGATACCCTTGATCGTATTCGCATCCGCCGGCTTCGGCCGCGGCAAATTGAAGCGCACAAAGTCCGTAATCTCTTCCCCGAATTTCCCCGGATCGACGCCCTTTGCCAGCCACGCCGCCACCGGCGAAAAAACATCGCGCCCATGGAACGTCGTGCTCACCGGCTGCAGAAAATAATGGTCCGCGGTCACGTGATACACCCGCAGCCGCTCTTCCTTCGCGTATACCAGCGACAGCACTCCGTTGTCCGGAGCGACAAAATAATGCCGGTCCGCCGCCACAATAATCGGACGCCGCGCCGACCCCACGCCCGGATCCACCACCACCATGTTTATGCTTCCCGAGGGAAACTGCGCGTATGATTGCGCAATCGCCAGCGCCCCATCCAGCACGTCAAAGGCCTGCACCGCGTGCGAAATATCGACAATCTCCGCCTCCGGGCAGATATTCAGAATGACCCCTTTCATCGTTCCCACAAAGTGGTCATTCAATCCAAAATCCGTGGTTAAAGTAACAATCGGGCGGTTGGCCACAGTCTGTTCGCGCTTTCCTGATCGCTTTTCTTGCTAGATATTTCGAAAGTAACCCGTGCGAAATGGACCCGTCAAGGTACGAGGGTAATTGTCCAAACGCACGGTTTGGCGCTGACATCCCTGTTTGCGGCAGTTGCAGGGTTGCCCCACCTCGGCCTTTGCAGCACGGGACGGGACGGAGGGGCCGGTGGCCCAGGCCTTCCGTCTTCTCTGCATGCGTCAGGCGCCCGCCCATAGTCTTACAACAGCTTTCTTCGCGACAGCCAATTGTCGCTTCGCCAAAAGTCGGCGCCCGCCGTTTCACGCCTACGGTGAAAGGCTCGAGCGGTACGTCACGCCAGGAACAAAATTAATGCCTTATCCCAGAGAGGCGCAAAGTGTTACGAGTTTGAGATGTGTCTGGCAGATGACAAAAGGCAGAGCGATCATCTAGACTTTTACTCCAGCAGTCATCGCATCGCCGGGATGGCGGAACTGGCAGACGCAGCGGACTCAAAATTCCGAGAATGGGGTACAAGCAAGTGCCCTGCCATCCCCGTAAACCACAGAAAACGTTAGATAATGGTTTTCGCTGTGGTATCTACAAAAAGCCTCTACACTGGCCGGGTATCTACAAAATCCTCTACACTAATTGTTTGCGGCGGCGGCGTGGAATACGCTCCATTGGCTCCCAATCCTCGTGCCCCGCCATTTGCTCTTCCGTGAGTTTTTCAAATAATGACGAAGATGAATCCTTGCGGCCTATGGGTCTGACTCCCACGCCGCTCTTAGCCACCACCCACAGCTCCCCTTCCGGTCCGCGCCGTTGAGCGCCGTCAACAGACTGCCTTAGAGCTTCATCAAGTTTCATTTTCAGCACCTTGTAATGTCTACTATCGGAATAGGGATTATAAACCAAAAGTCCTTGGATTATAGCAAAGCATCAAAATGCGACGAAAATTGTTCGTGCACGTAGGGGTTTTGCTCCGGCAGAAATTGCTCTTGGAAATTTTGCGACCAACTCGCCAAAATGGGTGCCACTACCCCCGCCACCCCAATGTGCGATGGCTCTAATCGAATCCTAGCGCAAGCGCGGGGCGTTTTAGGCTATCAAATTCTTGGTTGGGTGACTGTTTATAATTGCCTTCACGATGCGCGGCCACGAACGCAAATTCGAGATAACCGGCGTTGTGCCGCTTCGTGCTTTCTGCACTTTCTGTTATCAGAAATTTGAAGGCGTGCCCAGCCCCTATGAAACCGCCGATGACGTGATTCTCAGGATGCGTGCTGAGTTCGATAAGCACGAGTGCAAGCAAAGCACGGGCGGGATTGCATCGCAGTAGAGAGACATTAAAGTGCGGGGACGGGGAGTAAAACAAATGGGAGGTCGTCCCCGCACCTGTGTCAGTTAGTTGGAAATGTTAGCACAAAAAGAACCGGGTGCATGTTCGCGTTTGCTAGGTTCCCTTCGTCAGCGTCCTGCACCCCAGCTCTTGCCCTATGAAGGCCCGTTATAAAATCTCCTCCCGCAAACTCACCGCCGATTCGTAGAGTAGGGCAGAAGAGGGCGGGAGGAGTTACCTCAGCTTTGCACGAGACTACACAATATGACTAGCTACTACTATGGGTAGTTCACCACGAGAGACTTTGTAACCGTTTATCGCGCACGCCCGTATATGCCGTGCCGCGCTCGTGCCGCGAACTATAGACCGCCGTGCCGCCGCGGTACTCCTGTTTCCCACACCACAAGAGAGTTTTACTCTCGTGGTGGTGGGGGATACGGAGTGTATTTAATCGTGCCGCCGCGCTCTTCTTTCTATAAGGCGGCGGCGTCCAAATCTGCAAAAATAAGTTACGATAGGTTGAACAGGGGACAGACTGATGCGTTGTAATCGTTGCCGACTGGAAACGGTGCAACTTTTCGACAGCGAGGTTGCTATTCACTTCTCTGGCGTGGCGGACTTATCCAAGTCTGCCGTGTTGGTGTTTCCGAAACTAACCGTTTGTTTGCGTTGCGGCCTGTCCGAGTTCACTATTCCCGAAACCGAGTTACGCAGTCTGGACGGCGGTGGGTAACCGATTAACGGCATAAATCTAGCCGAGCGGGGACGCGCTAGGCTGGACAAGGGATTACACCACCGGGGGCGGGTAAAATGTTAAAACGAAAAGCCTTACCAAGCCCGCAGTCTCATAACTTTGCACAAACAATTTTCGTCTCATTTTGATACTTTCTATAGATTCTAATGAATTTAGCTCAAAATGCGGGAGGAAACGGGGGCAAACCAAGAAAGGTGGTTATCTTATTGAAAGCACGAGACTAAGCGGCGGTGACTACTGTAGTCAGATACGTGACTACGCTAAATAAGTGCCGTGGAATCAAAGAGTTACGCAGTCAAAAAGCATACCGTAGTCAACTTTTGGCCAGTATGGGGTGAAAGTATGGCAGCTAAGTTATTGATTTATATAT
>DASVWZ010000067.1:0-28604 GCA_036392935.1 Terriglobales bacterium | reverse complement strand
CCCGTGGACCCCGCCCCCAAGCGTCGTCCCGTACAAATTTCCATCGCTGGCCTGCATCAAAGCCGCTTGCGGGGTGTCGCCGTCCACGCAGCCGCTCTGCGGGCAAAAGCTGTACAGCGTCTTTAGCGTGCCGCTCGCGGTGATTCTGAAGACCGTGCCCCGGCCGTTGACCCCGCCCGAATAAGTGGTCCCGTAGAAGTCGCCATTGGTGGCCTCGACGAGCCCAGCTTCAGGATATTCGCCATCCACGCAACCGCTTTGTGAGCAAAAGTTGTACAGCGTCGTGAGCGTCCCGCTGGTTGTGATCTTGAATACCGTACCCGCTCCGGTCGTCCCGCCCTGGCTCGTTGTCCCGTAGAAGTCCCCATTGGTGGCCTGGATCAGCCCTGCTTCGGGATAGTAGCCGTCCGTGCAGCCGCTTTTCGCGCAAAAGCTGTACACCGTCGTCAGCGTGCCGCTCGAACTGATCTTAAAGATCGTGCCGCACCCATCGGGGGCACAATTGGCCCCACCTTGGTAGGTTGTGCCATAGAAACTCCCGTTGGTGGCCTGAATCAGCCCCGCTTCCGGGAATTCGCCATCCGTGCAACTGCTTTTCGCGCAAAAGTTATAAATGGTGGTCAGCGTGCCGCTCGGCTTGATTTTGAAAACCGTGCCACAACCGTTCGGAGTGCAGTTAGCTCCGCCTTCATAAGTTGTCCCGTAGAGGTTCCCGTCGGTGGCCTGAACTACCCCCACCAGCAGGTATTGGCCATCGGCGCCGTCGAAGCTATGCCGCGTTTTGAAGACCTGAGCCTGCGCTCCTGGAGTGGCCATGACCACCAGCACCAGCGTTATGAGCACCAGCGCCACGCGCATGCGATATGCCTCGAATCGCTGAGAAGCGATTTTCGATGGCGTGATCTTTTCATTTACCATCTTCGTTCCTTCCACCACATCGTGTAGGCGTTCACACCGACTGTCGGGACAAAAACAGGGCGCCACCCGGAAAGGACTGCTACGGGGTGGTTACAGCTGTGGCGGCGATTCTGTCATGGGATGGGCTAAATAGCAACGTAATAATCCCGGCGACCCTCTGCCCTCATTGCCGGCAGTTCCCCTGCCAGTTCGCGGAAAAAGTCCAGCCGACGCATTATTTTGGTTTACCGCTGCGATAAGTCGTCTGTTTCAGCGGCGGCTAAATGGCACTGGCGTCACTGGCCCGATGAATCAAGATTCAGTCTGCTGCCACTTCTGCCGTCTGACTTCCTACTTCCGGCTTCTCCACCACCTGCTCCAAATGCTCGAGAGTCTCCGCTACGGTCAGCGAATACATCTCGCGGCCTGCGCCTTCGCCCGATTCCAGCGCCCACTTCAGATAATGTCCGGCGATAGCAATGGCAATCGGATCGGTCATGATCTTCCCCGTCCGCTTCTGATACTCCACCCACGCCGGCGCTGGCAGGGCAATCCAGACCGGCCGCCCGTCGACGAGAAATTTTATGTCGACCGCGTCCGCATGCCGGGTGGCGATGGCCACAATCAGGCACTGATAGAGGCAATGCATGTTTTTTTTCGTCCAACGGTCTACGGCATGGAAATCACGATACATAGGCTTAAGCGTTCGAGGTCTTTTTCCCAAAACGGGAATATGTTTACTCTTAAGGTATCCTACCCCCCCTCCCCCTATCTATAAGAATCATGAGGTTACGGGAGGCGTCGTCCGCAAAATATTCCGGACAAAGGACTTACGGCAAAATCTAGAAAACAAACGAGTTAACTTTGATACCCCAATTTTGCCTGTTTTTCGGGATTTTGGCGCTCTACCAGCAAGCCGCCCCATTTCCCTATTGCAGCGTCGCAAACTGTAAAAGAACGTCGATGCTTCTACAAACATGATGGAAGGGATGGTTTGGCGATGTCAAGGAAATCTGGGGAATTTTTCGTCGGAAGGGCGCGTGCTTTGTTTAGTGGCTCAACGCCTGATGACTCACGTATAGGTTCAGCACCAGCTCGTCGTAGACGATCTCGGTCCACCACCACCCGACGTAGGCCAAAAATGTCATTGCGGACGCGACCACAAAACCGATGCAAAACCTGTGGTTGGGCACCCCATTGCGCAGGAAGGCAAAGCCGCTCAAAAGGACGATTACAATAATGCAAATCTCCAGCATCGGCGGCTGCGCCAAGTACTCCCAGGGATTCAGCGCTGACACATGGCGCCAAAGCGCTAACGACCACCACAGGATAATCCCCGCGCACACGGCGCCCACAACCTTTGGCCCGTATCTTTTCTGCAGGCAGCACAAGAGCAGCAGCAGGCTCAGCACCAATCCGTCGAGGACGGCTCCCCGCAGGATCACCACCTGCTGGTAAATATGCGACATTCGTTCCGGCGTTTGCTCTCCCGCATTGAGCAGCGCGGCCTCCTGATATTCGAACACCCTTCTGGACTGAAGCAGCAGCGCGCACCACTGCTTTTCTGACGGCCGGGACCAACTGCCGAACGGGCAACTCTGCGCCTGGTCCTTGATGCAGGGACACGGATCGACCAGCCATCCCTGTTTCCCGCAATAGACGTAAAAAGCGATCTTGTCAGTGGTAGGTAAAAGATGACGAACCGGGCGGAAGAGTCCGAAATCATCGTCGTTCAGGGCATCACCCGACATCCGCGATATCCCGGCGCCCATTACATACGCCACGGCGAACAAAAGAACGCCCGCAACGGCGGAGAGTTTAGCGTCGTTGACGAACTGCAATGTCGGGGAGAGATTCTCCAGCGTTTGCTTCGTGGTCTTCTCTGCCGTTTTGATTGGTAAGTACAGGTCGAGCAAAAGCAATACCCAGGGCAGGGCCAATGCCCCCACCACGATCATGTCGAAGGCAGTTTTGAATGTATCCATCTCTTCTGTCCCCGTTTCGATTGAAGAGAATCGAGGGCCCGGCAAAGCGGAGCGCAAGACCGCAGGACCGCGCGTCAATGGATAGTGAGTTTTGCTGGCGTTTCGTGACAGAAATTGTTTATGGATAGCCGGTGTGGGCAGTTTCGTGAAGTAATGGAGACGAGGCAGAGGGCCTGCGCTGAGGCGCGGACAACTTTGTTGGCGCAAAAACAACCGGGCCATGTCGACCCGGTCGTAACCTGTCCAGCTACATCTACGATTATCGTCGCGCGCACCGTCGCAATCAAGGTTACCGGAGGGCCTGCCTGTCCTCAGACCCTCCACAAGTTCCCTACCGTAAAGGAACCCGTGGGACCGACGGGGTTCGAACCCGAACCTTGTAGCTGGGCAGGCTAATGTGCTCCCGTGACACCACGGGCCCAAGAGCAGATTAGCGACGCGGCGGTCGTATCTCCAAGGTCATCCATCACAGTGCGTAAACTTTCTGCGCCATTTCGAGAACTGCAGTGGCAGGATGCTCCATTGAGTCCGCGCCATTGACTTCTACCTTTTCACTTCTGCATTCCAAAGAAAAAGGCGGGCAAGAATGCCCGCCCCACACTAAAGCTGAGAGCCGACTACGTGCCTTCACTCCAGCCAGCCAGATATTCTTCCTGCTCCGGAGTGAGCTTGTCGATTTTGATGCCCATCGACTCGAGCTTGAGCTTGGCCACGCGGCGGTCGAGTTCGTCGGGCACTTTGTAGACGCGCTTCTCGAGCGTCTTGGCATTCTTCACCATGTACTCGACGGAAAGCGCCTGGTCGGCAAAGCTCATATCCATTACCGATGCCGGGTGTCCCTCGGCTGCAGCAAGATTGATGAGCCGGCCTTCGCCAAGAAGGTTGATCTTGCGGCCGTCTTTCAGGGCGTACTCTTCGACGAAATTGCGGGTGGTGCGCTTCGAAGATGCCATTTTCTCGAGGGCCGGGATGTCGATTTCGACGTTGAAGTGGCCCGAGTTCGAAATGATGGCGCCATCTTTCATTACTTCGAAGTGTTCCCTGGCCAGGACGTTTTTGTTGCCGGTGACAGTGCAGAAGATATCGCCGATGCGCGCCGCCTCGGGCATCGACATCACCCGGAAGCCATCCATCACCGCTTCGAGCGCCTTCGTCGGATCGATTTCAGTCACAATCACTTCTGCGCCCTGGCCGCGCGCACGACTGGCAAGGCCGCGTCCGCACCATCCGTAGCCGGCGACCACGAACTTCGATCCCGCCAACAAGAAATTCGTCGCGCGGATGATACCGTCGATCGTCGACTGGCCGGTGCCATAGCGATTGTCAAACATGTGCTTGGTGTCAGCATCGTTCACAGCGACGATGGGGAACTTCAGCACGCCTTCTTTGGCCATTGCCCGCAGGCGAATGACGCCGGTGGTGGTCTCTTCAGTTCCGCCAATCACGTTGGGCAGAATATCGGTGCGCTTGGTGTGCAGAATGCTGACGAGATCGGCGCCGTCGTCCATGGTGATGTTTGGCTTGTGGTCGATGGCCGCGAGAATGTGGCTGTAGTAAGTGTCGTTGTCTTCGCCCTTGATGGCAAAGACCGGCACGCCATGGTCGCGCACCAGACTGGCTGCCACGTCGTCTTGGGTCGACAGCGGATTCGAGGCGCACAGCACAACGTCGGCGCCGCCATCGCGGAGGCAGATCGCCAGGTTGGCGGTTTCAGCCGTCACGTGCAGGCAAGCCGATATGCGCACGCCCTTCAGCGGCTGGTTCTTGATGAATTCCTTGCGGATGATCTGCAGCACCTTCATCGACTGGTTGGCCCAGTCGATGCGCTTCTTGCCCAGATCGGCCATTTCAATATTCTTGATGTCGCAATTGACTTGCGTCGGTATGGTTGCCATTCCTCTCCTTGATTCTTGCGGCCATCGCTGATTCGATGATCCAACGATGGCTCAAATGATTCGATCTCTGGCTGCTTACTTCTTGCCCGCGGTTGCCGGCTCTTTGATCCCAGCATCGCTGGCCAGCCTGGCGGCTTTGTCAGTCGCTTCCCACGTGAAGTCGGGATCGTTGCGTCCAAAGTGCCCGTAGGCTGCGGTCTTTTCATAGATGGGACGCCGCAGTTTGAGCGATTCGATGATCGCCTTGGGCGTCAGCTTAAAGTTGGCGCGCACCAGGTCGGGGATGATCGTTTTGTCGACTTTCTCTGTTCCGAAGGTATCGACCAGCACGCTCACTGGCTCGGCTACGCCGATTGCATAGGCCAACTGCACTTCGCAACGATCGGCCAGACCGGCCGCAACAATGTTCTTGGCGATGTGCCGTGCCATGTAGGCTGCCGAACGATCGACCTTGGTCGGATCTTTCCCGCTGAAGGCGCCGCCGCCGTGGCGACCCATGCCGCCGTAGGTGTCGACGATGATCTTGCGGCCGGTGAGGCCGGTGTCGCCCATGGGGCCGCCGATTACAAACCGGCCGGTAGGATTGATGTGATACTTGGTGTCCTCATCGAGCAATTGGGCGGGAACGGTTGCCTGGATCACGTGCTTCAGAATGTCGGAACGGAGCTCGTCATTGCCGACGGTCTCCGAATGCTGCGTCGAAATCACGACGGCGTCCACGCGCACCGGCCGGCGATGCTCGTCGTATTCCACGGTTACCTGGGATTTGCCGTCGGGTCTAAGATAGGGAAGCTTGCCGCTTTTGCGTACTTCAGAAAGGCGCTTGGTCAGCTTGTGGGCCAGCGAGATTGGCATCGGCATCAGTTCCGGCGTCTCATTGCAGGCGTAGCCGAACATCATGCCCTGGTCGCCGGCGCCACCGGTGTCAACGCCCATGGCGATGTCGCCGGACTGCTTGTTGATGCTCGAAATCACCGCGCAGGTGTTGGAGTCGAATCCGTAGAGGGCGTTGTTGTAACCGATCGCCGAGATCGTGCCGCGTACAAGCGTCTGAAAATCGACGTATGCTTTTGTCGTGATTTCGCCAGCGATCACCACGAGGCCGGTTGCGGTCAGGGTCTCGCAAGCTACGCGGCTGGTTACATCGTCAGCGAGGCATGCATCCAAAATCGCATCGGAAATCTGGTCGGCGATTTTATCGGGGTGCCCTTCGGTTACCGATTCCGAAGTAAATAAGGTACGGTTCTTGGAAGACAAGAGAGTTTCTCCTTATCGCAATCTGGACTGCCTTCTGGATGGGAACCAGGAACCTGCAAGTCTCAGAAAAATGTAATATTTGCGGTCTCTAAAAAGCTATCAGACTACGCCGTGGGTGGCAACGCATTCCGCCTGTTTGTCGGCCTCCCGCAGCGAACTGTTCCCAAAAGCGTCTGGATGGAAACCCCAGGCACTCAATGGTTTGGCTTACTGTTGAGTAGCGGTTGCCTTGGAGGCCTGCACTGCCTCGAGGCCGTCGGGACCGAAAATCAGCGTCTTTACTTCATCGGTTTTTCCTTGCCGTGGCAAGCTCTTACCGTTCACTTCAAAATCAAGTCCGCCGGCGTTCTGCGTTTGGACAATCACCTGCTTGGTTGCTTTCACTGATTTTTCCACCGGGGCTAAGAACCTACCTTGCAAGATTATTTTCCCGTCGGCGCTGATGGAAACCCAGGAATCTTCGCGGATATTCACTCGGACGCTGAAATATCCGGGATTGGCTAGCGCAGCTGTCGCTGCAGCGGTTGATCCAGCGGTGGCGGGCACGACAGGCGCTGGCAACGAAGCAGCCGTCGCGGCGACTGGGGCTGCTTTCGCGGTGGTTGGTACGGTTGCTGGATTCCCTGAAGCACTCCCCGACGAATTCGCTTCCGCATTAGTAGATAGTGGAGACGACGAAGCCGGAGCCGGAGTTGGATTTGCGGCAATCGGGGCCGCGCTCGGTTCACTTCTGACTTCTTTGGATCGATGCTCCCGCGAGTACAAGCCCCAGCCGGCAAGGGCGAGCGCCCCCAGCACCAGCACCAGCGCAAATGCACCCCACGGAAGATCTCCTGAATCGCCGCGTTCGGCCTCGGCTCGCAGTTCAACCATTCGGGCCACGGTCACGGGAGCGGCGCCATCCGGCTTGGCGACACCCGGTTCGGTTGCGGCCACATAATCTGCAATCGCCTGATCCTCGTCGATTCCCACGGCACGGGCATAGGCGCGTATGAATCCTTTATTGAAGATACCGCCGGGAAGCTGGTCGTACTGGTCGGTCTCGAGCGCCCGGAGAAATCGGGTGCCGATTTTGGTGGTTTGCGCGATCTCGTCCAGCCCGACGCCCCGCTGTTCCCGCGCCCGCCTCAGTTGTGAGCCTAACGATGCCACCGCTCGAATCTCCTCGCGGCCGTGCTGCTGCCCTCTGCATTCTAGCTGCTAATGGCAGACTAGCGAACTATACGTGATTTGCTCAGTGGGATACGACCAATCCTTCTCGAACGGACATACCCGTCACTTGCCATGGTTACCAACGTGCCTATCCAGATCGAGGTCTAAACGCCGTATAATTTTCACACCTTCTCAGGAATTTTTGGAGTGGCACGTTTTCGCATGATCAAGGCTGTCGACACAGAACGCAACCGTCTGGCGCACGAGCTTGCCATTTTTCAGGACGTGGCCAAGGCCCTGACTTCGTCCCTCGAACTCGATTCTATTCTCCAGACCATTATGGAGAAAATATCGGAATATTTCCGGCCTGACACATGGTCGCTGCTGATGGTCGATGAAGAGCGCAACGATCTTTATTTTGCCATTGCCGTGGGCGCGGCGGCCGAGGCACTGAAAAGTGTCCGGCTGAAGATGGGAGAAGGTATCGCCGGGTACGTGGCCAGGCAGGGCGAACGCGTAATCGTGAACGATGTGCAAAAAGATCCGCGCTTCGCCAGTCACATCGACGATCTCACGCAGTGGGAAACGCACTCGATTGTTTGCTTTCCGCTGCGGTCGCGCTTGCGCGTGCTGGGTGTGATTCAGCTGGTAAATATCGATATGGCGCAGTTTGGCGAGTCGGAAGCGTTCTTCCTGCAGGCGCTTTGCGATTACGCCGCCATCGCCATTGAAAACGCCCGTGCCGTCGGTAAAATTCAGGAACTCACCATCACCGATGACTGCACCGGCTTGTACAACGCCCGGCATCTTTATAAGACGCTTGAGACCGAAGTCTACCGGTCGGCGCGGTTCGGTTACGAGTTCACCGTCCTTTTCATTGACCTCGATTATTTCAAGCAGGTCAACGATACGCATGGGCATCTCATCGGGAGCAAAGTGCTGGCTGAAATCGGGTTCCTGATCAAGGCGCAGCTTCGCTTGATCGATCTGGCCTTCCGCTATGGCGGGGACGAATTTGTAGTTTTGCTTCCACAAACGAGCAAGGATTCTGCGCTGATTGTTGCCAAGCGCCTGCGCGACAGCCTGCGTAACACGGAATTCTGCAAAGAAGAAGGACTGAATCTGAACGCGCGGGCATCGATTGGATTGGCCACTTATCCGCACGATGCCAAGTCGCCGCACGAAATTATCCGCCAGGCCGACAAGATGATGTACGTCGTCAAAAACACCACGCGCGATAACATCGGCGTCGCGCAACGCGGCGTTATCAAGTAAGGTCGGGGTTCTTTGCTCCTGGTTGCATCTCAGCGCTGGATTTAGACTACTAACCAACCGTCGCTATGAGCGTTTTGATGCACGAACCGAGATGGCCCGCGTTCCTCGCCATGCTGTCCGCAGCGGGCGTCTTCTGGGCGCTGCCTGAGCCGCTTTCGTTGGGACCGGGCTGGTTGCTGCTGGCGGTGATCGTGGTGCTCATGGTTCCCATCGTGATCACCAATCGCCGGGGAAACTTCAAGGTCACGCGTACGCTGACCTTCGTCGCGCTCGCTTCGATCACCGTGGCACTCATCGCGTCGCTGATCTTCCTGGTTCAGGGAATTCCGTCGCATCGCGAAATGCCGAGGGCGCTATTGCGGTCAGCGCTGGCATTGTGGATCACGAATATTCTGGTCTTTGCGTTGTGGTATTGGAAGCTCGACGCGGGCGGTCCCTTGGGGCGGGATCATGCCCGGTGCAAGATCGATAGCTCGTTTCTTTTTCCTCAGTTGGCGAGCGATCGCCCGGAGTACCACGGCTGGTCGCCGCAGTTTCTCGACTATCTATTTCTTGCCTTCAATACCAGCACGGCCTTTTCGCCAACTGACACGGCGGTTCTTTCCCGGTGGGCCAAGTTGATCACCATGCTGCAATCGCTGATTTCGCTGGCAATTCTTGTACTTCTCGCAGCCCGGGCCGTGAACGTTCTCTAGTCAAGCTTACGGTGTCTCACCGTAGTGCAGGCGGACCAACCTTTGCAATCAGTTGGGGCGGCCGAGCCAGGTGTATTGCCAGCCAATCGAGACATTCTTATAGTTTCCACCGTACAAAACATAAGCGCCATCGCTGAAGCTGACCTTGATGGACTGGCGTGACGTGTAGGGAAAGGCGGCAGTCGCGCCAAGGCGGGAGCTTCGCTGATTTGTGCCCGGGGTGGCGACGCCGTTGATGCTGGTTTGACCACCGAACCAGAAATTGCCGTCGAGCGAGGCCCACATGCGAAGCTTGTAATGACGCCAGGGCTTGGTGTCATAGCTGAGATGAGTTTCGAATTCCGCGACGGGTTTTTCCGACTGTGTAGCAACGCCGGGGTTGAATTGATTGTGAGAGAAGTATTCATTGTTGGTGGTGAAGAACCATGCACCGGAATAGGCGTCGAGCAGCCATTTTCCCCAGCGGCGGGAGAAACCTATTTCGGGTTTGAATCCCCAGCGATTGTCACCGAGGTTGACGAGCTTGGTGGGATCGTACTGGCCGGTGGGAGCAACGAGAGTGAAGCTGGCTCCGATGAGGATGGTCTGGTGCCACTGGGAGAATTCTCTGGTGTCCATGGCAGGGCCACCTTTAAGGTTGACGGCCAAGCGGTATTGCGAGTCGAGCAGGCCGGAACGGTAAACGTGCGCAGGGATCTGCTTGATTTGTCCCTGGAAGTTACCGATTCCATAGGGCAGGACGGCTGTGAAGTTGGCGGAGCGTTTGAAGAAACTGAGGGAGTGGTAGTAACTGACGAGGCCAAGATGGATATTGGCAGTGGCACCGGTGATGGGAGTCGATCCGGTGAACTGCAGGCTACCGCTCTGGTAGGAGTAAGTGAGGTTGATGGCGTTGGAGTGGATGGGCGTGATGAGGTAGGCGCGCGGCGATAGATCTTGCGCGAGGGCAGAGCAGAAGGACAGGACAAGAAACGCGAGCGCTAAGGCTAGACGCAAGACGCGACGTTGTGCGATGGCAATCAGCTTCGTCAGATCGCTCCTTAAGTATTATTCGCCCTCGATTTTACTGATTTGAGAAGAATTTAGCCGGGGTTCGGCCGGCGGCAAGTCCCGGACTAATTCCGCAACATCACACAGCGGAAACCGAGATGGTTCGTTCCTGTGCTCACTTCGCCCTTCCCGCGCGTGCCCACGATATAGCGTGAGCAGTACTGGTCCGTACAGAGGAACGAACCCCCGCGGTGTACTTTCTTGAGTTGATTTGGTTCGTCGGGATCGAATGAACTTTCCGGACCTTGCGGGTTGCGGGCCACGCCTTCAGCCGCAGCCAACTGCTGATAATAATCCGGACGGTACCAGTCGCTGGTCCACTGCCAGACGTTGCCCGCCATGTCGAAAAGACCGTAAGCATTCGGGGGATACTTGGCGATCGGCGCGATACCCACATATCCGTCTTCTCCGGTGTCGCTGTTCGGGAAATGACCCTGGTGCGTGTTTGCCATCCACTTGCCGTTCGGATGGAATTCATCCCCCCAGACAAACGGTTTACCCGCCAGGCCACCACGCGCCGCGAATTCCCACTCCGCTTCAGTGGGCAGCCGCTTGCCAGCCCATTTTGCGTAGGCTTGCGCATCTTCGTAGGCGACCTGCACAACCGGATAATTGTCTTTACCTTTAATGTCACTGGCCGGACCCGAGGGATGTCGCCAGTTTGCACCCGGAACATAGCTCCACCATTGAAGGTAGTTGTCGAGGGAGACGGAATGATCGGGCGGAGCAAATACGACCGAACCGGCGACAAGATTCTCCGGAGGCGCACCAGGAAAATCTTCCGCACGAGGCTTACGTTCGGCCACGGTCACGTAACTGGTCGCTTTAACAAATTTGGCGAACTGATTGTTGGTGACATCGGTCTTATCCATGAAGAAACCATCAACATAAACCCGATGAATGGGCCGAGCGTCGCGAGTGGCCTTCATGCCGACTTCGTCCATGTCAGGGGGATCGTTAGCACCCATGGAAAACTCCCCGCCTGGAATCCAGACCATCCCCACTGGAACTGTAGTAGGCGGCTTATCGGAGTTTGAAATGGTCGGAGCGAAATCTGGTTTGGGCGCCGATGGCGATGAGGATTTGCCAGGCGAGGCTGTCGACTTAGCGCTGAGTTCTGATCGATGCTGTTCAATTACCCAGGCAGAACCGGCAAGCAAAAACACGAGTGCAATTCCAATCAAAACTGTACGGCTTCGTCTTGCAGGAGGATGTTGTGTTGGTTTGGTTGTGCGGTGCGGAGCCCTTGAGCGGTTACTCATCGCGATTCTTGATCGATTCAGGCGGCTCTTGCCGAACGAGCAGCCTGTTCGAAGTTGATCTCCGCTTCTACGTCGGTTCCACCCCCGGTTACCGGATTGAAGCCAACGGTTCCCCCGATCATTCGGAGACGCTCCTGCATGGTAACCAACCCGATGCCGTTTGTCTGAATTGTGGGATCAAAGCCGGTACCAAAATCTCTAATTCGCATGCGAAGAACCTGCTTATCGCGGGAAAAACTGACCTCTATCCGCGCAGTGCCGCTGTGTTTCACGGCGTTGCTCAAAGCTTCCTGGGCCACCCGATAGAGAGTCAAGGAAATCTGCCCGTCCAGAGAGTCGGGCACATCGCTCGTAGTGAGGTCGATCGGAATACGATATTGACTCGATAGCTGCCGACAAACCTCGTTCAGTGCCTGGCCCAAGCCCAAATGCTCCAGCTTCGAGGAGTGGAGTTTGTGAGACAGGTTGTGAATGTCGGTAGTCAACTCGTCAAGGTCGCCAAGCAGATTGCGGATCTCGACGTGCTCCTCGGTTCTTTCTATCGGCAAATTATGCCCCAGCACATCCAGCCTCATGGTCAACAGCGCCAGCCTCTGGCCGATGTCGTCATGTAACTCCCGAGCGATTCGTTGCCTTTCCTGTTCCTGAGCGGAGAGCAGACGCGGCGTCAGTTGCTGCAGTTCTGAGTGCGCGCGCTTCAATTCTTCGAGAGCGACTCTTTTTTCCGTGACGTCTTCCACGGTTGCGAGCACGAAAGTCTGCTGCTCAGAAACGTTCAGCAGAGAGACGTTCAACCGCCCCCACATCTTGCTGCCGTCTTTTCTGCGATACCGTTTCTCCAGCCGGTAGGCTCGGATGGTACCCGACCGCATCGCTTCGAACGCTCTCCAGTCCTCCTGCTCGTCCTCGCCATCTGCGAACTCGGAGCAATTCATCCTGGTCATCTCTTCGTTCTGGTAGCCCAGCATGGAACACAGCGCGGGATTCACGAACAGCAGATTGCCGTTCAGATCTTCCAACGCAATCCCAATCGGCGCTTCCGAAAACAAGTAGCGGAATTTCTGTTCGCTCTCTTGTTCCGTGTCGCGTACGGTTTTGGGTAAGAAAACCTTCCTGAAGATATTACCGAAGACACCTGACCGTTCTTGTGTCACGCGGGCATTCATGATTTTTCCCCAAGCTGCTAAAGATTAGTTGACCGCGGGTTGTCCGTACCGCGGAGGCATCGAATGAGTGGAGTCTATACCTTTGGCGCGAAAAGTCAATTTAGTGGAATCAATAGCAATCTTAAGGCAGGGCAATTCCGATCCGTGCTAGGGCACTATCTTCAGAATTGCGTTGATGAGTTCGCTGGTCGGCCTGGCGATAACTACCGCGGGTAGTAGTGGAAGGGCGCTTTGCACGGCGAGAAGAACCACCAAGCCCTTGGGGATCGGTGCGATGCGCATCTCTTCCACGATTGCAAAACTGTTCCCTAGGTCTGCGAGGGATTGGATATCTCCGGTCCCAAGCAAAGGTTCAGAAGGCTTTTCGGTGGCGTGAACCCATTTTTGATCGAATGCTTCTGTGTATTCGTTGCCCAGTTTGGGGTAATCGCGCAGGCCTTGGCGTTAAATACAACCAAGCCGCAGTTTTTGCAGGTGGAAAAACCGGTGACCGTCCTGCCCCCCCGGGTTGGCCGGCCACCGGAGCGGCGGTCTATGCAGCCATTTGTTGGCCCAGGAACTCTTTGGCCTTGGCGGCCTCGGCGTCCCACTTTCTCAGTTGGTCGGGCGTCAGGAATTCCACCAGGCGCTGGCGAATCTGTTCACGATGCGCTGCGACCTGCTTAACCACGTCTGCCTTGGTCACCTGCGGATTTTGCTTGAGATAATCGGCAAGCTTGCCATGAGCTTCCGTCAAATACTCATGCAGCTTCAGTTTCTGATCGTCGCTGAGTTGCAGATCGCTGGCGAACCTCTTCAGCTCAGTGGCGACTTGATCGCGTTGTTCAGGCGTCAAATTCATGAGAATACTCCTTTGGTTAGGTGTTTCATGTTTACACTCGCCGGTGCATTTGCACTGGTGCGAGTAAGGTCACTTCTTGCACTTTACGGTTCGCGCGAACAATGGATGGAAGTTAGAGTGAGCAGCCGCACCATAAAACTGTCAACAATGACAGACCCTTTAGGATTCCGGATGATCCTCGCGTCCACCTGTCAAAAGTGACAGTTGGACGCATGTTCAGGTACGCGTAAGTTTGCGTCGAAATTGGTGGCTGGATTTCTCAGCTATGCCAGACTCTCTCGGAAGGAGAAATACCGATGTCGCCGTTCTTGATTCTTAAAAAGATGACCACTCGAACCGCCAAACCTGCCAGCTGGTTTCTCGTTGCCTCGACCTTTGCACTGCTGTTTTCGATTCCAGCCTTCGCAGGCGACGAACAGAAAGATCAGGAGACAATCAGCAACGCTAACGTGGTCTTGCAAGACATGCTTAATAGCAACGCCATCTCTAAAGATGCTCTGTCGAAGGCCGATTGCATCCTGATCATTCCCGATCTGAAAAAGTTTGGCTTCGGCGTGGGTGGAAGCGGTGGACGCGGCCCGTTACTCTGCCGACTGGGTGAGAGCTTCGATGGCAAATGGTCGGCGCCCGCCATGTATCACGTTGGAGGAGCCAGTGTTGGTTTGCAGGTCGGTGGATCCTCGACTGACTTCGTTCTTCTGCTGATGAATAAGAAAGTCGTAAACCAGATTCTGAACGGAAAAACAAAAATGGGCACGGACGCGACCGCCGCTGCTGGCCCCGGCGCTACCGCAGCGAGTGCAAGTGATGCCGACGTTCTCACTTACGGCAAAGCCAAGGGCGTTTTTGCAGGCGTTTCCATTGGAGGCGCCGACGTTGAAGCGGACAACGATGCCAATCACCGCCTCTACGGCAAAACCCTTGTCCCAGTCGACATTGTGCGTTCAAGTAGTGTCAAGCCTACCGGCGAAGGTCAGGCGTTGGTCACATTATTGAATGGCAAGCTGGCCACTCACGGTCACTAACATCGCTTAAGGGAATTGCGGTTCAATAAACCCGTGGCCGCGGAGACATCTCCCGGGCGCTGGGTTAGGTGTGTCGAGATTCATATCAGGAGGCAAGCGTGAGGAAACGTATGAGATGTTCGTGGTGGCTGATGATCGCCATGGGAATCCTGGCTCTGGCTTTGCCGTTCAGCGCGAGAGCACAAAGCAAACCAAACATCATACTGATCGTCGGCGACGATGTCGGCTGGGGCGATTTGGGTGCCTACCTCGGCGGAGAAGGACGAGGCATCCCCACTCCCAACCTCGATCGCATGGCTGCCGAGGGTATGGCTTTTTACTCCTTTTACGGTCAACCCAGTTGCACTCCGGGCCGCGCCGCGATCATGACCGGGCGCATACCCAACCGCAGCGGCATGACGACGGTCGCCTTTCAAGGTGAAGGCGGCGGATTGCCACACGGAGAATGGACGCTCGGCTCCGTGCTGAAGCAGGCCGACTATGCGACTTTCTTTGCGGGCAAATGGCACCTCGGCGAGGCCGACTACGCTCTGCCCAATGCTCATGGTTTCGACATTATGAAGTATTGCGGCCTCTACCATCTCAACGCCTACACCTATAGCGATCCCACCTGGTTTCCCGATATGAGCCCCGAGCTACGGGCCACCTTTGCGGCGGCTACCAAAGGCATGCTTTCCGGCAACGCCGGCGAAAAGCCTCATGAAGAATTCAAGCTCAATGGCCAATATGTGAACACACCCGAGAAAGGCGTCGTGGGCATTCCCTTTGTCGACGAGTACATCGAGAAGGCTTCCCTCGACTACCTCAACAATCTTCCCAAGGGTAAGCCTTTCTTCATGGCAGTCAACTTCATGAAGGTTCACCAGCCGAATATGCCGCACCCGGATTACATTGGCAAATCCGTCGTGAAATCGAAGTACGGCGACTCGCTGGTTGAACTCGATGCCCGCGTCGGCCACATCATGGATAAGGTCCGCCAACTCGGCATTGGCGATAACACACTCGTAATTTTTACGACCGACAACGGCGCCTGGCAGGACGTTTATCCTGACGCCGGCTACACCCCCTTCCGCGGAACCAAGGGCACCGTGCGTGAAGGCGGTGCTCGCGTGCCCGCGCTCGCGTGGTGGCCCAACCACATTAAGGCTGGCGCTCGTAACTACGACATCCTCGGCAGCCTCGACTTCATGGCTACCTTCGCCAACCTCGCAGGGCTCAAGCTGCCGGAAAACGATCGCGACGGTAAGCCCATCATCTTTGACAGCATCGACATGACTCCTGTCCTGCTCGGGACCGGCAAGTCGAAGCGCGATACCTGGTTTTATTTCACTGAAAACGAACTCAGCCCCGGCGCTGTCCGCTTTGGCCGCTTCAAGGCGGTATTCAACCTCCGTGGCGATGACGGACAGCCGACCGGCGGCCTCGCCGTCGACAGCAATCTGGGATGGAAGGGCATGGAGAAATACGTGGCCACCGTTCCTCAAGTCTTTGATTTGCTGGCCGACCCGCAGGAACGCTACGACATCTTCATGAACAACTACACCGAGCATACCTGGACGCTGGTCACAGGCAGCGCGGCCATCGCGGAGCTCATGAAGACCTATGTCAAGTACCCTCCGCGCAAGCAGCAGAGCGGATCGTACTCGGGTCCCATCACGTTGCAGCAGTATGAGCGCTTCCAGTTCATACGCGACCAACTTGGAAAGGAAGGCTTTAGCATTCCAATCCCCACAGGCAACTAGAACTTTTACCGTGCCGCGGCCGATCGACAAACGCCTATCATTCGTGGTAAGCGTTTCACGATCGCCGCGGCCGAACCCTAGCATCGTCCGGCCTGCCCTAAGACCTGGCATGTGTAGTAAACTGCAAGACCTCAACACAGATTTACCATTTGAGAAGCGTGAACACATACCATGGCGCAACCTGATTCCATGGATTTCCCCCGCATAAGGGCCGCTGCCAACGCGGCCGGTGCGATTGACATCTCTTTAATCCGCGGCGGCCCGTTTTATCGCGCCCAGCAACTCACCCGCCTGATTGATGCGAATCGCTGGAACCTGGGCCGAAGGATTATCTTTGCCATCGCCGTAGGATGGTTGCCGCTGGTTCTGATGACGCTTTTCTTTCATCCCTCAGCGTTACGCAATCTACTAACTGACTACAGAGTGAATGCACGCTTGCTCGTCGCAGTGCCGGTCCTACTTGCCGGTCAAGTTGTGATGGAATCACGGTTTCGCACGATCGTGCAGCATTTGCGCGATTGCGGAATTCTGGATGCAAACGGCATAACCCGGCTGGACTCGATCATCGCCAGCCTCAGCCGATGGCGGGATTCGATATGGCCGGAACTCTGCATCGTTGCTCTCGTTTATCTCAATGTCTGGCTCGTCTTCACGGCTCACGTGAATGAGGCCCGACCTTGGGCGCTGGTTGGTGAGGGCGCCGGTAACCTTCTTCCTGCAGGATGGTATTACGCAATTGTCAGCCAGTTGATTTATCAGTTTCTGGTGGGGCTGAGTCTGTGGAAGTGGCTGCTCTGGTCTTATTTTCTATTCCGGCTCTCGGGAATGGATCTGCGCCTGGTGGTGACTCATCCTGACGAACATGCCGGGACCGGATTTCTGGGCTTATCCCCAATGGGTAATGCTCCGTTGGCTTTCGCCGTGACTGCCGCAATCGGGTCGAATTGGCGACACCAGATACTCGACCGGGGACTGCACCTCGTCAACTTCAAAATCGATGCTATCGTCCTCTTGATGCTTGTGCTTCTAGTCGGAGTAGGGCCGCTCGTATTCTTCGTTCCGCGGTTGGCCAAGCTGAGACGGAAGGGAATTCTCGAATACGGCACTCTCGGCCAGCTACATAGCACGGACTTCCACGAGAAATGGATTTTGCACCGGGCCGGTCATGAATCAGAATTCCTCACTGCCCCCGAGATCAGTGCGCTGACAGACTACGCATCATCCTACGAGAAGATTGAACAGATGCAGCCTTTCCCTGTAGACAAAGGCGCTCTGCTGGCATTGGCGCTGGCGGTCGCAATCCCCCTTTTCCCGGTGGTTCTGGCCGAGATTCCGTTGGGGGTGGTGCTGAAAGCCTTGCTGGACGCCGCGAAATAACGACGTTGCTGGATCCTTATGTATAATTTCAACCCACGGTTGAAGCGCATGAATGTGTGTTCCGCAAAGACGCTCAGAATTCATGAGCCTGGGCTCTTCGTCGAATGGAGCGAAAAATGAAAGCAATAGATATTCGTCAGCTGCCGGAATTCAGCTTGCAACGAGTCGGGTTGTCATGGGAGGAGCGTCACGCCGAAGGCAAGGCCATGAGGCGCAGCGTGCCGCGCGAATCACACGGAGACTGGAAGCCTTCGAAAAAACGGCCTGACCCGCTAGCCACGATTAATGCGAACAACCAGGGGAGACAAAGCCAGTTGATACCCCTCCGGATGGGTCGTATGGCGGCTTCGCCGTTCGCTTTTCTGCGAGGGTCAGCTTGCGTAATGGCGGCCGATCTGTCAGAGACCCCGGTCATGGGCACTATCGTGGTGATGTGCGGCGATGCTCATCTGAACAACTTCGGGATGTATGGCACTCCGCAAGGCGAGGTGGTATTCGACCTGAACGACTTTGATGAAACCATGCAAGGCCCGTGGGAGTGGGATCTAAAACGGCTGACCGCGAGCGTGAACGTCGCCGGCCGTCAAAATGGCCTTACCCGGCGTGAGCGCGCAGTAGCTGTGAAACGGTGCGTCGAAGGTTATCGCATGAATGCCCGCCGTCTGGAAGGCATGGGGGTTCTGGACATCTGGTACCTGCATGCATATCCGGGGAGAACGAACCCGATTTTCAAGATGGACGCGAAGTCGCGAGCAGTGTTTGAAAAAACGTTGGCCAAAGCGCTCAAAACGGACAACCGCGGGCTGCTGCCCAAGGTCGCTGACAAGATGTCCGACGGATCATGGACGTTTCGCCAAGATCCACCAGTATTAACCAAGATCGACAAGAAAACTCGAAATAAAGTGATTGAAAGCCTGGACAGTTATGCCCAATCGCTATCCCCGGACCGGCGTTACATGCTGAGCCGGTATCACGTCATCGATGTGGCGCACCGCGTGGTCGGAGTCGGGTCGGTGGGGACCCGTGCGTATCTGGTGCTATTGTTCGGCAACAGCGATGACGATCCGCTCTTTCTGCAAGTGAAGGAAGCGATCGTACCAGCACATGATCCTTACCTTCCACCGCGGCCCGTGAAACACAATGGCCAACGTGTGGTGATTGGCCAGCGAACTTTGCAGGCTTCATCGGACCCCATGCTTGGATATACCGACATCGATGGCCGGCCGTACTATGTGCGGCAGATGAAAAACCTGAAAGCATCAGTGCCGGTGGAATGGCTGACAGGGCCCGCCTTCAATTTCTACGCACAAGCGTGCGGAGCGATTCTTGCGCGCGCGCACTCGAGAACCAGCGATCCCGCCAGGATTTCCGGATATTGCGGCAACTCGGCAGTTCTTGACGAGGCGCTGGCCGAATGGGCCGAGAGATATGGCGATCAGACGGAAAAAGATCATGCAGAATTGGTGCGGGCCGTTCGTAAAGGAAAAGTGAAGGCCATGACACTGGGCGATGATTCATAACGCGGCATATTGCAATGCCGTCAAATTCCCTTTTGCGAACTCTACTGATTCCTAACCTGAAAGGTAGAGAACCAGATCACAACCTCGAGTTCCGTCTAGGCTGGTGACATCGCAACGAGTAATTCCCAACTTGATCTGCAAAGAGTGCGCGCGAAGCCTGTCAAACTTGACAGGTTCTTGTTCCCCATGCCCGCTCTAAGTGTTCAATACAAATCCTCAAAGAAAGCTGCACATCCTTATATGTTTCCCCACAAAAAGCATTTTGGCCTTTTTGGTGTGCTTCTGCTGCTGTGTGTCGGCGCGACCGCCAAGGTGAGCCGCAAAGACGTCGTGGTTATGAAGAACGGCGACCGCATGACCGGCGAGGTCAAGAAGTTGGAAAACGGTGTTTTATATGTCAGCACAGATTATTTTTCCGGGTCGATCGGGGTGGACTGGTCGCTGGTGGACCGGGTGGAGAGCACCGCTGCTTACCAGGTCACGCTGCAGGACGGGAAACGGGCAACAGGAAAGATCGAGAAGGTACCAGCGGATGAAGCGCCTGGAAAGGATTTTGAGGTAGCCGGCCCGAATGGAAAAATCCAAACCGCTGCGCCGGAGGTCGTAAATATCGCATCCTCAAAACGAAATTTCTGGAGGCAACTGACGGGATCGATCGACACCGGAGTCGACTTCACCAGCGGCAACAACCAGACATCGGTGACTTCCGACGCGAATGTCAACTACCTTGCGACGAAGTGGTTCGGCGGCGCGAGCTTTAATTCTTCCTTTGGCGGGCAATCCGGTGCATCAAAAACAAATCTGATTGAGACCCAAACTTTAGACGGACTCTATCTCAACCGCAATTCTTTCCTGGTCGGACTGGGAGATTTCTTGCACAGTTCGCAGCAGGACTTGTCCTTACGCTCGACTTTCGGCGGAGGCTACGGCCGATACATAGTGCGAAATAACCTCAACACGCTGGCGTGGCTGGCGGGCATCGCATACACGCACGAAAACTTCGCGGTGGAGGCCGCGCGACCCTCGGACCAGAGCGTAGAAGCGCTGCTCGGGGCGCAGTATGCCCTCTTCCACTTCGACCGCTACGGGCTGCAATCGCAGCTGTTGATTTATCCCGGATTGTCGGATGCTGGCCGCATACGAACGACAACAAAAACCACATTCACCATGAAACTTTCGAACAACTTTCACCTCGACTTCTCGTTCTGGGACAATTTCGACAGTCGTCCACCGTTCAACTCGAAAGGCAATGAACTGGGCGTGAGCAACGCTCTAGGCTGGACGTTCTGAAGATGAACATTCGCTAAGGGCCTGTGTCGCCGAGCAGAATGATGAAGACGATGATGCCAAGCAAGATCACCAAGAGTGAAATAAAAAGTGGAGGCGGCAGCCAACGCCCAATCGATCGGTGAGCCCGGGAGAGTTTGTGTGAGGCGTGCCAATAGTCGGCGGCAGAGATGATCAGCAGCCCAGTGCTGATACCGGTCAAAGCCAGTCCCGCACCATGTGCATTGCGCACGAACGCATTGCCGGCGACGACACGCGCATCATGCAGTAACTTCAGGCCCTTATCCAGCGCTACCCCGGCGGCGATCAGGCTCAATACCGTCCGGGCCCAGGCAAGCTGGGTGCGGTCAAGAGCGAGTTCCGTGCGCTGCGCGGCAAGATCGGCACGGAACTCTTCCGCACCTCCCTGTGTTCCTTGAATTTCATCGCGTGCCGTCATCATTTCGCTGGAGCAGCATTGCTGTTCGGCTTTGGCATTCGCGGATACAAGAGCGCGAGTTGAAGCCGTAATTGCCAAGTCGGAGAGGGTATCGTATCCGGCCGGGTGACGTTGTAGTAAGCAGACACGGAGCCATTTACCGGCTGAGGGCCGATTTTGAAGATGCGCCCTACGCCTCCCCCAAACGGGACCAACCAGACATTGCCATTCCCCGGTGCGTTCCAGTTCGCATTGAGGATGGGGGCGCTGGTGAGATACCAACCTTTTTTCAGGTTGTAGTTCACGAAATATTGCAAGGTCATGGTGTTAACGTCCGCGCGGCTGGAAGAGCCGGCGAAGGACCACAGATTACTGACCAATGCGCCGATGGTGAAATGGCCGGGCTGGACCAGCGCCACAAACGAGGGTCCCGCGCACCACTTGCCGGTACCGAGAACATCGTCCGTGGCAGTGGGCAGCAGGAGAGCGGGGCCGGCGCCCCATATGATCTTCGATGGCTTGCTGGGGGAAAAGAAGAACGTGGGCTGAATATCGCCCAGTCCGAATGTGCCCAGCTGTTGCTGCGCATGAATGTCGGGATTGCCGGGATCAATAAAAGGCTGGTAGATGAGCGGCGTGATAATGCGGGGAATCAGGTTCCACTTCTGGCTGATCTGAAACGGAATGACCGGCTGGATGTTCAGGGTGTTCTTGTCTCGGGCGTAGGGTCCGGCGTTTTCGTCAACATTGTCCTGAAACGGAACGCTGATCAGATTGGCAACAGGGTTTTGCGTGGCCTTCTGCAAGTCTTCAGTCGAGGCGCCGGGACCGGAGGCATTGGCCGATGATGGCTGTGTCTGCGCGGAGGCAACCGCTGAAGAAATTAGAGCGGCAGCAACAACCAATCGCAGGATCTTCGATCTGCATGGCAACATCAGTTCTCCTCATTCCTCCGACACGTATAGCTTTCGCCTGCGAACTCGGTTCCCGCGGACCCTAGGTCAGGCTCGTTTTATCAATCGGGTGAGTCCTACCAGAATTACCGCGCCAATGAACGACACGATGATCGATGCGACAATCCCCCCACTTGTCCAGATGCCGAGCATCCCAAAGACCCAGCCGCCGACGATGCCACCGAGTAGCCCGAGAATGATATCAACCACCGTTCCGTAGCCCCCACCCTTCATGACCTGACCAGCCAACCATCCTGCGATCAAACCGACGACGATCCAAATCACAAATGACATAGTGTTGCCTCCTTTTTTATCGCTGCCCGGTGTGTCCGTGTAAGTGAGCGGCATCGCCGGGTCAGCATTTCTTTTATTTCACCTCTTCAAAATCGCCCGGCTTCCAGCTTCCGTCAAACGCGGCTTTCTCGGGGCCGTACACGCGGAAATAGACGAACCAGCCTTTGCCTGGAACAGTCTTGATCCAGACGTTCTCCTTCCCAGCCGGAGCTTGCGGCCCAAAATAAAGTTCCGTCGGCTGAGTTGTCGGGGCGTCCTTCAGTTCGAACAGCGACCGCAGCGCGGCTTTGTCCTGATCCGTTTGAACTTCGGAGCGAGTCGCCGAATCGTACACGGTCACCGACCAGAAGAGTTTATCCGGAACGGGCTGAGGAACAGACAGTTTGTAATTCTTGCCACCATCAAGGTAAGCGCCACTGCTGTCACGATTGCCCAGCCAATAGAGCGAACCGGCGCCCTCGGTACGGCGGAACATGGCGGGCGAAGTAACAATCGCTTGCGCGAACCAGCGGTCGCGCGCCTCGAGATCGAGTCCCATCGGAGTTTCAAACTGAGTTGCATTGGGGACCAGTCCGGCCCACTCCCATTTGCGATCGGGCCATGCGAAGCGGTCAGGCCGGTTACTGGCGAAGGCAGAAACCAGCATTTGGTCACGGCCAGTCCTGGCCGCGCGCTCAAGGATGGCTTTCATACGGTCATCGGGGTTGAACGGCTTGCCTTTATCAATCCCGATGGCGGCGAGCATCCCCGACATCCCCGGATAGCGCGGCGAAACCGGCTCTTCATCCACGATCTTCTTGAGCACCTGCCAAAACTGCAGGTTGTCTTCCCATCGCAAGCACGAGGTGTCGAAGTGCTTGTCCGACGTGTCGGTCCACGTCATCAGCTTGTTTGGCGAACCCAGAGGATAGACTTTGATTTTGGTGAGTGCTTCGAGCGCACCCTTCTGATCTCCGCCCACAGGCAGCGCGCGCACGGCAAGCAACTGCTTGTAGGTTTCGGACTGTCCTACCCGATAGCCCGCTGGAACTGCGCCTTTGTAACCGGGAGGCACAATCACGACCTTGTCGCCTTTGCCCGCATTCGGTCCCGGCAGCCCAAGGTCGAGAACCCACGTCTGATTGTGATCGTTTACCAGACCAATGAACGGACCGGCCGGAATCTCAATCACCATCGGCGCCTGAGAAACATCGAGGGTTGCTGAACCGTAGGGCGTGTCTGAGTTGAGCGTGAAACCGACCAGCCGAGGCCCGGCAGCGGCCGTGCCGCCTGCTACGTTGTCCTGCATGCCAATATCTCGATTGCCCTGAAAGATGCCTTCGTTAGAAACCGTCGGATACCAGAAACGGTAGGCCTGAATGGCCCGGCTGAAATCGTTGTCATCGTCGGCCCTCTGCGCAGCATCGGCGGTTGGGTAGCCGCGCTCGAAGGCATAAGGAGAGCCGCCGGGCACGGGAGCGGTGGCGGCATTCTTAGGTTGTTCGCAAGCGGTCATCATGCCAAGGCAACCAACTGCAATCACTACACGGATCTTCTTGTTCATGCACGCCCCTCTCGGTCTCCATGTCTGCGGATGTGGCGACTTTACCAGTGACTTCGCCACCGATATAACGCTACCGCCAACCTGCCTGGCATTCCACGACAGTCCGTGAGCATTTGCAGCCAATCACTTGGCCGGTGGGAAAATCGTTTTCCAATCCCGCTTCATATCCACGACCCTCCAACCTTTAGCCTCAGCCTCATCCAACGCTTTATCGAGCGTGCCAACCGGCGATTTGCGGTCATAGGCGTATTCGCGTTCCGCATCGGTGTGATGAACCAGCAGCATGAGCCGCGCTCCTTTCCCGGCTGCGGTCCACTCCAGCATCTGCTGGTCGCCATCAGAATTTCCAAATGCGGCGATCGGACGGCGGCCGATAAAGCGATTGATGCCAACTGGTTTCCCGTCCTTGTCATCGATGAATTCGATTTCCGGCAAACGCTCGAGCACGGGTTGACCGTCCTTCATTGCGAACTTGGTCTTAATCGAACTCCCGATCACTTGCTCAGGCGGAATTCCATAAACTCTCTCCGTCCACGGCCTCATGAACTCCACTCCACCACCGGAGACGATGAATGTTTTGAATCCGTTTGCTCGTAAATACGCCAGCAGTTCGAGCATGGGCTGATAAACGCACTCGGTATAAAGACGGTGAAAGCGCGGATGTTGAGCGGTCGCAATCCACTCGGCAACGGTTTGGGAAAATTGATCGGTAGTCATGTTGGCATGAGTGGCCATCATGACCTGCAGCAGGCCACGCTCGCCGCTGGCCGCGAGGGTCTTCATGTCACCTTGCAATATAGCTTTGAACGGCTGCTGGTCTTTCCAATCCGGATGTTGCCCAGCCGTGGCTTTCACGCGGTCGATGGCAAAAATGAACTGCGTGTACATGGGTTGCTCTACCCAGAGCGTCCCGTCGTTATCAAACGTCGCGATGCGCTCCGGCGCCGGCACAAAATCTGGGCTGCCGGAAGTCGTGACTTTCGCAACGAAATCCGTGATGGATTTTTTCGCCGCTCCCTCATTCCACGACGGCAGCGGATCGGCTGACGGCGGAGCCGCAATCTGCGCCCGGCAGGCAAGCGCGAAGATACAGATCAACGCGAGGGTGAACTTACGGCAAACGTTTTTCATAGGTGATTCCATTCATGAAGATCGCCGGACCGGCGGCTCCGGCCCGGCGCGGCGAATGATGCGACTGAGTTACTGTGCGCCCTGCGATTGCATTTTCTTCTGCAATTCCTCTTTCACAGATTCCATGTTGAAGCTCGCCGACTTCTGCATGGGTGGAAACTCGATGAAGGACTGAGCCGCCTGAGCCACCGTCTGTTGAACGAAGACAAACCTCCAGAACTCGTATTGATACCAATTCGTGTACTGCAACGATCTGCCCATCCCTGCCCGTTCAAAAGGATCCAGGCGAAGATTCACAAGGATTGGCCAATCGGGCTTGACCGTTCCTCCTAGCCAGCCATTAGGCTGGTCGATGAAACGATACTTGTAGTCGTTAATCCGGATCGCACCCAGCGTTCCTTCGGCGAAATAGACAATTTCATGCCGGTTGGAGGGACCCTTTCCGGTGATTAGATTGGTCTGGTCGTAGCCGTCGAGATGGACCTTGTAGGTCCGGTCTCCCAGCTTTTTTCCCGCCTTCAACTCTTCGACAATATTCGTATCGCCCGCGGCTGAGACGAACGTCGGGAACCAATCGAGGCCGGAGATGATGGAATTTTCCACCTTGCCCGCGGGAACGTGACCGGGCCAGCGAATGATGCAGGGAACCCGGAAGCCACCTTCCATCACCATTCCCTTTTCGCCGGCGAACGGATTCATGCCGCCATCGGGCCAGGTCATCGTTTCCGATCCGTTGTCCGTTGTGAAAACCACGATAGTGTTGTCGTCGAGGCCCGCGTCTTTGAGATGCTGCATGACTGACCCGACGATGTCATCCAGTTGAGCCATGCCGGCCTCGTAAATCGTCCACCCGTTCTCCGGCGTTCTCATAGCTTCGTACTTCGGCGAAAGGTGGGTGATCACGTGCATGCGGGTCGGGTTCAACCACAAGAAGAACGGTTTGCCATCGGCCTTCGATTTGTCGACAAATTTCATCGCGTTGTCGAGGATGACGTCGTCGACCGTCTCCATGTTGTACTTAATGCCCGCCATGGGATGCGGCGGGAGCGGTCCTTCGTCTTCGATCTTCTGCTTGCCGACCTTACCCCATCGCGGATCGACCGTCGTGTCGTCCTTGTCTGTCGCCCAGGTGTGCAGCAAATTTCGTGGGCCGACTTTATCTTTCAACGCCGGCGGGTAGCCAGGATGGAACAGGTCTTCCATGGCATCAAGGTGGTAGAGATATCCCCAGAATTCATCGAAACCATGCAGCGTCGGCAGATATTCGTTGCGGTCGCCGAGATGGTTCTTGCCAAATTGACCGGTTTCATAACCCATGGCCTTGAGGGCGGTCGCGATCGTGGGAGCCTGGTCCGGCATGCCTACCGTCGCTCCCGCTTGCCCAACGGTTGTAAGTCCCGTGCGAATCGGCAATTCCCCGGTAATGAAGTTAGCTCTGCCGGCAGTGCAACTCGCCTCGGCGTAGTAGTCGGTAAAGCGCATACCCTCCGCGGCCATCTTGTCAAGATTCGGCGTGCGGCCAGCCATGATTCCCTGGTTATAGGCCCCGATGTTGAACCAGCCGATGTCGTCACCCATAATGACAAGAATGTTGGGTTTGTTTTGCGCATTCGCATTCAATGTCCAGAACGCGCATGCCATGCTACAAAGAGCGAAAAGAATAGTTGCTTTGCCACTGCGATCTTTCATGTTTGTGTCCTCGCCCGAAGTTTGTGAGTCATCGGCGGAAGCCCATTCACCCATGCCGCCGTTGTGTGGAACACGGAATCCCACCGTCCGCCGGGAGCAACCCCGAGGCGCGCTCCGAGCAAACAGGTGGAACACTGGCATTAAACCGGTCGCTTGTTATTCGCTGAACTGTCAACATTTACAGGTGCAAGTCCGGGGGTGTTCTTGCCCAGGGAAGGCGGCTGTATTCACGCCAGCGACTCAGCCCATCCTGGTCACATGGCAGGTTGCTGAACTGAGGATTCCGTCTAGTGCGGCGGGGGTGGGTTTGAGGACGAACTTATCACAGATCAAAACCCCCGCGCCGATTCTGCCGGGGACAGCTCTCGCGTACCGGTTGTGACCCACCCATAGTTGTCGGACGAAGCCACCAGACGGCCCTGAATCACGAATCCTCCGCCAGGTACCAGTCCTCGAGGGACGACAAGATCGCCACTGCGTGCTCCAGGGCTTGCCGTTCTGCGGATCCTACGCCCGGATCCATCAGTCTGAGCGCAATTGCTTCGCGTGCGTTCTTGATCCGCGAATTCAGAAGGACAGGATTTCTCTCCAACAAGGCACTTTTATATTTATTGGCCCATTCGGTTTCAGAAATCATCAGAGATCTCCCGTAGTGTTCCGATCCCGCTGAATTCATTTGTGAAATGCCTTTCGGCCAGTGGCCCAGACCAGGCCTACGATGGAACCAAAGCCGCAGCACACAATCACGAGTGCCTTCGTTGCCGCCCACGAAAGGTCGGTGTCGCCGATTATCGACATGTCTTCACCCCACATCCGCGCACATTGGTGCGCAAGCAGTGCGCCTTTACAACTTATGTGTCTTTTAGCTGTTCACGGCACGTTTTGACGACTGTCAAAAACGACAGGGGGGTGATCCATGCCAAAGATCGAAGGTTCGTCTAAGCTACTCGCGCGCGATCATCGCAGGCTGGCGTGATGTTGGCAAAAGCGGCTTCTTTGCCTCCCTCAAGCACTTGCTGCGCGTTGATCATTCCGAATATCTGGATCAACTTGCCCACCAACCCGGTCCAGCCGGTCTGGTGGCTCGCTCCCAGCCCGGCCCCGTTATCGCCATGAAAATATTCGTAGAACAGGATGTAGTCCTTCCAGTTCGGATCGGTCTGGAATTTCTCGGTAGCTCCGTACACCGGCCGTCGGCCAGATTCATCTCGCACAAAAATGCCCGTCAGTCTGCGCTCGATCTCGTGCGCTACTTCAAAAAGGTTCATCAACTTGCCGGAGCCCGTCGGGCACTCGATTTTGAAGTTGTCACCGTAGTACAGATAAAACGACAAGAGCGCCCGAATAATTAGCGCATTCACCGGCATCCACACCGGCCCGCGCCAGTTGGAATTGCCCCCAAACATTCCTGTATTCGACTCTGCTGGAAGGTAGTCGACGCGATATTCCTTGCCCTGCACGTTAAGCACGTAAGGATGGTCCACGTGGTAGCGTGACAGCGCCCGAATTCCATGCGGGCTCAAAAACTCGTTTTCGTCGAGCATGCGGGTAAGGATCCGGCGGAGCCGAGTTGGATTCACCAGTGCCGCAATCCCCCGTTGGTTTACACCAAGATGACCGACGCCCGTCGGGTGAATGCTGTTGCGCAATTGTGGCAGTCGTTCCAAACGCTCTGCCACGGTTTTCAGCAGCTCCGGAACGCTTTCCCGCTGCCAAGGCTCGATTACGGTAGTCGCACATAGCGGCAAGAGTCCGACCATCGAACGCACCTTTAGACGCGTGGCACGCCCATCCGGCAGCCGCAACACGTCGTAGTAAAATCCGTCTTCTTCGTCCCACATGCCCTCAGGACCGGCTTGGTTCATGGCATGGGCAATCCACAAAAAATGGTCGGCGAACTTTGTCGCTATTTCACCGTTTAGCATAGGGTCGTGGGCAGCTAGCTCCACCGCGATCTCCAGCATGTTCTGGCAGAAAAGTCCCATCCACGCCGTACCGTCTGCTTGCTCCAGATGCCCCCCGGTTGGCAATGGCGCGCTGCGATCGAAGACTCCGATGTTGTCCAACCCAAGAAATCCGCCCTCAAACAGGTTGTTGCCGAACCGGTCCTTACGGTTGATCCACCAACTGAAATTCAGCATCAGTTTGGC
>DASVWZ010000066.1:0-52440 GCA_036392935.1 Terriglobales bacterium | reverse complement strand
CACCAAGTTCGGTGTAGATCTCAACTACTTACCGATCACAGCGACGTTCACCGTGAATTACGGCGGAGTATTTGACTTCGGCGGCCTGGCGGCTTCAACGCTCGGTTTCTCGGTGCCTGGGCTTACTTTCCCCAGTCTTTCTGCAGTGCAGGCTTATGGCGCCGGCGTACCGAGCGACTTCATTCAAGGTTTAGGCAGCCCGAGCGATTCGTTCCATAACATTCCAATCGGTGCCTATTGGCAGGATTCATGGCGCGCTCGTCAGAACCTCACGCTGAATCTGGGCGTGAGATATGACGTCGAGATTCCCCCGAGTTTTCCGGCGCCGACCGGTTTAGCTGCCGTGGGATACAACTTCCTCGGAATACAGAAGGGAATTCAGACTGACACCAACAACATTCAGCCGCGAATTGGTATTGCGTGGGACCCGAAGGGCGATGGGAAAACGGTGATTCGCAGTTCGTTTGGCATGTTCTACGATCATCCGTTGCTGGGACTTTATTTTCTGGGCCAGGCGTCGGACGGTTCGACCAGCGGCCAGTTGGCGTTTGCCGGAACCGGAGGCTGCACAACTCCGGGCGATCCGGGCAATCTGAATGCAGTTCCGATCTTCCAGGGATTGTTGCCGGGCGCGGGCGGATCGGTGGCTTCGCCGTGTTCTCCGACTTTGAATCCGGCGGTGCTGAACGCATTGAATTACGCTCCGAACCAGCAGCGGTTCACGTGCGCGGCTTCAGGTCCGGCGTGCGGCGTGGCGTTGCCGACGCAATCGGTCTTCCTGAACCAGAATTATCTGAACCCAAGCACGTTTCTACCATTGGGATTTCAGCCGTTTGGATATCCTCAGGGGAAGAACTTTGTTTACGCCTACGCGCAGCAGGCAAACTTCACAATCGAGCACGATCTTGGCGGAGGATTTGCGCTCAGCCTTGCCTACAACTTCAACGGTGGACGACATCTCAATCGCCCAATTAATGCCAACACCATTCGCGGTGATTTGATGGTGTTGAACTACGATGCGGCGCTCGCAGCCGGGCAAACTCCGTCGAGTCCATTTACGGTCGGCACTGGGACGTTGCCCTGCGGAGTCGGTCCAGCAGGTCCGTGGGTGAACGCATCGCTGATGAACTTCTTCCGGCCGAGCGGGTTGAATCCTTCGATCGCCGCGGCTTTGAATGCGGCCGGAGCTGGACAATGCGTGCAACTGGCGGAACAGATTGAGGCCAAGTTGGCGCCGCAGGGATTCAACGCCAATTGCAACCCGACAACGTTCGCCAACTGCATCCCGTTCGGCGATATGGACGCGAACTACTCAAACGGATCCTCGAACTACAACGGCTTCAGCTCGAACCTGCGCAAGCGGTTCAACAATCACTACGAATTTCTTGCCTCGTACACGTACTCGCACGCGATCGACGACTCGACGGACCTGCAAGCGACGGTGACGCCGCAAGACAGCTACTATCCGCAGAACGACCGTTCGACTTCGCTGTTCGATCAGCGGCACCGGTTCGTTTTCAGCGGCGTCTACCAGTCAGGAAAGCTCAGCGGCAGCGGTTTTGCCAGCAAGCTCTTCAGCAACTGGACGGTTGCTCCGATCCTTGAACTCAGCACCGGTCGGCCGTTCAACATCATCACCGGCAACGACGACAACTTCCAGCTGTCTTCGTTGACGGGACGACCAAATATAGTTGCGCAGAGCGCACCGACGAACAGCTGCGGTTATCCGACGGTGGCGTCGAAGTTTTCGCCAACCGGATTCTTCCAGGAACCGTGCTTTCTGAATGTAACGCCGGCGCAGCTTGCCGGTCCGAATGGGTTGCTTTATCTGGACGGCAATCTTGGCCGCAACGAGGGCACGCAGCCGTGGACGGCGTTTAACAACATCCGCTTCGCGAAGACCATTTACTTCGGCGAGCGGATCAGTTCGCAGTTTATTACGGACATATTCAACATCGTCAATAAGAACAACACGGCTGCGGTGAGCCCGCTGTTCACGAATGCGGGACAACCGACAGCGGCGTACGATCCGCGGCAGTTCCAGTTTGCGCTCAAGGTTTTGTGGTAGGAACGATCTTGCGCAATGTGGATCTCGGAAGCCGCAGCGCGGCCTGATAAACTGCTTTCTGCTTCGATACTTGGCGATTGCCGGAGACGGTTGTGAATGGCCGAAAGCACAGCTTCCACAGCACGCACGCGCGTGATCCGCGAACCGCACCGCGGAGTTTATGACCGCGAGACACTCAACCAGATTCTGGATGAAGGATTTATTTGCCACGTAGGATTCGTCGTCGATGGCCAACCGTTTGTGATTCCAACTGGCTACGGGCGTTCGGGCGATTGTCTATATATTCACGGTTCAGCCGCGAGCCGCATGTTGCGGCGGCTCGAAGAAGGCGCGCCGGTTTGCGTGACGGTGACTTTGCTGGATGGAATTGTCTTTGCGCGGTCGATCTTCAATCAGTCGATGAATTATCGATCGGCGATGGTGCTGGGAACCGCGGTCTTGGTTAATGATCCGGCGGAGAAACTTGAGGCTCTTAAGCTTCTGTCAGAACATATTCTGCCGGGACGATGGAACGATGTGCGGCAGCCCAGCGAAAAAGAACTGAAAGCGACGTCGGTGCTGCGGCTGCCGATTGAGGAGTTCTCCGCGAAAGTAAGGCAAGGGCCGCCGATTGACGATGAAGAAGACTACAGCTTTCCAACGTGGGCGGGAGTTTTGCCGCTGGAGTTGAAGCCAGGCTCACCAATTGATGATACGGAGCGTCAACCATTGCGCGCGGTGCCGGAGTATGTGGCGAGTTACACGCGGAAGAAGTAGTGGCGTTCGATGGGATCAAAGGAATCATTGTAGAAGCCCACTGATTTCTTTTTCGAAAATGGCAATGTCGGTTGCGCCGATGTGCCTGGAGTAGATCTTGCCATCGCGGCCGATGACGAAGGCGATCGGCAAACCGAGGACGCCGCCGTAAAGTTCGCCGGTCTTGGCGTCGCCCCTGACGACGGGATAATTCATTCTGAGCTGCCGATAGAAATCGCGGACGGGATCGGCGGAATCGTCCATGGAAACGCCAATGATCTCGAGGCCGTGATCGCCGTACTGATTCTGCAGCTCGATAAAGCGGGGAATTTCCTGACGGCAAGGAACGCACCAGGTTGCCCAGAAATCGAGCAGCACGACTTTGCCGCGATAGCTTGAAAGCGTGAGGGTTTTGCCGGAAAGATCGGGCAGAGAAAAATCGGGCGCAAGGGGATGATCGCTTGCGGTGATCTGGAGCTTGGTTGGAGCGCTTCGGTGATGATTGAGCGCAAAAATAAAAATGATGGCGACGGCGGCGACGAGCGGGATGACGAAACGGCGCCAGTTGCTGTTTTGAGTTGGAAGGAGTGTCAGCGGATCAATCTCCCTTTGCGGTGGGGTAATTTTTTTCGACCCAATTTGTGCCGAAGTTGTCGGCGATATAAAGGACCTTCACGTTGGTGAAACCGAGGGACTGGAGAGTGTCATCGGCGGGCTTGACGTTGGGGCAATGGCTCCAAGGGCAACAGCCGCAATAAATCGCGATAAATTTGTTTTTTGGCAACGAGGCGACACGCTTGCGGAGTTTATCGAGGCCTTCGGGGCTGGACGCGGGGCCGATGTATTCGGAACCGGGGATGTGGGCCTGGGCATAGAGCGTGTGGGAGCCGACCTGGATGAGCAGCGGCTGGTCGGCTTTGGGGTTTTGGAGGATTTTGACCAGGTCTTCGGGGTTGATGAGGCGCGCAGTGGGGATCGAACTCGCCTGGGCGGCGAGGTTAATGGACGTGAGAAAAAGCAGCCCGGCCAGAGCTATTAGCGCGTTGATTTTAGAGGTCAGCATCAGGATCCTTGTTATAACGAGTATCTCTCGCAGTGACTTAATTCAGGGGTACCCCCTCCCCCCACCCCCCTTGCTTTGATCTTTTAGAATCAATTGTTTAGCGGGGTATAAATATACTTGACTAATCGTGATTAGTCTACTACAATTATTACATTATGCAAGAGCCGAAAACATTTCAAGAGGCTATTTTGTATTTCGCTGACGCCGACCGATGCATCGACTACTTGGCGATTCGGCGCTGGCCTGACCGCAAGGTTGTATGTCCCACCTGTGGCCGCGATGACGTTTCGTTTCTCAAGACGCAACGGCGTTGGCAGTGCAAAAGCACGCATAAGCATCGCCAGTTTTCGGTGAAGGTAGGCACCGTCATGGAGGATTCGGCAATTTCGCTGGAAAAATGGCTGCCCGCAATCTGGTCGATTGTTAACGATAAGAACGGGATTAGCTCGTGGGAATTGCATCGCGCTTTGGGTGTCACGCAAAAGACTGCGTGGTTCATGCTCCATCGGATTCGTCTCGGAATGTCTCTTCAGCATAAAAAGTTCGGCACTCGCGGCAAGCTAGGTGATGGGGGTACGGGAAACGGTGCTGTCGAAGTTGATGAGACTTTTGTAGGCGGCAAACTTAAGAACATGCACAAAGATCGCCGCGCTAGATTTGCGGCTGAATCCGGCCATTCTGGCGGCCCAACAGGAAAAACAGTTGTTCTTGGGATGCTTGACCGCGAAGCGCGTCAGGTTAGAGCTAAAGTCGTTCCAAACGTGAAGCGCGAAACCTTGCAGAACGAAGTCCTGCAGAACGTTAAGTACGGCACTCACGTCTACACGGACCAAGCTGTGCCATATGATCGGCTGCACTCGCGTTACGTCCATGAAGTCGTTAACCATGCCGAAGAATATGTGCATGGACAAGTCCACACGAATGGACTGGAAAACTTCTGGAGTCTGTTGAAACGCAGTTTGAAAGGCACATACGTGGCGGTTGAGCCATTTCATCTTGACCGTTATATTGACGAACAAGTTTTTCGATACAACAATCGCGCAACCGAGGAGAACCCACTGACCGATGCAGATCGTTTCAGTCTTGCGTGTACGCAGCTTGCCAACAAGCGGTTGACGTATGCCGAATTGACTGGAAAGACTGCTGAGGGGGCCTCTAGTGCGACAGTTCCGTTCTAATAATCGTTACAAAAAGCGCGGTCGGAAGCCCCAAAATACACCCCAAAAAAGAGAGAAGTAAGTCTCAAACACCTTCCTCTCTTGTGGAAAACTTGGTGCCCACTAGTGTGGTTACCTATGTAAATACAGCAGTATCAGATGTTTAAGGGTGGTTGTAACAATGTAAAATTTTGTGTTGACTTTAGTTTTCCAATTGCATCGCAACTGATTGTAGCGAATAATAAGCGTAACGCACCCGCCAAGCCTCTCCGCCTGTTCGAGAAACAGGTGGAAGCTGAAATCGGCGGGTATTCTTTTTTATGCACTATACGAAGCCTGCTCTAACGTATGAGCAGCAACTAGCACTTCTCGAAGCGCGGGGTCTCGCGATTCCAGATCGCGACCGAGCACTACATTGGCTTCGACGAAAAGGCTACTTTCGATTGAGTGCTTATTTCATCCCATTTAAGGTTCCGGGCACCGATACCTATATTGCCGGTGCTACTTTCACCGATGTCATCAAGCTCTATAAGTTCGATGCCCACTTACGCCTTCTTATGATTAAGGCTATTGATCGAGTTGAGGTAGCGCTACGGGCATCCATCACGTATCATTTCGCCCACGCACTCGGTCCATTTGGGTACACACAGGCCACCAACTTTACGCCTCACGTTCCATCTCCCGGTCCGGGTATTCCAGCGACGGGGTTTGACCATGTGTATCTAATGCACCAAATCAAGACGCAAGTGGATCTGTCAAAGGAGGAGTTCGTCAGACATTACCGCATTAAATATGTAGCCGAAACGAATCTTCCTATTTGGATGCTGACCGAGTTAATGCCGTTCGGAATGCTTTCCAAGATGACGGAGAACGTCACGAAGAGTCTGCGAAAACAAATCGCCAAGGATTTCGATATTGCTCAGAGTCAATTAACAAGCTGGATGGAAACGCTGACCTATGTAAGAAATATTTGCGCCCATCACAGTAGATTATGGAATCGTGAGGTTTCGCTTAAGCCGGAGTTGCTCAGGGAATGGAAGGCCGCAGGCGTATCAAATTCCCGTATATATTGTGTCTTTTTGGTCTTGGCTCACATTTTGTGTCACGCTTCTCCACGTTCCAGATGGAAGGATATGTTGATGCAAAGTATCCTCGATAATCCCCACATTGATCTAACCGCAATGGGATTTCCACCCAACTGGAAAGAAGTTGAGCCGTGGAACCTCAGTGCTCTTTAGGCGAACGATGTTTTGATTTAGGGCCGCGTTTTGGTTTAGGGCCGCGTTTTGGTTTAGCGTCCTTCGCTCGTTTCTCCAGTTCCAGAGCCTTCTTGATCTCGGAATGAGGAACCCGCATAAGGGCGTCTACGGCGCGGTTGAAATTTTCAAATGGCGTTAGCGGTTTCGACTTCATGGCAATGGTTCCTTTACGGTCCCAGAGTACCAGTAGCCGCAGGGAGCGCGGGAACTAACTGCGGAGATGGCGTGGCGGCAGCCTGTAGGATGGCAATCTCCTCGGCAAGGGACCCAATCGCGCTCTTTGCAATATCAAACAGGCTAATCGCTTCCTTCATTGTGAGGAAGTCTTGTGGGTGCATGAGTGGATTGCGATGAAGGTCCCTTATCTGATCCAGCACCTGAATGACCTTCTTGTTGACCTTCGCCTTCGTCAGTTCTGCGGTACATGTTCCCCAGTCGGTCTTACCTACGGGCTTTTTCATAACAAGCGCGTAATACTGGCGCAGAACGTTTTCGGTAGCACGCATCGCGTGAAAACCAGCAGCCGTTGGAACCTCGAAAGCTAGGCAGCGTCCGGCTTCCCTGAAATCCTTTTTAGCCTGTTCATCGATTACAGCAAGCGCGTCTTCGAGAATATTAACCTCGGCTTTTGTTGCCAGCAGGGGCATTGAGTAGCCACCAATCTGCGAGACTAGGTAAGTCTGGTGTCTCTGAAGTTCCAAAGCCATTACCGTCTCTAGCTGGTCCAGCTTCTCTCTGATATTGTTTAGCTCCCATGCCTCGACTTCCTGAGGGGGATCAGCCCAGACTTTATTGCTGACTCGTTGCATAGCGCTCGACAGTTCATTCGCAGCGTCGCCCGATAGTTCCAAGGGCAGCACCAAATTCTTGTTGAAAAACTGATCCAGCCAAAAACCGGCAAACACCATCTTGTAATCATTTTTATCAAGCTGCCTAGGGTCTGTTGGAAGCAGCCGCAACGGGGCTAATTGAGTTGCTAGTTGGTAAAGTCCATAAGTGTTGATTTGCTTCATTTCGTACCCTTCACTGTCTGTGATTAGCCAATATTCTAGTGCATCCACGCTAAAGGCCCCCCTGACGATTAGTCAAGTATATTTGTACCTTTAGCGGGAGCGCCCCCGCCAGATCTATGATTTTAAAGGGGTTAGAGGCAAAATCTTCCAAACAAAGGAGTTAGCGAAACAAGCCATCAGCCCTCAGCCCTCAGCCAAAACCCGGGCTAATTGGCGTCCAGGCCACGCCTGCAGATTGTCAAAGATCGGGTGGGGCTATTTCTATTGTGAGGAGGTGGAAAAGTGAGGTCAAGAGATTTCTAGCTGCGCTGAACTTTCCCGAGACGGAAGCCAACAGCTGTCAGTCATCAGCCGTCAGTAAACCAGATGTTTGCTTGTATTACTAGTAAGTATTACTATAATGATTATGAGTATTACAATTTCCAGTTCGATGACTTCCAAGGGGCAGGTCACGGTGCCGCAGAAGATACGGCGCAGACTGGGTCTTTCGGCGGGAGACCGGGTTGAGTTTGTGATTGAAGGCGACAAGACGCTGATTCGTCCGGCACGGGCGCGCGATAACGTGTTCGAAAAATATAAAGGTGCACTGGGGAGCTTTCCCGGCGGGCGAAAAGAAATCAATGAGTGGCTGCGCGATCTGCGTGACGAGGAAGATACGAAGCGGTGAGAACCGCGATCGATACCAACGTTTTATCGGCGCTATGGTCGGGCGAGCCTGACGCCTCGGACGTAGCGCGGGGTCTGGCGGCGGCACGCGCTGAGGGCGGGCTGGTGGTTTCGGCTCCGGTGTATGCGGAGTTGCTGGCGCATCCTTCAGCTACGGCCGGTTTTGTCGACCGATTCCTGGCTGACACGGGTATAGTGGTCGACTTTGATCTGACGGAGCCGATCTGGCGGCTGGTGGCGGAAGCTTTCGCAAGTTATGCAGAGCGCAGGCGGAGGGGTAAAGAAACGCATCCGAAGCGACTGCTGGTGGATTTTGTGGTTGGAGCGCACGCGGCGTTGTCGGCCGACTGTCTTATGACTCTGGACAGCAGACGATACAGTCAGGATTTCCCGGAGTTGAGGCTGGTTTGAGAGCTGCGCGCTTTGGCCGGATTACTTGTGATCAGGCAGGGCGAAGGCTGCAAAGCCGATGTAAACCGTTCCGTGGGCCACGGCGGGCGAGTTGTACAGCGTGCCGTCGGTGGTGTAGTTCCACAGTGTGTCACCGGTGGTGGCATCCACAGCGAACACGCTGTAGCCCTCGGTGAGATAAATCAGGCCATTGGCCACTGCAGGCGAGCCGATCTGGTTGCCGTATCCGGGGGCGACGTTCCAGAGTTCGGCGCCGGTCTTGGCGTTTAATGCAAGCAAGGCATAAGCATAGTCGAGGGTAACGTACACAACGCCATTGGCCACGGCGGGCGAAGCGGTGGGGTAAAAGGCGTCGACACGCCACAACTCGGCGCCGGTTCGGGCGTTCAGCGCAAAGATGTGGCCGTCGAGTAGGCCGGCACCGATGTAGACTACGCCATTCGCGATTGCGGGCGAAGTTTGAACCTGGCGCCCCATGGCATGGCTCCAGAGCGGGACGCCGGTGGTGGCATTCAGCGCGTAGACAGATTGCGCCGCGCCAAAATATACCGCTTTATCGGTCGCGACCGGGCTTCCGTAATTGTGACCGCCGCTGGCATAGCTCCAAAGCAGTGCGCCGTTGGCGGCGTTGAGGGCGTACAACGTTCCGTGGAACGACTCGACATAGACCGCGCCATTAGCCACCACGAGCGAAGAATATATGGCCTCGCCGGTGTCATAGTTCCACAGACTGGCGCCGGTGGCGGCGTCGAGCGCCAGCACGTAGCTTTTCCAGCCGAAAAAGACCACGCCGGCGGCGACCGCGGGCGAAGAGTAGACCGGGCTATCGGTTTTATAGACCCAAAATTGGGCTCCGGTGTCGGCATTCAGCGCATACATGCCATTGCCCGCGCCAACGTAAACCACCCCGTTCACCACCGCAGGGGAGGAGTACAGATGGCCAATTTCCGAGTTCCACTTCAGTTGCAGGTTGGCGACATTATTGACGTTGAGCACGGTTTCGTAGGGGTTCCAGCGCTGCATGTTGTAGCGGCCGAACTCGCTCCAGTTGTCTTCCCCTGTCGCCGCTTGTTGGGCTGACGTCGGTGATGCAAGACAGGCGGTGAGAATTACGGCGAGGATGTTGATCCGTTTCATAGTGAGCTCCACGAGATCAAGTCTGGACAAGGATCGATCACTTTTGTTCTGACGGCAGGCCGAAGGCGTACAGTATGCCGTTGTAGGAGCCGACGTAGAACGTGCCGTGAGTTACGGAGGGCGAGGAACTGCCTCCGATGACGTGGGTGTCGTTCCACAGCAAGGCGCCGGTGCCGGCGTCCAGCCCCAGCATGTTGCCGTCGAAGCCGTTGAGATACACCACTCCATTGGCTACGGCAGGAGAGGACGTCAGGATGCCGGGTGTGCCAAATTCCCACACTTCAGCGCCAGTTTTGGCGTTTAGAGCGTACAAGGCGTCGCACCAGGTGGAGGCGGCGTATAGCACACCGCCGGCGATTGCCGGCGAGCTGACCGAGGCACAAATTGCAAAGTTCCACAACTTGGCGCCGGTGGCCGCGTTCAGGGCATAGATGTTATGGTCGTCCGATTCAATGTAGACAACTCCGTCCGCAACTGCCGGAGTCACGTCGATTTTGCCTCCGGTGGCAAAGCTCCATTGCAGCGCGCCAGTCTTGGCGTTCAGGGCGTAGACGGTATCCGCGGCACCGAAATACACGGTTCCATTGGTCACCGCGGGATTGCAAGAATTGCTACGGCCGCCGCCTGAATAACTCCAAGCCAATGTCCCAGTACTGGCGTCGAGAGAGTACACGGTACCGACGTAGGATTCGACAAACACGGCGCCATTGGCCACGGTGGGTGATGAATAACCCAAACTGCTGTCGGCGGTATAACTCCACAGCAAGGTCCCGGTAGCTGCGTTCAGCGCGTAGAGCTTATGGTTTTTCGCCCCGAAAAATACGATGCCGTTGTCGACGGCGGGTGAACTATTTTCGGAAGTGCCGGTAGGGTAACTCCAACGCACGGTCCCGGTGTCGGCGTTCACGGCATAGATACCGCCGGTGCTGGCATCGTACGCGCCGATATAGACCACTCCGTTTACCACTGCGGGCGAGGAATTCAGGGCATCGCCGATGGTTGTGCTCCACTTTAGCTGCAAATTGCCGACGTTGTTGACGTTGAGGATGGTCTCGTTCGGGTTGGAGCGCTGCATGTTGTAGCGGGTGAATTGGCTCCAGTTATCGTTTCCGGTTGGTGCTTGCTGGGCTGATAGGTTTAAGGCGAGGCAGACGGTGAGGATGGCGGTGAGGATGTTGATGTGTTTCATGGTTAGCTCCACGAGATCAAGTTTTCGCGATAATCGATCACTTTTCTTTTTCCTCTGACGGCAGGGCGAAGGCGTAGAAAACACCATCCGAACCGAAATAGAGGGTTCCGTGGGTTACGGCGGGCGAAGAGCTCCCCATGGTATAGGGCGAGGTCCACAGTTGCGCGCCGGTAGCGGCGTCGAGGGCGAACATGCTGCTGCCAGCGCCGATATAAACCACGCCGTTGGCCACGGTGGGGGAACCTTGAATGTCGCCACTGACGAAGACCCACAGTTCAGCACCGGTCTTGGCGTCAAGCGCGTAGAGGGTTGGCTGGTCGTCGAAGCCGATCAGCGTGTACACGACGCCATTGGCGACAGCCGGCATGAAGTTGAAACTGCCGTGGATGCCAGCGTGGCGCCACTTCTCGACGCCAGTCTTTGCGTTCAGCGCGTAGGCCGCACCTCCGTAGGTGGTAATGTACACCGTCCCATCCGCGACTGCAGGTGTGGACCAGACTGTGTACGGGGTGGGGAAGCTCCACAGCACGACGCCAGTGCTGGCATTCAACGCGTAGACGGTTTTTGCCGCCGCGAAATATGTGACTCCATTAACCACCGCAGGGTTGCAGTAATTCCTGCCGCCGCCGGCATAAGTCCAAAGCAGGGCACCGGTGCTGGCGTTGAGAGCGTACAGCGTGCCGTAGTACGACTCTACATACACCGCGCCATTGGCAACGGCGGGATATGAGTAAATGAACGTACTGTCGCCGGTGTACTTCCACAGCAGGCTTCCGGCGCCTGCATTCACTGCGTAGAACTCGCGGTCAGTTCCGCCGACGTATACCGCGCCGTCCGCAACGGCAGGCGAGCTCTGCACCGGAGCCTCGCCGCTGAGAAGGGCTCTCCACAATAGAGCGCCAGTACTGGCGTTCAACGCGAACAGAACGTTGCTGTTGGGGCCGTCAGACCCGGCGGTGTATACCACCCCGTTCACCACCGCGGGCGATGGGGAAGTGGCATGGATCGCCTGACTCCACTTCACCTGCAGGTTTGCGACGTTGTTGACGTTGAGTATGGTCTCATTCGGGTTGTAGCGCTGCATGTTGTAGCGGCCGAACTCGGTCCAGTTGTCTTCCCCTGTCGCCGCTTGTTGGGCTGACGTCGGTGATGCAAGACAGGCGGTGAGAATTACGGCGAGGATGTTGACGCGGGTCATAGACACCTCCCCCAGGCGTGCCGTACATGTTACACCGGAAAGGGTGTTTGTTGTGTGGCGAAATATTAAGAGTTTGGCGGTGGGGAGGCGTGGTCGGATGGGTTCTGCGTCCGAAAAGTGCTCTGCCTCAGCGGCTAAAGCCGTCGAAGAAAAACAAAAGCCTTATCGCAGCGCTGAAGCGCTGCGCCACCCAAAATCGGAGTTGCATGATTATCAACCTGCAAAATCGTACCCTCCCGACAGGAGTAAAACCGAGTGCCCTCAGTAAAATCGAGTTTTCCTGGCGCGGATCCTTTTTCCCCACGCGGGATCAGCGAGTGCTATCAAGGTTTATGGGATGAGAAGGAGTTTGCCAGTGGTCTTTCGGGCCTCGAGATCGCGATGGGCACGCTGGGCGTCGGCGAGCGGGTAGGTGTGCTCGATGCGCAGTTTGAGCTTGCCTTTGGCGATCATGGCGAAGACAGCTTCGGCGCGGGCGAAGAGTTCTTCGCGAGTGGCGATGTAGTTATAGAGCGTGGGGCGCGTAATGTACAGAGAGCCTTTTTGCGAGAGAGCGATCAGATCGAAAGGCGGCACGGGGCCGCTGGAGGCGCCGTAGAGGACCATCATGCGCCGAGGCTTGAGGACGTTCAGTCCTTTTTCGAAGGTGGTTTTGCCAACGGAATCGTAGACGACGTCGACGCCCTGGCCGTTGGTGAGCCGTTTGGTTTCGGACTCGAAATCCTGCGATGAATAAAGAATGACGTCATCGGCGCCGGCGTTGCGGGCGAGCTCGGCTTTGGCTTCGGTGGAAACGGTGGCGATGACGCGCGCGCCGATGTTGTGGGCCATCTGGACGAGCAGGAGGCCGACGCCTCCGGCGGCAGCGTGGACGAGCGCGGTTTCGCCTTTTTTGAGCGGATAACTATCGTGCGAAAGATAGTGCGCGGTCATACCTTGCAGCATGGCAGCGGCGGCCTGCTGGTCGGTGACGCCGGCGGGGACGGGAACGACGCGGTCAGCGGGGATGGCGGCGTACTCGGCGTAGGCGCCGAGCTGAGTGCTCCAGGCGACGCGATTGCCGACCTTGACATTTTTTACGTTCGCGCCGACGGCAGTGACGGCGCCGGCGCCCTCCTGTCCGACGATGAATGGGACGTTAGCTTTGTAGCGGCCTTCGCGGTAATAAACGTCGATGAAGTTGACGCCGGCGGCGGCGATTTTGACGACGACGTCATCTGGTTTGGGCTCGGGCGCGGGAATGTCGATGAGTTCGAGGACTTCAGGACCGCCGGTGCGCTTAACTTCGATGGCTTTCATGATTGCTCCTGCGACGATGGGCTGGTTTTCGATCGCGCTGTTATGACTTTGGTTTGGACGAGCCAACAACAGTTCTCATCTAAACTAACAGTTCATGAGAGCGTTTTTCATCTTAGCGGTGGTCGCGATTCTCGCGGTTGCGGGATGGCTGGCGTGGGCGTTGTTGCTTCCGGTGACGCCGGCGGCGCAGACGCTGGTTCTGCTGCACAGCGGTTATTCCACGCGACGGATTGCGAGTGAGTTGAAGAACGCGGGCGTGATTCGCAGCCGGGACGCGTTCATTCTGCTGAACTATCTGAATCATCGGAGATCGCTGAAGGCGGGGGAGTATCTTTTCGAGCGGCCAGCGACGGCTATGCAAGTGCAGGAACGGCTGATGCAGGGCGATGTTTATGTGCGAACAGTGGTGATTCCGGAAGGATTCAACATGTTCGACATTGCGCAGGCGGTCGAGAGCGCAGGGTTGGGAAGTGCGGAGGATTTTTTGAAGGTGGCGGCGTCAGGAAGTTTGATTTCCGATATCGCGCCGGATGCGACGTCGCTGGAGGGATATCTTTTTCCGAACACGTACGGGTTCACGCGCACGCAGTCGATGCAGGAGATTGCGGGGGCGATGGTGCGGCAGTTCCGGCAGACGGCGGGGGAACTGGGCTTGACGACGGACGTGCAGAGGACGGTGGTGTTGGCGTCGATTGTGGAGAAGGAAAGCGCGGTAGCGGAAGAACGGCCGGCAGTGGCGAGTGTTTATGACAACCGACTGAAGCGAAACATGCCGTTGCAGGCCGATCCGACAGTGATTTATGCGGAGCGGTTGCAGGGGGCGTATTCGGGGGCGCTGCATCACAACGACATGCAGTTCGCCTCGGCGTACAACACATACACGCATGCGGGACTGCCGCCGGGGCCGATCTGCAATCCGGGGCAGAGCGCGCTGGCGGCGGCGATGCATCCGGCGACGACGGATTATCTTTATTTTGTCAGCGATGGCAACGGACATCATCGGTTTTCGAAGGACCTGGAAGAGCACAATCGGAATGTGGCGGCGTATCGGAAGGTGATGAGCGGTCGTTAGTCGTTAGTCGTCTGTCGTCAGTCGTTAGTAAAACCTTTAACCGCAAAGAGCGCGCGAGGAACGCAAAGGAAGCGGCAACCACTCCAGGCTGCACCAAGAAAACAGCGATTTTAAAAGTAGAGCGGAACTTCGCATATACTCATCTATAGTTTCGGAACTCCCGGTGCTTGGGGATTTGTCGCTTGATGAGACTGAAAAGTCGATGCGGACTTGTGTTGATTGGGCTGGCAGCTTTGTCTTCCACAGCGTGCCTGTTCCGTTCACGCAAGATTGAACAGCCGTTCAACTACTCTGACATTCAGACGGCGACACAAGCGCAGCTGGTCGACTTCTTAAACACCCAGGCGGCTGCGATTCAAACCCTGCAGGCGACGGTCGACATCGACACTACGATTGGCGGCGTAAAAAAGGGAAAAGTCACCGATTACCAGCAGATCCGGGGATACGTGCTGGCGCGCAAGCCGGCGATGCTGCGGATGATTGGGCTGATGCCGGTGGTGCGAAATACGGCGTTCGACATGGTGAGCGACGGGAACCAGTTCAAATTGTGGATTCCGGCGAAGAACCGTTTTGTGGAGGGACGGAACAACGGGGCGATACATAATCCGTCGCAGCCATTGGAGAACGTGAAGCCGCAGGCGATTTACGATTCGCTGCTTCTGCCACGGATTAATCCGGAGACTGAGATTGCGGTGATGGAGAATGACACGGAGATTCCGGCGGAAGTGAAGAAAAACACGATTGTGCGCGCCGACTACGTGATCGACGTGATTGCGAAGACCGGGCCGGGATGGCGGCTTTCGCGGAAGGTGATTTTTAACCGGATCGATCTCTTGCCACACAGTCAGGTGCTGTATGACGAACAGGGCAACGTGGCGACGAGCGCGACTTATCGGGGATACAAGAAAGACGAGAAGGGTGTGAATTATCCGTGGCAGATCGAGATTTCGCGGCCGCAGGAAGAGTACGACATCACGCTGAGCATTGTGAAACTGGATGTCAACCAGCCGCTTTCCGACGATAAATTCATGCTGCCGGAGCCGCCCGGGGTGCAGGTGGTGCACCTGGACCAGCCACAGGGCAATGGCGCGATTCCGCCCGGCGATCCCAAACGATAGAATCAGAACGAGCTCCCTATGAACAAGATGGTATTGGCCAACCTTGCGAACCGTCCGATGCGTTCGCTGATCAGCATAATTGCGGTGGCGCTGGAAGTGACGCTGATCCTGATGATTGTGGCGGTGTTTTATGGGTATTTGAATGGTTCGAAGGAAGCGCAGATGGGAGTTGGGGCCGACATTATGGTGCAACCGCCGGGATCGTCGGCGCTGGTGGGAGTGACCGGAGCGCCGGTGCCGGTGAAGGTGGGAGACATTCTACGCAAGGTGCCGCACATTGTCGCGGCCGCGCCGGTGATCTGGGAGCTGACTACGAGTCCGGCGGTGGAGATCATCTACGGGATCGATTTGCCTACCTACGATCAGATGACGCCGCCGTTTCGTTATCTTGCGGGCGAAGGTTTTCAGGGGCCGTTTGATGTGATCGTGGACGATTATTTCGCCGCGACAAAACATATGAAGGTGGGGGAATCGATCGAGATCCTGAATCATCAGTTCCGGATTTGCGGAATCGTGGCGCATGGCAAGGGCGCTCGCAAGTTTCTGCCGTTGACCACGATGCAACAGCTGATTGGGGCGGAGAACCGCGCGTCGGTTTTTTATGTGAAGCTGGACGATCCGGCGAATGCGGATGAAGTGGTGAAGTCGATCAAGCAGATTCCGGGGATGGAAAATTACGCGGTGCGGTCGATGCAGGAGTATCTGTCGATGATGACGCCGAGCAACTTGCCGGGATTTCAGACGGCGATCAAGATAGCGGTGGGCATTTCGATGATCGTGGGATTCCTGGCGATTTTTCAGTCGATGTATACGGCGGTGATGGAGCGAACGCGGGAGATCGGAATCCTGAAGTCGCTGGGCGCGTCGAAGCTGTACATCGTAAATGTAGTGGTGAGGGAGACGCTGCTGCTGGCGGCGCTGGGGATTCTGCTGGGAGTGGCGACGAGCTTTACGATCCGGGCAGTGATCGTTCATGCGCGGCCGGTGCAAAGGCTTTACTGGAGCGAGATCTGGATTATGCGTACCACAGTGATTGCGCTGGTGGGGGCAACCTTGGGTGCGCTGTATCCGGCATTTAAAGCGGCGCAGAAGGACCCCATCGATGCGCTGGCCTACGAGTAAGAATGGGCGGGTTCTGCGAGGTAAGGGACGTAAGTAACGCGGCTGCATAAGGTTGATTGACAATCGGAAGCGCCGTCAGCTATGCTTAAGTCTTTGGCAGTGCTGCGGTTGCCCGCCTGTAGCCCTTGCGCCTTCAGCGCAAGCGAGGATACTCAGCGGTCTTCTTTGAAATTTTGCATATTGGAGATTTGGGAATGTCTACGTATTTCCCCAAAGCGGGGGAAATTGCGCGCAAGTGGTATGTCGTGGATGCCGATGGGCAGACGCTCGGCCGGCTTGCGTCAAGGGTCGCCCGCATTTTGATGGGCAAAGAAAATCCGAAGTACACGCCGTTCCTCGATACCGGCGATCACGTGATTGTGATCAATGCCGAGAAGGTGAAGACGACGGGCGTGAAGGCTGAGGCGAAGCTTTACCAGCACTACACAGGATATCCGGGCGGTCTGCGCACGGAGGAATTTACCAAGCGTATGGTACGGAAGCCGGAACTGGTGGTGGAGCAGGCAGTGTTGCGGATGCTGCCGAAGTCGAAGCTGGGCCGGCAGATGATCAGCAAGATGAAGGTTTACCGCGGCGACAAGCATCCGCATGAAGCGCAGAAGCCGGAAGCGCTGACGGTCGAGGCGAGAGCGTAGGTATTTGGTTAGCAAAATTTTTGAAAGGTAGCGACTTCGGGGTTTAGCTGAAAGACCGCCGAGAGTTGAGAGCGAATGGCTGATTCGGTTCAATATTATGGTACGGGGCGGCGGAAGTCGGCGATCGCCCGAGTCTATCTGCGTCCGGGGACGGGCGAGTTCAAAGTCAATGGGCGTGCTTTCGATGAGTATTTCGTCACGCCTTCGCAGCGCTCGAGCGCCCGCGAGCCACTGGTTCTGACGGAGAGCACGGGTTCGTTCAATGTGGTTGCGCGGGTAACCGGGGGCGGCGTGAACGGCCAGGCCGACGCGGTGAGCTTAGGAATTGCGCGGGCGTTGTCGATTTTTAATATTGAGTTGCGCAAAAAGCTGAAGGGCGAAGGGCTCATCAGCCGCGACTCGCGGTCGAAAGAGCGCAAGAAGTACGGACAGAAGGGCGCACGCAAGCGCTTCCAGTACAGCAAGCGCTAAGGTTTTAGGTGTTCAATTCTTCCCGTGCCGGAGGGTGCGGGGACGGGAATAGCAATCCCGCCGGTTTTGCTGGGCCGGAATTATGGACTGAGCGAAAAAACGGGCTGGATGCAGATCAACAAAGGAGGTTGATTGGCTAACATCACCATGAAGGAGTTGCTCGAAGCGGGTGTTCACTTCGGGCATCAGACGAAGCGCTGGAACCCGAAGATGAAAGAATATATCTTTGGCGAGCGCAACGGGATTTACATCATCGACCTGCAGAAGACGCTGAAGATGTTCAAGGAAGCGTCGAAGTTCGTGCAGGATCTGGCGGCCGAAGGGAGGATCATTCTCTTTGTGGGCACCAAGCGCCAGGCGCAGGATGCGATTGCCGAAGAGGCGACGCGCTGCGGTGGATTCTATATTAACCAGCGTTGGCTGGGCGGGCTGCTCACCAACTGGGTGACGGTGCAAAAGTCCGTAAAGCGGCTCAAGGAACTGGACGAAATGGCCACGGATGGCCGTTACGAGCTGCTGCCAAAAAAAGAAGTTATCAAGCTGGAGCGTGAGCGCAAGCACCTGCAGGCGAACCTGGCAGGCATCAAGAATATGACGCGCTTGCCGGATGCGGTTTTCGTCATCGACTCAAACAAAGAGCAGATTGCGGTGCGTGAAGCGCGCAAACTGGGCATTCCGGTGGTTGCGGTGGTCGATACCAATTGCGATCCGACGGAAGTGGATTACGTGATCCCGGGCAACGATGACGCGTTGCGGGCGATCCGGTTGTTTGCGTCGAAGATTGCAGACTCGGTTGCGGAAGGCGTGCAGCTCTTGACGGATAAGCAAGTCGCGGATTTGTCGGCTGCGACCGATGCAGCGCAGGTTGCCGAAGCCGCTGTGGTGGAAAGCGGTGACGGCGCGGTGGCAGAGGGCGTTCTTGCCGAAGACGGTGCCGGCGAAGAAATCAGCATGGAAGAAGTGCTGGGCGCCGGAGTGCATAAGCGTCCGGTTGAGAAAGAAACGGTTGAAACGGCGCCGGTGGTCGAGCATCAGGCGCATTAGCTTTGGCAGGTTGGTTCGCCAAGGCTCGAAGAAACATCTAAACTGACAGGGACGTTCGGGCCCGCGCGGGTCACATCAGGAGATCCCGGCGCGGGTCAAAGTTTGTAAGGCGGGTTTTCCGCTAATCGTCGCCGGTGCTTTTGTGATTGCGTGCCGGCCAGAGACGGACGAGGGAACTATTTATCATGAGCACAACTACAGTGAATATTTCTGCTGCACAAGTAAAAGACCTGCGGGACCGCACAGGCGCACCCATGATGGACTGCAAACAGGCATTGTCGGAGGCCAAGGGCGATCTGGAGCAGGCGGTGGTTATACTGCGCAAGAAGGGCGCGTCTGTAGCCCAGAAGAAGGCGACTCGCGTCACGAGTGAGGGATCGGTTGCCAGCTACATTCACGCCGGCGGGAAGATCGGCGTGCTGGTGGAAGTGAATTGCGAGAGCGACTTTGTCGCGCGCACGGAAGATTTCAAAGAACTGGTGCACGATATTGCAATGCACATTGCGGCTAGCGATCCGAAGTATGTTCGCAAGGAAGACGTGAGCAAGGCCGACTTCGATCGCGAAAAGGAAATCTTCCTCGACCAGGCGATAAAGAGCGGCAAACCCGCGAATATCGCGGAGAAGATGGTGAACGGCAAGATGGAAAAATTCTACGAAGAGGTCTGCCTGTATGAGCAGCCGTTCATCAAAGACCAGACCATCACCATTCACCAGTTGATCACGACCAAGATCGGGAAGCTGGGCGAGAATATTTCCGTTCGGCGGTTTGCGCGGTTCAAAGTCGGCGATCAGGGCGAGACCATCGCCATCAGTAAACCTGAACAAAAAGCTGAGTAACAAAGGGGGCTCCGAAAGGGGCCCCTTTTGTTCGCGCGGTCGGCAAGAATAACGGCTGACGGAACCGGTTGCGACCGGGCCAAATAAAAAATCATGACGACTTCCATCTTCAAACGCATTCTGCTCAAACTTTCCGGCGAAGCGCTGGCGGCAAACCAGGGGTTCGGTGTCGATACGGCGCGCATCCATGAGATTGCCGGCGAAATTGGGGATGTGCATGCTCTGGGGGTGCAGATTGCCATTGTGGTGGGCGGAGGGAATTTCTTCCGCGGCGTTGCCGACCAGGCACGCGACATGGACCGGGTTTCGGCCGATCACATGGGCATGCTGGCTACGGTCATCAATGCGCTGGCTCTGCAAGACGCGCTGGAAAAGCAGAGTGTGTATACGCGGGTGCAATCGGCGATTGAGATGAATCAGGTGGCGGAGCCATTTATACGGCGGCGGGCGATCCGGCATCTGGAAAAAGGGCGCGTGGTGATTTTTGCCGGCGGGACGGGCAATCCGTATTTTTCGACGGATACGGCCGCGTCTTTGCGAGCGATGGAGATTAAGGCCGATGTCATTCTGAAGGCGACGAAGGTTGACGGCATTTACGATGCGGACCCGATGAAGGTGAAGGACGCCAAGAAATTTGATCAGATCACCTACATGGACGTTCTGAAACGCGGGCTCAAGGTGATGGACTCGACTGCCATCTCACTTTGCAAGGACAACGGGCTGCCGATCGTTATCTTCAATCTGAATGAGCATGGAAATATCCGCCGGGTGGTGACGGGGGAAAAAGTGGGTTCGCTGGTCAGCGCGTAGGGAAGGCAGAAGTGAGAAGGCAGACGTTCGAACCAGGGCGATGACTGGTGTTGTCGTCTCGGCTTTTCCCGGTTTTCAGGTTTATAATCTACGCTTTTGATTTCTGTTTCTCGGAGTCTTCGATATGGCTCAACCTGGCATGGCCGCAATTCCTGGCCTTAAAGATACCTACGTTCAACTGAAAACCCGCATGGATAAGGCGGTTGAAGACTTCCGCCGCGAGATGGTGGCAACGCGCACCGGCCGCGCCAACGTGCACATGCTCGATTCGGTGAGCGTGGATTACTACGGCTCGCAGATGCCGCTGAACCAGATCGCGCAGGTGCATGCGCCAGAGGCGCAGTTGATCACGGTGCAGCCGTTCGATCCATCGTCACTGGCGGCGATTGAGAAGGCGATTCGCGGCGCCGATATTGGGTTGAATCCAATGAACGACGGCAAGATTGTGCGCGTGCCAGTGCCTGCGCTCACCGAAGAACGGCGGCGCGACATGGTGAAGCACTTGCACAAAGTTCTCGAAGAACATCGGACTGCAGTGCGGAATATACGGCGCGATGGCAACGATGCCATCAAGAAGGCGATGAAGGACAAGAAGATCACCGAAGATGACGAGAAGCGGGCGATTGACGAGATCCAGAAGCTTACCGACGACGAAATCAAGAAGATGGAAGAGATGAGCAAGGGCAAGGAAAAAGAAGTCATGGAGATCAAGTAAGGTGTTGCTCGAGCGTCCATGGTCGAGCACTTTGACGTCGCAGTTCTGGGTGGCGGAGCAGCCGGGCTGATGTGCGCCATCGAAGCCGGTAAGCGCGGCCGGCGGGTGGCAGTAATCGAACACAGCGACCGCTGTGGAAAGAAAATCCTCATTTCAGGCGGCGGACGCTGCAACTTCACCAACCTGCATTGCCGGCCAGAAAACTTCCTATCCTCGAATCCGCACTTCGCAAAGTCTGCGCTGGCGCGGTATACGCCTGCTGATTTCATTGCGATGGTAGACAGGCACCGCATCGCTTATCACGAGAAAACACTGGGGCAGCTATTCTGCGACGGATCCGCGAGCGAGATTCTGCGGATGCTGGAAGAAGAATGTGCTGCGGCGGGAGTGCGGATATTCGCGGGCGTATCGGTTCGCGAGGTCAGCAAACTGGATGAATTTGTCGTGCATACGTCAGGGCCCGAGTTTCGTTCCGCGAAGCTCGTAGTGGCAACTGGTGGCCTTTCGATTGCGAAAATCGGCGCAACCAGCCTCGGCTACGACATCGCCAGGCAATTCGGCCTGAAGATTCGTACGCCGCGGCCCGGACTGGTTCCACTGGTGCTCGATGCTGCGGACAAGAAGCGTTATTGCGATCTGGCTGGGGTGTCGGCGGAGGTGGTTACATCATGCGGCCAACAACAATTCCGCGAAAAAATGCTTATTACTCACCGTGGCCTGAGTGGGCCGGCGATTCTGCAAATTTCGTCTTATTGGGAGAATGGGAGTTCCGTGGGGATTGATCTGGCGCCGCAGTGCGAAGTCACTTCTGCATTTGAGGATGCCAAAGTTGCGCGGAATCCGGCTACCTTGAAAGCAAGACTGCGGGAATTCTTGCCGGCGCGTTTCGCCGACCGTTGGATGGAGTTCCATACCCCCAGCCAATTTACCAACGCTGCGCTCGCGGACTTCGAACAACGGATTCATGACTGGGAGCTCACTCCCGCAGGCACGGAAGGCTTTGAAAAAGCCGAAGTCACGGTTGGCGGTGTCGACACTGATGACCTTTTCGCAAAGACGATGGAAAGCCGGAAAGTGCCGGGACTATTTTTCATCGGCGAAGTTGTGGATGTGACCGGACAACTCGGCGGCTTCAATTTCCAATGGGCATGGGCCTCCGGATTCAGCGCCGGACGGGCGGTTTAGGGGAATCACGAAAGCGTGAGAATCGCTTCGACGGTTCCATCCTCGACTTCGCCTTGCAACTGGAAGCCAAGGGCACGGCAGATGGCCAGCATGTCGTAATTCTCGACAAGAACAGTCGAAATCACGCGGTCGAGTTTATCTTGTTTGGCGATTTCGATCAGCCGGCGGTAAAGCTCGGTCCCCATGCCCTGATGCTGAAAGCGGTCATCGACGAGCACGGCCAGTTCGGCCTCATTGCGGCCGCGCAACTTGCTCAGGCGCCCGATAGATATAATTTCAGGCGTGCCGTCCGCTGCCTTATGTTCCATAACCAATGCCATTTCGCGGTCATAGTCGATAAAACAGATGCGGGTGAGGCGTTCATGCGCCGTGCGCTGGCTTAACTTCAGCGGCTGAAAGTAGCGAAGGTAAACGCTGCGCTCGGAGAGCGCCTGGTGCAGCTTGACCAGCAATGGTTCGTCTTCCGGGCGAATCGGGCGAATGGTGACCGGATCACCGTTCTTCAGGTTCCAGGACTTCACATATTTGATGGGATAGGGGCGGATGGCAGGACGCGGCAACTCCTGCGGTTTGAGCGACGGATCGTGTAGAACCACGCGCGCATCGAGCGCCAGCAGGCCTTCCGGCGACGCCAACAGCGGATTAATGTCGACCTCCTTGATCCAGGGCTGCTCAACCACGAGCTGGCTGAATAGCACGAGCAATTCTTCAAGCGCTGGCAGGTCGACGGGGGCGCGGCCGCGAACTCCCCATAAAGCTGTGTACACGCGAGTCTGTTCCATCATGCGGCGGGCCAGGGTTGTATTTAGCGGAGGCAAGCCTAGAGCGCGATCCTTGAAAACTTCGACAAGCTGACCGCCGGTGCCGAAAAGCAGCACGGGACCGAATTGCGGGTCGATGCTGCTGCCGACGATGAGTTCGTAGCCGCCGGGCTTGATCATCGGCTGAACGGTCACGCCCAAGAAGTGTTGCGCGCCGGCTTTTTCAGTAACCGACTCGCGAATATTGCGAAATGCAGTCTCGACGGCATTCGCGTCACGAAGATTTAGAGCGACGCCGCCGACATCGGTTTTGTGAGTGATGGTTTCAGAGAGAAGCTTGAGCACGACGGGGTAGACGAGCCGGTTGGCGTGCTCAACCGCTTCTTTTTCACTGCAGGCAATGGTTGTTGGCACGATGGGAATGCCGTAGGCCGACAGCAAGTGCTTCGACTCAACTTCGGTAAGGATGGTTCGTCCCGATTCACGCACGGTTTGGATGAGACGCTCAGCGGCGGCACGGTTCGGGCCTGGTTCAGTTTCCGGCAGTTCAGGCGTTTCATACAGGCCACGCAGGTTGTAGCTGTAGCGCCACATGTAATCGAAGACGCGGGCGGCCGTGTCAGGAAAAGGGAAGGTCGGAATTCCGGCGCGATTGAGAATGTCGATGCCGGCGGTCATTGCCGGGCCACCCATCCAACTGGCAATCAAGGGTTTGCCAGCGCTGTGCGCAAAGGGACGAAGCCGGTCGGCAGTTTGCGTCGGATCGGACATGCCCTGGGGACATAGAACGGCGAGCATGCCATCCACGTTGGAGTCTTGCGAGACGATTTCGACGGTTTTGGCATATCTTTCCGGCAATGCATCGCCGAGGACATCGACCGGATTGTTGTGGCTCCAGTGCGGTGGCAGAAGCGCGTTCAGCTGCTGGATGGATTGCTCAGTGAGTTCGGCGAGCTGCCCACCATTGAGGATGACCGAGTCGGCTGCGAGTACACCGGGACCACCGGCATTGGTGATAATGGCCAATCGCGGGCCTTTCGGGCGCGGCTGTTTGGCGAGAACCTGGGCCATGTAGAAAAGATCGGCGATGGTGTTGACGCGAAGGACGCCACAACGGCGGAAAGCGGCTTCCAGAACCTCGTCGCTGCCGGTGAGTGTGCCAGTGTGCGAGGCGGCGGCGTGCGCGGCAGCCTGCGTACGTCCCGCTTTGATCACGATGATCGGCTTGTTCAGCGAAACCTCACGCGCGGCGGAGAGGAACGATCGCGCATCACCGACCGATTCCATGTACATCACGATGCTGTGCGTGTGGGAATCATTTCCCAGGTAATCGATCAAGTCGCCCCAGCCAACGTCGAGCATCGAACCGACGGAGACGAAGGCGCTGAAACCGACCATTTCCTTCTGGCACCAGTCGAGCACGGCAGTACACAACGCGCCGCTTTGGCTGATGAATGCGACGTTGCCCGGGCGCGCGATGTTAGGAGCAAAAGTCGCGTTCAATCCACTGATGGGATTCATCACGCCAAGGCAATTCGGCCCGATCAGGCGAACGCCGGTTCCGGCGAGCAGTTCGAGGATTTCTTTTTCGAGTTGTTTGCCTTGTTCGCCATGTTCCTTGAAGCCGGCGGAGATGACGATGATTCCACGAACGCCCTCGTCGATGCACTCGGCGATGATGCCGGGAACGGTGCGGGCGGGAGTTACGATCACTGCCAGTTCGACCGGCTCGGGGATGTCTTTGATGCGCGGGTATGCCTTGATGCCGAGGACGCTAGTGCGCTTGTCGCTGACCGGGTAAACGGTGCCGCCAAACGGGCTGCTGACCAGGCTCCATAGAACGGCGCGGCCCACGCTGTCAGGCCGGTCGGTCGCGCCGATGACGGCCACGCTGTGCGGCGAAAAGATCGAATCGAGCGGATGCCGCGCGGTGCGCAAAACGTCATGCGCCTTATCGTGCACCGGGACCGATTTGCTGACCCGGTTGACTTTGCCCGCGATTCTGGAAGTGCCCATAGCACACAAAGTTTACGCCGATGCCGCGACTTGCGTCTGTGGCATGCGTCACGTTTTCCCAAGCGGGGGCGTGCTAAAATTACGCGTCCCGCAAAGTTAGAAATCCCTTCGTGCGGCGTGGCATTACGGGCGTGACAGACAAACCAGCCGATCAACGGGTCATCACCTATGCCGATGCCGGCGTCAACATCGACGCCGGGAATCGCGCGAAGAAGCGCATCAAGTATCTTGCCCACAAGACTTTTACCCGCGGCGTGCTGAGCGAGATTGGCGGCTTTGGCGCGATGTTTTCCATCGACAAAGAAAAATACGCCGACCCGGTGCTGGTTTCGAGCGTGGACGGCGTAGGCACCAAGCTCAAGGTCGCATTTGAGATGAAACTGCACCAGACCATCGGCGGGGACCTGGTGAACCATTGCGTCAATGACATTGCGGTGCAGGGTGCGGCACCGATGTTTTTTATGGATTATCTGGCCACCGGCAAGCTTGATCCTGAAGTGACAGAAAAGGTGGTCGAGGGCCTGGCCGACGCGTGCAAGCACAATGGCTGCGCGTTGATCGGCGGAGAAACTGCAGAGATGCCGGGATTTTATCCGGATGGCGAGTACGATCTGGCGGGATTCATTGTCGGTGTGGTCGATCGCCAAAAGGTGATTAACGGGCAGACCGTGCAGGTGGGGGATGTGATTCTGGGGCTGGCATCCAATGGATTGCACACCAACGGGTACTCGCTGGCGCGGAAGTTGCTGTTCGATGTGGCCCACTATACGCCGGAATCGTACATCAACGAGCTGAAGGGAAAAGTTGGGAACGAGTTGATGCGCACGCACCGCAGCTACTGGCCGATCATCAAGAAACTGCTGGCGGCGGAATGTGTTTCAGCGATGGCGCACATCACCGGCGGCGGGATCACGGAGAATCTGCCGCGCGTTTTGCCGAAAGGCACAGGAGCGATTATTGAGCTGGGATCGTGGCCGGTGCAGCCGATTTTCGAGCATCTGCAAAAGCTGGGTAGCGTTCCACAGGATGAAATGCTGCGCACCTTCAATGTGGGATTGGGGATGCTGCTGATTGTGCCGGCGGCGAAATTCAAAAAGGCACAGAGCGTGCTGGATAAGGTTGGCGAAAAAGCTTACACCGTCGGCCGGATCGTCAAGGGCGACAGGAAGGTGATGTACACGTAGTTAGCCGCTGCCCTTAAATCCGCAATTCGACCGGAACCAGCCGCAGCCCCTCTATTTTCTCGAAATGCTTGCGGTTTCGGGTAAGAAGAGGCAATTCGTTAACCAAGGCAATACCCGCAATGAGGCTGTCGGCCATGCCAATCGAGAATCCCTCCCCCTCGAGCTGGCGCCTGAGCGTTGCCGCCCTCACCGCTGCCGCTTGGTCCAACGGTAAAATCGAAATGGCTGCGACCAGCCGGCGCGCACTGTCGCCACGTTTGTTTTCCCCAGCCCCGCTAAGGAGTTCGAAACAGGTGATAGCGGTAGTTTGGAGAATCTCTGCGGTTATGTGTGCAGTCACTTGGCTGGCGACCGGTTCGATGTCCGACAGGTAATCGATCAGCACATCGGTGTCGGCCAGGATCAACGCCATTGCTCCCGCAAAGATCGAGTAACCCTACGAAGGTCATCTGCATCTTTGGCGGAAAGCGAACCACGAAGCGAAAGTAGTTCCTTGCGTCGTGCTGATCGCGTTCGCTCCCCGTCGAGGTAGTGCTCAATCGCCTCCGCTAATACGGAGGAGAATCCCTTTTCACCGCGGCGTGCGGCCAGGGCCAGGAGAGCGCTGCGATGTTCCGCCTTCATTTCTACGGTGGTTCTCATCACAAGCATTATACCATACATGCATGTGCATGCATGTCGCGATCTTCCGCCGCTACCGCTTCAGCAAATCCACTGGTTCCCTCACATCCGTTACGCGGAAATACTTGGCCAGCGCGGGATATCTCTTTACCACGGCTTCATACATCGCATACGCAACGTTACGGTAAGAGAAGTGTCCGGCCTGCCCGGTTCGCAATTCGGAGATGTAGACGGCCTCGGCGAAATCCATCTTGAAGAGGGTGCGCTTGCGGAACCCCAGCGGAATGGCGTACTGAGCATTCTGCGCGGCCTCAGGATCGCCACTCTTCGCCAGTTCGGTTACTGCATTGGCAACCGTTCGCATCGTGGAATGGTAAGCATCGGCGAGGCCTGCTGAATTGATCTCTTCCGGGGTGTCGTAGCCGTGCGCGGTGGTGAAGTCCTGGCCGATCTGTACGCAGCGGCGATGGCGGTGCATGTCGCGGAAGCCGCCGATATCCATGAGAATGTCGAAGCGGAACTGCTGGCCTGAGGAAAACGAACGCAGCATTTCGTCGTGCTTGCCGCGATGGCGGAGTCCGGCGTCGATGATTTCGCGGCGGATGACGTCCCCGGCCGCGGCAATTGCCTGGCGAATCTGCCGGTACGGATAATGGCAGTGCTCGTAAATCAGGGTTGTGGCCAGCTCGATCTCAAGCGGTTCTTCATCCAGCAAGTCGACCAGTGGCGCCGGAGTAATCGGCATATTCCCCATCAACTGGCTTGCCAACTGCCGCAACTCGCGCCGGGTTTCGATCTCATAAGGATTGGGTTCGGCATATTTCACCAGCGTCGGCGCGACCCGGACTTCGCGCAGAAGTTCCTGTTCAGCGCGGCCTCCAAGCTCCGGCGAAAGCTCACGAATCTGATCCACCAGCCCGCGCAGTTGGTCGTTATTCAAGTTATACGCCGGGCCGGTTGCGGCCTGTTTGAGCAACTCTCCCAGATGGCGGACTTCTTTGTGAGTGTCGCTGAGCAAATGCGAAACCTGAGTTTCAAGCGTTCGCGCATTAACGATCTCGCCGAGCGAAGTGTTGGTTGCCAGCGGCAGCAAGTAGCGCGAGATGTCGAATGCGCGGGCGCGCAAAGTTCGATCGTAGGTCTCGGGCTTCATCTCTTCGGGACGCGGCGTGATGTCGCGCAGGTAACGAAACGTGCTTTCCGAGAAATTTTCGTAATCGCTGAACAACTGGCCGATCGTCTGCTGATAGAGATCCGCAGCCCGGCGGTCGTCACCAAAGTCAGGAGTGTAGTAGCCGCTTTTGCGAAAATCCTGGTAGCGCGTCGAGCGCTCTTGCCCATCCCAGCGTTGTTCATCGGCCACGACGATCGCCGCCAGGATCGACAACTTCTCGATGGCCAATGCGATGTGCGCCAGATCGGCAATCGAGCGGTGGCCGTACTGGAAATAAAAAGTGTTGAGAAATTTTTCCGCCTTCTGCTGGGAGATTTCCTTCAACGACTCCTTCATCGACAGCGCCGAGCGCGAATACTTGGCCATGGCGTAGGCCTGAACCTCAGGCTCCGCGCCGTATACGGCGTAAACCTCGACGCTGGGCGCGGCAGTGGGTGTTGGTTGTCCATTCATGGGAGCTGCGATCTCAGCAGATTGTGGCATCGGTTTGCTGACCTCAGACCTCGACTGCAAGTGGATTGAATCCTAAGATTACGTTCACTCTGGGCAATTGGCAACCGCAGAAAACAAAGACGTTACGAGGACCTCGACATGCAATTTTCTGCACATTGACACCTTAAGTTCCTCGCTGTATTGTCTAGCGAAGTTGCAACTATCTCTCCTCGTTGCTGGCGAATGCCCTCCCCATTTACAGCAAGATGGTGAGCAAATTCCCAGGAGCCTTTTCTTCATGAAAATTGATGTTCGCGCCTCGTCCGTACTGCGTTGGATCCCCCGTTGCCTAACCCTTTTTGCCATTTGCGCTTCCGCAGCTTTCGCGCATGGCCAGTTCACTTTGGTGAAAATCAGTTCCGATAGCTTTACCAATTCGGCCAGCCAGCACAAAACTGAAGTCGAGCCGGATACTTATTCGTGGGGATCGACCATGATGGCGGCTTTCCAGGTGGCGCGCATTTTTGGCGGCGGGGGCGCCGACCTGGGATTTTCCATCTCCACCGACGGCGGCAAAACCTGGACACAAGGCTACCTTCCCGGCTTGACCGAGAACTACAAGGGCGGAACATTTTCCGCAGCCAGCGATGCTTCGGTTGTTTACTGCGCCAAGTACGGAGTGTGGTTGATTTCCAGTCTGCCGATTGAAAGCTCGGGCGGGGATGACGTCGCGGTGAGCCGCTCCAGCGATGGAATTCACTGGGGCAAGCTGATCATGGTGGATACCACAGGCCTCGACGACAAGAACTGGATCACCTGCGACAACAACGCAAAGAGTCCTTACTACGGCAATTGCTACGTGGAGTGGGACCAGGTTGACGGCAGCGGCGATGTGTTGATCAGCACGTCCACGGATGGCGGCCAGACCTGGAGCGCCGGCAAGGGCTCATCGGATGGGGCGCAAGGACTGGGCGGAGAACCGATTGTTCAACCCAACGGCCGGCTGGTGGTACCGTTCCTTAGCTTTGGCGATGGAATTGAAGCCTTCAGTTCGACCAACGGAGGAAAATCCTTCAGCAGCACGACGCTGATTTCGCAGGCCAATGTTTTTCAGGACGACAGCGGTTTGCGCAGCTCCGGTCTTCCGCTGCCTTCGAGTGGGATCGACGGTGGCGGGAAGCTGTATGTGGCATGGTCGGATTGCAGCTTCCGCAAGAACTGCAGCTCGAATGACATTGTGTTCAGCACCTCGCTGAATGGTTCAACCTGGGCGAAGCCCCAACGCATTCCGATCGATCCGCTGACCAGCACTGTCGATCATTTTATCCCTGGGCTGGGTGTGGACCGCTCGACGTCGTTCGCCACGGCGCATCTCACGTCCACTTATTATTACTTCCCAGACGCGGGCTGCACGCAGTCCGGCTGCAAGCTCAACGTCGGCTTCACTACTTCAACCGATGGCGGCAAGCACTGGACCCAGGGGCAGAAACTTGCCGGGCCGATGGAGATCAGCTGGCTGCCGAGCACTTTTTCCGGAAACATGGTTGCGGATTATCTTTCCACCTCGTACGTGAACGGGAATCCGTTTGGTGTTTTTGTAGTGGCGGAGAAACCGGTCGACGGCGTCTTCAAGCAGGCCGCCTACACCACGGCTGAACCGCTGCTGGTAGCGGCGGATGAACCGCGATTCAGCTCGCGCGGGGAGAAGCAGGTATCGCACGGTAAGACGCACTTCGAATTCCGCGACGTAGAACGGGAATCGGAACGGGAGAATGAGCCGCCTCGAAGTCAGAAGAAGTAGTGCAGGTTGATCTATTCGACCGCCGGCTAAAGAGCCGGCGGTTTTTATTTTGGCGCTGATCGCGTACAGGCAGCTACGGCTTCCACTTGTTAAGGAATTCCAGCAAATCCTCAGGCGAGAGATTGCGGGCGTCGACAAACTCGCTGTGCCGCTGAGTGAAAAGAATCTTGCCATTAGCGTCGAGCACGGTCAGCGCCGGGATGCCGTGATTGATAGCGACTTCATATCGGTCGGTGATGTCGCGGTTCTTTCCCCCGCGCCCCACGTTAACGTTCACCACTTCATAGTTCTTGTTCAAAACCGGCGCCACCTGCGGGCTGGCCAGTTGCTTGTCGAGGACGTGACAGTCGTAGCACCAGTTTGCGCCGAATACCAGCAGCACGTGTTTACGATCCTTGGCGGCCTGCGTCAGGGCTTGCTGGATTTCCATGTTGGCATCGACGTTCGAGGGATAAAGATCGTCGTTGTCGGCTGCCAATACGAGATTGCCGGATTGCGCAGAACAGAGTGTTGCGCCTAAGAACCACACCGCTAAAAACGTCGCTGCCATCAGGCGGTGGACTTGCATGGGGGAACCTCCAACAGGGGTTTGGTCTGGTGACTTTAAGTATAAACGAGACAGTCCTGAGACCCGTGGCTGGCATCGTGTAAATTGCCAGCAGAATTACTGCAGTGCAGAATCATCTTTTTCTAGTCGCAGGGGCACTTGCGCGCTTCCACTCCATCCTGCTCTTTCAGTTCGATATCGCCGGCGAAGGTATGGGCATGAACGTTATATTTGCCGCCGCCGTCGTATCTTAGAGATCCACCGATCCATCCATTCGGCTTTCCCCACGGCGCAGTCACCTCACCCGCGTGGGTCTTGACGTCGATCGCCCCGGCAGAAAAATGCTCGGGCAAATCGATTCGAATATCTCCGGCATAGGTCTCGATATTTTTGTCGCCCTCGATGGGGCCCACCACCGCATCGCCTGCCGTAACTCGCAGCAGAAGATTGCTTCGCTCGGGAACCTCCAGTTCGACATCGACGCTTCCGTTTCGGGGCGCGTCAATCCGCAGCAACGCCGAGGACGGACTGATCTCAAAACGGGTGCTGACTTTAGAGATGAAGTCCGCATGATCGGACTGCATTTTGTACCGTATGGATATGTGATTGCCCTGGCTCGGCAGAACTTTCAAGTCTCCGTAACGAAGATGCAGTTCGATCCGGCCGCCAGCGGAAAAGTCCCAGGCAACCTCGCGGGTCTCCGAGTACTGATTGTTGGCACGGCAGAAAGGGACCAGCAGCAATAGAAGAACGGCCAATCTTCGGAGCATAGATTCCCCCTCCCAAAGATTACGAGGCGAACCGTCGACAGGTTCCGCGAAATCTCATGCGGTTTGCCGTCGAAAACTCGTCCGCTGATTTGACCCAGCTGCCGGTCAAAGGTTAGCAGGCGTCCTCGGTCATCGGCGGGCAGCGTGTAAGATATAGATTCTGCATGCCCTCGAAGCTCTCCCATCTCGACCGCCACGGCCGCGCGAAAATGGTAGATGTATCTGCCAAGCCCGCGACCCGGCGGCACGCCTCGGCCAGCGCTTTTGTTGCCATGAAGCCCGAGGTTCTGAAAGCTTTGCCTGCGAACCCCAAGGGCGATCCGCTCGAAACCGCGCGTTTGGCAGGGATAATGGCTGCAAAGCGCACCCCGGAGTTGATTCCTCTCTGTCATCCTTTGCCGCTTTCGCACGTTGATGTGACCGTGCGGCTATGCGAGAATGGCGTCGCCATCACCACAGAAGTAGCAACCACCGCGGCCACTGGCGTGGAAATGGAGGCGCTGACGGCAGCCAGCGTCGCTGCGCTTACGGTTTACGATATGTGCAAAGCGTTAGACAAAGGCATGGAGATTCGCGAGATCGTGCTGGAAGAAAAATCGGGTGGCAAGAGCGGCGATTACCGCCGCGCGCGCACGAAAAAATAAATGGCAGCCAACGTCAAACTTTTGCTGGTGGAGGACAACCCCATGGTCCTTTCCATGCTTCAGGGAGCGCTCGCTTCGTTGGCGACTGTGGTCTCCGCCACTGACGGCGCAGACGCTTTGCTCAAGGCCGCCGACGATCCGCCGGATTTGCTGGTCAGCGATTATCGAATGCCCGGCATGGATGGCCGCCAGCTGGTGGAAAGCCTGAAGAAACGTCCGCGCACCTCGGGGATTTCGGTCATTCTGCTGGCCACAAAGACCGATATCACCGAAAAACTCAGCACCGCCGATCACACAGTCGATGAGTTCGTGGAAAAGCCGTTTTTTCTGAAAGAAGCCACGCAGCGCATCAAACGTGTGATCGACAAAATCGCGCTGGAAAAGATGGCCAAAGCCGCCTCCAGCGGCGGCGTTTTGCGCGGCAGCCTGCTGCAGATGAACGTGATCGATCTGGTTCAGTCACTGGAGATGGGACGCAAGAGCGGGTCGCTCATTCTCACCAACCAGAACGAAAAGTGTGAGCTTTATTTTGCCGAGGGTCAGGTGGTGCATGCTGCCTACGGCACGCTGAATGGCGACGAAGCCGTGTTCAAGGTTTTACGCTGGACCGACGGCAGCTTCCAAATCGATTTCGAAGCCAAGACTGCCAAGCGCACTACGCAGTTGAACACCCAGGGATTGCTGATGGAAGGTTTGCGCCTGCTCGACGAATCCAAACGCGATGAGGGCGCAGGCGGCGGCCACGCGGAAGGCGAAGACGATGTCCTCATCGACTCCTGAAGCCGTGGTGGCTGTGGTTTTGACGATCAGTGATTCCTGCGCCCACGGCGAGCGTCAGGATCTTTCCGGCCCCGCTGTCGCCGAGTTTCTGCGCGACCGCGATTTTGTGGTTGAGGCCATGGAAATCCTTCCCGATGAAACCGACCAGATTCGGCGGGCGATGCTGCGCTGGGCGGGCCGCGTGCCCATCATTGTAACTACCGGCGGCACCGGCGTGGGTCCGCGCGACTTCACTCCGGAAGCCACGCGCGCGGTTTGCGACCGCATTCTGGACGGGATTGGGGAGCGCATGCGTCTGGAGGGATCGAAGAAAACCCCATTCGCTGCGCTCAGCCGCGCGGTCTGCGGAGTATGCCGAACCAGCCTGATTCTGAATCTTCCCGGCAGCCCAATTGGCGCCGTCGATTCATTGGCTACGGTCGTCGATCTGTTGCCGCACGCCTTGCAACTCCTCAGCGGAGACACGCAGCACGAGCCGCAATAACCGTCGGTCGCAGCCTATTTTTCCAGCGTCACTTTTCGAGCGTCAAGCGCGCCTTTGGAGCGGCATCATGTTGCTTTTTCAGTTCGCGCGCCGAATCTCCCAATGGCACTTCGTGCGACATCGACGGAGCTTCCCACAGCGGCATTTCACCGGATGAGGAAGTCATCGTGTTGGCCCCCAGCAAGTTCTGTTCGACCGGCATAGGTGCTGAGATGGCACGAGTGGGATGCTCTGTAATCTGAAAGTTGGAAGAATTTGGGGCCACCAGCACGGTGCCGGCAGACTGCCCAAAAGCCATGGTGGCGCACAACAGGAACAGCAACGCAGCAATTGTAGTTTTCATACCTACCTCCCGAGTTGATAGGAACCGGCGATTACCACTGATTACCTAATGTTACTTTTTCGCCAGGCCCTTAACTTCTGCGCTGCATGAATGCAAGACCAATACCAAACTTGGCAGGCGTAAGCATCGTTCTGCGGGGCGATTACGCCGGCGCGTGATAATGATTTGCACAATTGTGCCTGCGAGGTCTGGCAAATCGCTACGGCGTTGTGTTGGGACGTGCTTTTTCGAAGCCCAGCTTGATGACCTCGGCCGTGTCAGCCGCCAACCGGAGGCTGCTCAGTTCTTCTGGTTTGAACCACCTTACTTCTGCGGCGTCGGTACCGGCGATTGCCGTGCCTTCAATCCGGCGGCAAAGAAAATCGATCAGCACATAGTGGTACTGAACCTTGCCGGCGGGATCCCGCAGCACGCGATCGAAAACTCCCAGCAACTCCAGCGGCTTCACGGTCAATCCGGTTTCTTCCCGCGCCTCGCGTACCGCGGCTTCGCGTAGCGTCTCCCCGACTTCCAGCACTCCGCCCGGAATCGACCACTCCCCGGCCAACGGCGCATGCTGGCGCTTCACCAGCAGCACGCACCGCTCATCGATAATGATCGACCCCACGCCGATGCACGGCGCCTCAGGATATTCGCGTTTCATGATCGATCCAGCCTGCATCCAAGTTGGGTGCTGTTTTTGTCTGGCATGATTACAATGCTCTGATGTCCCTAGCAGAATACAACCGCAAACGCCGCTTCGCTGAGACCCCCGAGCCGCCGCCGAAAATCGAAAAGAGATCCGGCCACCGTTTCGTGGTGCAGAAACATCGGGCTACGCGTTTGCACTACGACTTCCGCCTGGAGTTGGAAGGTGTGCTCAAATCCTGGGCCGTTCCCAAGGGGCCATCGCTCGATCCCGCCGACAAGCGCCTGGCCATGCAGGTGGAAGATCATCCCGTGTCATATTTCGATTTCGAAGGAACCATTCCCGAGGGCAATTACGGCGCTGGAACGGTGATGGTCTGGGACGTCGGCACATGGGAGCCGCTGTCGCCAGTCGCTGTTAACGGCAAGTACGTGCCCGGCACCGATAAAGAAGCTATTGCCATGCTCGAGCACGGCGATCTGAAATATCGCTTGCACGGGCAGCGATTGAATGGGGATTTCGCGCTGGTCCACATCAAGGGCAGACGACCCGGCAGCAAGGGCACTGAATGGTTGATGATCAAGAAGCAAGATGCCGACGTGGTGAAAGGTTATGACATCGATAAATTCGATACGTCAGTTCTAACCAAGCGAACCATGGCGCAGATTGCTGGAGACGAAGATTCGGCTGAATGGAAGAGCAGTCGTCCGGCGTCGCGCGGCCGCGTAAAAGCCGCCTGGCTGGCCGACACACTGGAAAAGTTGGACAAGAAAAAAGCCAAGCCGGGTAAAAAAAAACTAAAAACGGCATCCGCCGAGCCCGAAAAATCTGAAAGTCGGGAGTCGGAACGTCCTGTACCCAAAACTTCAGGAGCGAAAACGGCCAAAAAAGCTGCGGTCGTCTCGGTCGAGAGCCTCGCAGGCGCCGTCAAACGCGCCATGCCGACTGTCATCACTCCCATGCTGGCCACTTCCATCGAAAAGCCCTTCGACGATCCCGACTGGCTCTTCGAAATTAAGTGGGATGGATACCGCGCAGTTTCGTTCATCTCCGATGGCGGGCTTCGTCTTGTCTCGCGCAATCACAACGACTTGACCGGACAATTTCGCGAACTCCACGACCTGCCAAAATTTGTGAATGCCAAAAAAGCCGTGCTCGACGGTGAGATCGTTGCGCTCGACGATAAAGGCCGGTCATCTTTCAGCCTGATGCAACAGCGTACCGGATTTCGCGCCGGAGGGAAGCGAGCGCCAGCGCAAACCCATTTGCCCATCGTGTACTACGTCTTCGATCTGCTTTACGCCGACGGCTACGACCTGCGCCGCGTTGCCCTCGAAGACCGCAAACAGGCTCTATCGCAGCTTCTGATCACCGATCCTCTGGTTCGCTACTCCGATGACTTTGCGCAAAAAGGCATCGCTTTATTTGAAGCTGCCAAAAAACAGGGACTCGAAGGTATTCTTGCCAAGAAACGCGGCAGCCTTTACGAAGAGCGCCGCAGCCGCGAGTGGCTGAAGATCAAGATCACCCAAACCGTCGATTGTGTGATTGGTGGCTACACTGATCCCGAAGGCACGCGGCAGTATTTTGGCTCGCTCGTGCTCGGGCTTTATAACAAGCAAGGCGAACTCATCCACGTCGGCCAGGCAGGAACAGGATTCGATCACGCCACGCTGAAGAACGTATTCGCGGCGTTAAACAAACTCGAAACCAAGCGCAATCCGTTTCACGGCGATGTCGATGCCGCCCACGTTCATTGGTTCAAGCCGCACCTCGTGGCCGAAATTAAATTCACCGAATGGACGCACGAAACTTCAGAAGGCGGTTTAAAGCTGCGCGCGCCGGTCTTCATGGGACTGCGCAAAGATAAAGCTCCCAAGGAATGCACGTTTGCAGACCAGGCGATCGTTGGCGCACCTCGCGCCTAAATCGATTTTTCCGCGATTGCCCTTCGCGCTTCGGCCAAGGTGATCATGAGTGTCATCGGCTCGACTGGGGACGGAGTGAAACCCCATTTTTCGTAGAAGTGCCCGGCTCGCTCTGAAATGGCATGGACGAGAATCGCCCTGATACCTGCAATCTCGGCCGCCTGCAGTGTTCGCAACACGGCGTCCCTGAGTAGCGCCGGGCCGATTGCTCGGCCTTGAACTGTTTGATCGACCGCGAGCCGGCCAATCACCATTACGGGTACCGGGTCTGGCATGTTGCGCCTGATCCTGCCGGGCGAGTCGATGTGAGCGACGGCGCCGGTCGCAAGCGCATAGTAGCCCACCACTCGTCTCCCGATGCAGACGACATACGTCCGGGAAGCGCCACTATCTTCATTCTGCAGGGCACGCTTTCTCAACCAGTGGTCAAGCGCAGGCTCACCGGATTCAAAGTGTGAGAGGTCATGATTGGACGAAAGCTTCTCCGGGGCGGATACCCGGTCGATGGAGCCGCTCATTTATCCCACGGAGCTTTGCTTTTGAGCAGCCGCGTTAGGCGCACATTGCCCGCCGGGGGCCTGTCGAGCATGGCGGTGAAACGCCTGAAGTCGTCTGCCGGCAAAGCAAAATACCGCCTGTCGAGTAGGACGCTTTCGGCTTCCCGGCAGGCCGTTTCCAGCATGAATTCCGAACGATTCCGGCCCAGTGCAGTCGCGGCGCGATCAATCAGCGATTTTTGTCCTTGGCTGACGCGGAGGTTGATGTTCTCGCCGCGATTCTTCAGTCGAGTTGATAGCGTGGCCATAATTCCCTTGTATGTATACACAATGAGTATACGCTATTGTGCGCACAATGTCGATACCTTGGGCTATGTTCACTTAATATCCTTCATCATCGCCAGCGAACCGTAATCTTTTCCCGACGGCTCAACTGCCCGCGCCACCACCCCAGCAAAACCATCGCGAAATTCCGGATACTTCGCCAGCAACGCCTTGATCACGGCCATGTTGGTGTCGTATGTTTTAATGCTGTCCGACACATCCGCCGCCTGATATTTAACGATGAGATCGAAATCCTGCCCAATGCCCAAAGGATAAAGCTGAGTCAGCTTGTAGGTTTGGCCAGCGCCAGTAAGATCCACCGGCGTTCCTTCTGCCGGCAAATCTGACGGCTTCAGCGGCTCCGACTCGTCAAAAATCCGGTCCGTCGCCTGCGTGTACATGAACGGAACCGGAACCGCAAGATTCCGCGCCTCCGTGTAATAAAACCACGCATTTCGATTCTGGCCTTTGTCTTTGAAGCCGGCCGCTTTTTCCGCGTACCAGTTGAAATCTTTTCCTGCCGCCTGGGAATCCTTGATATACAGGCCGCCCAGCTTCCAATCTGCCCCTTGTTGCACCAGAACAAAAGTCGTCACCAGCGGCCCTTTTGGCGTGGTAGCGTCTTCCATCACCACCGCGTAAGTCCCGGGCGCCAGGTTGGTAAGAACAAATTCGGCGCTGTTTGCGGTTTGTCCAGTTTTGCCAAAAACGCCACAAAGAAATTCCGCTCGCCCTAGCGGCGCACTGCCATCCAATTTGAGCCAGAATTCCGATCGCAGGCTGGGACGCGTTCCAGCCAGGTTCTCATGGTTGTCATTGACCGCGTTCTCTACGCTCGAAAAATCCCCCGCCAGGCTGGAAATGGCATTCTGCTTGAGCGAGGACGCATCGCCTTTGCTGAGCAGATCAAAATACCGTTCCGCGGCGGCTGTGAACGCAGCGCGCTCGGGTGCGGCAATGCCATCACCGGTTTCGCAGATTTGCGCTGAAGCCGCGCCAACCAGAAGTAGCCCGAGAGAAGCCGTAAGCCACAGGCAACGGCGTAGAGGAGAGAAGTTTGCACGGAACATACTCATAGCGCCAATCCCGTCCCGTCTATCTTAACCCCGCTGCACCGGTGGAGAAGAATGCGCACACCGATAACCTGGCCATCGCTAATTGCCGTCCCCGCCGCGACGCGGTGGCGCGCCGACCCGTGCCGAAGAACTCTTGTCCGCGTTTAACTCGCGGCGCAGAATGCGCACCAGCATCCCGTCATACTTGGTGCCGCTAAGTCTTTCCATTTCCGTGAGCGCTTCGTCCATGGTTCGCGCCGGAGCAAAGGCATGGGACGACGTCATATTCGCGTACGAATCGGCAACCGTCAAAATGCGCGCCCACAGCGGGATCGCCTCCCCCCGCAGCCCAGCCGGATAGCCACTGCCATCGAACGATTCGTGATGATACTCAACGGCTTTCTGAATCCGCCCGCTGTCCGGCAGCAGGGCAACGATTCGCGCGCCGCAATGCGGGTGCAGTTCCACAAATGCGAACTCCTCTTCGCTCAGCGGACCCGGCTTGTTCAGCACACGAATCGGGACGAATATTTTTCCAATGTCGTGCACCTGCGCCGCATACACCAGTTCTTCAACCTCTTCCGGTGGCAGGCCCATGGCGCTCGAAAGAATTTCGCAATATCGCGCTACCGCTTCGCCGTGCCCGGCCATATCGTTTTCGCGCTGCTCCACGGAGTGATTGAGCGCAGCGATGGCTTCGCGCAGCAAGAGCGCATTCAGCGGCCCTTGTCCTTCAAGGCCAGAGCACAGATTTTTCAGATTTGCCAGCAGATCGTCCAGTCGGTCTGCGCCTTTATGCTCGCGTTGCAGAAAACTGTCGAGGTAGGCGGAAATCTGTTGCCGCTGTATGGCGCCACTTTCATCGGTGCCGAACTCGTCAGCGGTCGATACCCGATCGCCACCTGCATGCTTGGAAATGTACATGCCCGCGTCCGCCACCCGAATAATCTCTTCCGCCGTAAATCCATGCAGCGGGAAGCTGGCCACGCCAAAGCTGCCGGTGATCATGTGGTCCTGCAGCATGGGATCGGTCGAGAGCCACTGCCGTAAACGCTCAGCCAGCGTGCGCGCCTGTTCCGCGCCGGTCTCCGGCATCAGAATAATGAACTCGTCTCCGCCATAGCGCGCCACCACGTTCGACTGGCGGCACTTCTGCTCCAGTAAGCGCCCCACGCGCGCCAGCACCAGATCGCCTTCCAGGTGCCCTAGCGTGTCGTTCACATCTTTGAATTTATCCAGGTCCATCAACACCACCGAGAACGGCCGCCCGGAACGTGATGCGCGCTTCCACTCGGAACTCAACGCTTCCCACAGGAAGCGGCGAGTTTTTACCCCGGTCAGCCCGTCGGTGATGGATTGCTGCTGCAGCTTTTGGAACACGAACGAATTGTGCAGCGCCGTGGCCAGCAAGTCGGCCAGCGTATTCATGATCAGCACATCTTCCGGCGCCAGTGCATTCTCTTCCCGGCTCTCAATATTCAGGACCCCAAGCAGCGTTTCACCATAAGTAATCGGCAGGCACAAAACTGCGCGCGCATCCGGCAAAACCCCTTGCAGTTGCGTCGACCCTGAAGTCTGCAACAACGCGCTCTCGCCAGTGCGCGCCACTCGCCCCAGAATTCCAGTTCCCAGCGGGATGCGCTTGCCCAGCGTGTTCGCGCTGACTCCAGCTTCTGCCCGGATCTCAATCTCCTTCCGCGTGTAATCGAAAATGCCAATGCCGATATGATCAAAGCGAAAGTTCTTCTGGATATGGCTGACAATCTCCGACATCATCTGTTCGGAGTCTTCGCTCGAAATCGCTGTCTTCGAAACACTATTCAGGAACGCCAGATGCCGCGACCGCCGCTGCTCTTCCGCAAACAGCCGGGCGTTTTCCACCGCCACCGAAACCTGGCCTGCCGCTGTCTGCAAAACCTCCAGGTCGCGCTGCTCGTAGACGTATTCCCGGTCGACGCTCAAAACCGCCATGACCCCCGCCGACCTTCCGCCAAGCAGAATCGGCGCGGCGCAAAAACACTTCGCCGGATCCGCAGGCAGAAACGTCGTACCCAGCCGCTCGCGCGCCTTTTCGATGCCCGATCGTATCAACAGCGGCTGCCCGGTGCGGATCACGTACTCGGTCAACCCATTGTCCATCAGACGCGAACGTACTGGCATCAAACGCCCGTTCTCCATCTCGAACGCAAAGCAGATCTGGTCGCCTTCCTGAAATGCCACATAGAAGTTGCTGACGTCGAAAATCTGCCCCAGTTCCTTGTGAACCGTGCGCAGGATTTCATCCTGGTTGAGCCGCGAGCTGATCGCCTGGCCGATCTGCGTCAGCAGTTCATATTCTTTGGTTCGCCGCTGCGCGTCGTGCATTACCACGTAGTTTTCGAGCGTCAACCCGATCTGCAATGCCAAGCCAATCAGCAGCCGCAAGTTCGACGAACCAAACACCCGGCGCGCCGCATGCGGAAACAGAATCACGCCGAAATTATGTTCCCGCGTCTGCAGGCTGACCGCGGTGATGTTTTGGATGTTCTCCGCCACCAACAATTGCCGGAACTGTTCAAACCTTGCTCCCGGAAACGCCGGCAGCGGCTCAGACATATCGCGCACATTGCGGAAGCTGACAAACCCTCCCCGCCGGTACGCCAGTTCCGCGATGTATTCGCCGCCTCCGGACTTCTCCAGCTTGCTCGTCAATTCTGCGGAAAAACCCCGCTGCACTGAGGGCAACGCCGCCCGCCAGCGCTCGGAAATGTAAATGACCGCCCGTCCCGTGGGCAGAGGCGCCACCAGCCGGTCGAGAATGCTTTGCAGGCTGGGGACCAGTTCTTCCGGCGAAAGCAGGCGTGTTGGATCCACACCCAGAGTTGAGAAGGCCAGCGCGTTTTCCTGCACCGCGTTCCGCTCATGCTCAAACAGCACCATCACCATGGCGATGCCGAGCAGCATCTGCGGAATCGGGCCCAGGAATTGCCCCGCTGTCCCCACCACTTCCACAAACGGATTGTTGAACTCACCAAATAGCGTCAGCGCCGCCCACAACGCCAGCGAAACTCCCAGCAGGGAAAACGCCAGCGAGTTTCGTCGCTGCCCGTGCCGGTAAAAATAGAATGAGCAGTAAAAAAGGATAGCGCCCAGCCCGATATCGAGTGGCAGGTGTGGGTGGGCCGCGCCAGGGGCCGTGCCCAGCCAGACGCTCCAAATCGCCAGCGCAATTCCCCCCCCGCCGATGGCGACGTCATACCATTTCACCTGAAATCGCTGCCGCATCAGGCGCGTGGAAACGAAAATACATTGCGCCATCGCCAGCAACAGCAGCGAGTTCAGCAATGACGCCACGATTGACGGCTTATGAAACGCATCCCACGCATCCAGCGCGTAGTGCAGCGTGTAAGCTGCCCAGGCAAACTGCCACGCGCGAAAGTACGGGTACCGGCTCTGCTCATACAGATAGGCGAAGAGCAGGAAAAGCAGCATCGCCACAATGCCGGGTACCAGCACCGCGCTGAGGGCAAGGTTAATCATCGCCGGATTAGGGGTTCTCCGTCTAAAACATTGAAGCTTTCTGGAGCCTCAATGCTTTCATATTGGGTTGTTACAACACAATACCGTGTTCCACCCGGTCGTGGTGAACAACCCGATAGCCCACTGGTAACGTTAGTAACCATTACCGCTTCGTCCGGTGCGCTTTGTTTTGCGGGGTACGCGGCCGGAAAGCGTTCAGCCTGCCATTCCCAGATTTAATGACAATTTGAGTCATTACCTCGGTTTTCCCGCCGCCCCCTATTTCATCGACACCCTCGGCAAGCCCGGACCACAATAATGTTTTCTGCTTTTCGCACGTCCCGAGGGCGCCATTTATGCGATCAATGCAAGTATTCGTCCGCGTCACCATCTGTCTGCTTGCAATGTCACTGACCGCCGTTCTCTCTGGCTGCGGGCTCAGCAGCAACTCTTCGAGCATCACTACCAATCCGGTGCCCACGCTCAGTTCCATCAGCCCCAAGACCGCCGTTGTCGGAAACGCCCCGATTACCATCACCGCCACCGGGTCAAATTTCATCACCTACACGGAAATCATGTGGAACGGTCTTCCGCTGAAGACGACTTTCGTAAGTTCATCGGTGCTCAAGGCGCAAGTCCCGGCTGCTGACCTTCAAAATAGCGCCATAGTCGCCGTCACTGTGTCCACGCCTGCGCCCGGAGGAGGTGTCTCTGCCGCCAGAATCAACTTCACCGTCGCTGGCCAATCCAACCCGCTGCCCTCGCTGAACTCGATCAACCCGACATTCGCGTCAGCCGGAAGTCCCGCCACCGGAATCACCGTGAGCGGCGCAAATTTCATCTCGTCGTCCGCCGTTACCTGGAACGGCAGCCCTCTCGCCACTACCTATAACAGCGCGACCAGTCTTTCGGCGCAGGTGCCCGCCGCCGACCTTGCAACCGCCGGCGTCGCTGAAATCGCGGTCAAAAATCCCGCTCCCGGCGGTGGCAGCTCCGGCAACATCGCTTTCACCATCGAGTCCTCCTCAAATCCGGTTCCTTCTTTGGCGTCCATTAGCCCAACCTCCGCCGCGCTTGACAGCCCGGCAATCACCTTGACCGCCACCGGATCGAATTACCTTCCGTTGTCCGTCATCCAGTGGAACGGCGCCGCTCTGACCACCAGTTTCGTGAATGGGACTACGCTCACCGCGCAGGTGCCGGCCTCCGACCTTACGACCGGCGGAAACGCGGCCGTAACCGTAATGACCCCCGCGCCCGGCGGCGGCACATCCGCATCGCTAAACTTTTCCATCGGCACCGGCACGCGGGTCGTCAACACCCTCGCCAGCGATCTGGCCTGGGATCCCGTGAATTCGGTCATCTACCTGTCATTGCCCAGCACCGACAGCACCAACCCGAACTCCGTCCAAATCCTGAACCCCACCACTGCCGCCCTGGGCACTGCAGTTTCCGGCGGAAGCGAACCGTTCCTGCTCTCCGTCTCCGCTACCAGTCAGTATCTCTACGTCAGCCAGAACGGAGCATCCACGGTGCAGGTCATGAACCTGCCGTCTTTGAGCAGCAACTCGACCATCCAGTTGGGAACCAACCCGAGCGACGGTCCTTACCACGCCATGGACCTGCAAGCTGCACCCAACGCCGACTCTACCGTCGCCGTCGTCCTGGGAACGCCCGGCTACAGCCCTGAAGAAGAAGGCGGCGTGGTCATCTACCAGGGCGGCGCTGCCCTTGCCAACCCCCTCTGCGGATGGGGCGAGAGCGGCTGCCCCAACAACAGCTATCAGGACCTCTTCGATTCCATTCAGTGGGGCTCCGACGCCACTGCAATGTACGCGGCCAATAATGAAAGCTCATCCTTCAATTTCTATACCGTTCCCGTCGGTTCCACCGGATTCGGTACCGTCACCGCCTACACCGGAGTCTTCACCAACTACTTCGACCGCATCCACTACGACGCCCCAACCGGCTACATCTATGACGACGGCGGCCAGATCGTGAACCCAGCCACCGGCACGGTGGTTGGCACCTTCAGCGCCTCCGGCTTGATGGTCCCTGATGGCACTCTGGGCGCTGCCTTCTTCCTTGGCCAAACCCAGCCCGAAGCGGGCACCACCACCTATACGCTCGAATCGTTCGATATCCACGCATTAACTCCGATCAGCACCTTCAACATCGAAAACGTCGTCGGTTTGCCAACTCAGATGATTCGTTGGGGCAGCAACGGTTTGGCTTTCATCACCATCGACCGCTCCCAGTCTCCGCCTACCGGCGCAGTCTACGTGGTCACCGGCACGTTCATCAGCTCCGCCGAAGTCCGGCGCAATCTGAACGCCGTAGAAAACGTCCATCGCACCTGGACCCCGGAAAGCCGCCTGAGTCACGCGTCCGATAGCACAAAAGCCTCAACCAAATAGATCCCTCAATGGCGCACGATGTCTGGCAGATCCCGCTCACATCTTGCGGAGTGAGAATGATGAGGCCTTTTGCGGTTAACTGCCGCCGAACCTTATTCAGTCCGGCCCTTGCCGAGCCGCACATCGATCCCCAGCATGGGGCCGAAAACATTAATCCCGTAGTTGATCGGACCCCAGTTTGGATCTGTAGCATTGGGCGGATGTTCGGACAAGTCCATGTTCGACAAATGCATGTAGTTGATCCCGCCCGAGAATGCGAAACGCGGACTGAAGTTGTACCGCACTCCACCGCCCATATTCATCGTAAATTCCGGCCAGTTTTCTCCTTGCGCATACGGCACCCCTTTGGGTCCTTTGGCGTTGATCTGCCCCACGCCAAGGCGAATCTCATAGTAAGGAGCGAACCTTTGGTTCCGCGGCACGAAATTGCGCCGAATTCCCATGTCGTAGGAGATGAAGCGGGTTTCCGGCCCGCTCGGAATCCAAGTGAAAGATCCGCTTGAGGTCACGTCCCAATTCCCCCGGAAGATCCACGGTCCGCCAATGTTGCTGATATGCCACCGCAGCGATGCGATCACCGGAACCAGCGTGTACTTGAGCGGGTGCTCCGTGTATTGATCGCCTTCCAAAAAATCGAACGGGAACGGAATATTGAAGGGCAGCGCTCCCACATCCCACGCGAACTCGAGTTTGTTGCGGTAATAGATCTCGCGGTTGAAATCGGGCTGTTCCGTACGTTGCACCTTCTCATTCGAAACCACCGGTTCGGCATTCTCCGTGGATTTCGTCGTTGTCAACGGCGTGTCATCGACTGATGCAGTCGACTTCTCCGGAGCGGGCATCGGCTCATTCCCAATGTTCAACCGGGCGTCGATCGGGCACGCAGCCGTTGAGTCGGTGACCCGATCAGGAAGCCCGGAAATCTGTGTTGGGACGTCTTGCGTGTGGGTGGTGGACGCCGCCGTAGCAGGACAACTTATGGCTTGGGAGGCGCAGGCCAACTTGGCCGCTAGAGTGCCAGCGAACAACAGCCCTGCGAAAGTACCATACCAATTCATTTGCTTTCGTCGGGAACAGAGAGGTTACCACGGAACTATCGAGGATAGGAACGGTTTTTTGCAAGTTTACTCATCCTCCCATCTTTGCCGTCGACCAGGCCGCGCCGAATTTGGAAAATGTGGCCGACGCCTCGCTTGACGCTCCTTTTTCGCACCCCGTACCATCAACATTGATTGTTATGGACAATTCCCCCGAGAATTCTGCACTCAGCCAGAATGCCGCCGCCAACCCGCGCGTCCGTTTCGCGCCATCTCCCACCGGATTCCTCCACGTCGGCAGCGCCCGCACTTTCATCTTTAATTGGCTCTACGCCCGCCACAATGCCGGCACCATGATCCTCCGCCTCGATGACACCGACGTCGAGCGCAATACCGACGCCTCCGTAGCCTCCATCTTTGACGGCCTCCGCTGGCTCAATCTCGGCTGGGACGAGGAATACAAGCAATCCGAGCGCCTCGACCTCCACCGCAAAGTCGCCTGGTCTATCTTCGAAAAAGGCCTCGCCTATCGCGACTTCACCCCCGCCCACACCGGCGACAGCGAAAAATCCGGTGCCCAGGGCACCTGGCTTTTCAATCCCGGAATGCCCGAGCTTTCCCGCGCCGAAAGCGACCGCCGCGCCGCCGCCGGTGAGCCTTTCGCTCTGCGCTTCCGCGTCCCTCGCGAAACCGGAGATCAAATCCGCTTCACCGACGCCGTCTACGGCCCACAATCCAAAGCCGCCGCCGACATCGAAGATTTCGCCCTCCTGCGCAGCGACGGCATGCCAACCTATCATCTCGCCTCCTGCGCCGACGACATCGACCTCCGCATCAGCCACATCATTCGCGGCCAGGACCACCTCACCAACACCTTCAAGCACGTTTTGATCTTCGAAGCCGCCTGCGCCCGTCCGCCGCAGTTCGCTCATCTGCCGCTGCTCGTCGCCCCCGACGGCACCAAGCTCTCCAAGCGCCGTCACGGCCCGGTCGTCAGCGTCACCACCTATCGCGACGCCGGTTTTCTTCCCGAAGCCTTCATCAACTTCTTGTGCCTGCTCGGCTGGTCTCCGAAAAACGACCGCGAAGTGATGAGCCTGGCCGAACTGCAAGAGGCCTTTTCACTCGAAGGCATCAACCGCGCCAACGCCGTCGTCAACTTCAAAGAGCCAGCCACTACGCCCGAAGAAACCTTCGATCCCAAAGCTGTCTGGCTCAACGCCGAGCACATCCGCGCCCTGCCCGTCGACGCTCTCAGCGCCCAACTCCTGCCCATCGTCCGCGAAGCCGGATTCCAAATCGACTCCGCCAAAATGCTCCGTATCACGCCGCTCATCCGCGAGCGCATCAAATTTCTGCGCGACGTCCTCACCGCCGCCGACTTCTTTTTCGTGGATCACCTGCAGCCTTACGACCCCACCGAACTCATTCCTCAAAAAGGCGACGCCGCCATGGCCGCGAAAGTTCTGCAAAAAGCCAAAGACGTCCTCGCTCACACCGAGTTCAAGCACGATCCGCTCGATCAAGCTCTCCGCGCCGCCGCCCAGGAACTCGGCGTCAAAGCCGGACAGATGTTTCAACCCATCCGCGTCGCCGTCTGCGGACGCAAGAACGCCCCGCCCCTCTTCGAAACCTTGGAAGTCCTCGGCCGCAACACCACCCTCGCCAGAATCGACGATGCCGAGCAAAAGCTGGCCACGCCTGCAGCTTGATTCAAAAGTTAAACTGCGCCCAACAACTCGTCCCGCTCTCTTCTACAAACTTCCACCACGGCGTCATGCACCGTTCCACCACAAAAAGCAGGCCCTTCGGCGAGTCTTGCGTGGCTGCCAGCAAAACATGCCGCCGGTAGCGCAGCGTCCCGCCTTCATACATTTTCTGCAACCATTGCGGATCGAGCCTCTTCGCCTGCGCCGCCGGGACCACGCAGCTGACCGTCTCCTTCAATTCCACTCCCATCTGCTGCCGTTTGTTCTCAAGTGCCTGCAGCATCTCATCTGGCACTGCTTCCGCCATCGGAACGCAGCCGGGCGGCATCGGCGGCGGCAATTCCCCCGAACTCGACAAATCGGCCAACCGGAACGGCGCGCACGTCCATGCCGGCGCGAAAACAATCGTGGCGCTAATCAAAATAAACAGCGCGATCACAATTACCCAGAAAACGCTCAGCGGCGCGCGATGAGGGGAGTATTGTGGCACGTTTTCCGTCGCTCGCTGTGGCGCAAACCAGCGAAGCTGTAGCCTCGACTGCCTATCCTACATCAGATGTGTAGAATCAAATAGACATGAATGCACCCAAATCAACCGAGGCTCCTTCGAACCCCGCTCCCACCTTCGGAAGCGGAGCCTCCAACTTTATTCGCGATAAATTTATCGAAGACCTCAAAACCAACAAGTTCGCTGGCCGCGTCCAGACCCGTTTCCCCCCCGAGCCCAACGGCTACCTCCACATCGGCCACGCCAAAGCCATCTGCCTCGACTTCGGCCTCGCCGCCGAATTCGGCGGCCACACCAACCTCCGCTTCGATGACACCAATCCCGAAAAAGAAGACACCGAATACGTCGACTCCATCATGGAGGACGTTAAGTGGCTCGGCTTCCAGTGGGACAGCCTCTTTTACGCCTCCGATTATTTCGAGCAGCTCTACGAATGGGCCATCAAACTCATCAAAGACGGCAAGGCCTACGTCGATGATCTCACTGCCGATGAAATCCGCAAATATCGCGGGACCCTTACGGAGCCCGGCAAAGATAGCCCGTACCGTAACCGCTCCATCGACGAAAACCTCGACCTTTTCACCCGCATGCGCAAAGGCGAATTTCCCGATGGCTCCCGCGTCCTGCGGGCCAAAATCGACATGGCCTCGCCCAACCTGAACCTGCGCGACCCGGTCATGTACCGCATCCTCCACGCCGAGCACCACCGCACTGGCGACAAATGGCCCATCTACCCCATGTACGACTTCGCCCACGGCGAATCCGACTCCATAGAAAAAGTCACGCACTCCATGTGCTCGCTCGAGTTCGCCGATCATCGCCCGCTCTACAACTGGTTCATCCAGCAGCTCGGCATCTACCCCTCGCAGCAGATCGAATTCGACCGCCTCAGCCTCACTTACACCATGATGAGCAAGCGCAACCTGCGCCGTCTCGTCGAAGAAGGCCACGTCCGCGCCTGGGACGACCCGCGCATGCCCACGCTCAGCGGCCTGCGCCGCCGCGGCTACACGCCCGAGGCCATCCGCAACTTCGTCGCCGCCGTCGGCGTCTCTCGCACCAATGGCATCGTCGAACTCGAAATGCTCGAGCACTTCGTCCGCGAAGATTTGAACAAGCGCTCGCTGCGCGTCATGGCCGTGCTTCGCCCGCTCAAAGTCGTCATCGACAACTACCCCGAAAATCAGACCGAAGAAATGGACGCCGTCAACAATCCCGAAGACGCGGCCGCCGGCACCCGCAAAGTCCCGTTCTCCAAAGTCCTCTACATCGAGCAGGACGACTTCCGCGAAGACCCGCCCAAAGGCTACTTTCGCCTTTCCCCCGGCCGCGAGGTCCGCCTCCGCTACGGATACTTCGTCACCGCCACCCACGCCGTCAAAAACGACAAAGGTGAAGTCGTCGAAGTCCACTGCACCTACGATCCCGAAACTCGCGGCGGCAACTCCCCGCCTGACGGTCGCAAGGTCAAATCAACCATCCACTGGGTCTCGGCCGCGCACGCGGTCGACGCCGAGGTCCGCATTTACGACAAGCTCTTCACCAAAGAAAATCCCGCGGACGCGCCCGAAGGCCTCGACTTCACCGCCAACCTCAACCCCAACTCGCTTGAAGTCATCGCCAACGCCAAAGTCGAGCCATCTCTCGCCAACCCTCCGCTCGGTGCGCGCTACCAGTTCGAGCGCCTCGGATACTTCGCCGTCGATCCCGACTCCACCACCGGTAAACCCGTCTTCAACCGCACCGTCGCGTTGAAAGACACCTGGGCCAAAGTCGAAAAAAAGCACTCCTCGATGCCTTAGCCAACGTCATCCCGAACGTCCGCGTTCTCTCGAGCGGACGGAGGGACCTGGCGCGTAGTGTAAGAACCCCTCCACGCCCACGGAACTTCGGCAACCACGAATTTACTCGTTCCGTCCCGTGGCAGGACACTCTTCGGGAGGGCACGGCTTCAGCCGTGCCGTAAAGATTCTTTTACCTGAAATCATTCCGAACGGCTCCGGGACGGAGCTGTGAGGAATCTCCTTTCGCCATCAATCGACCGGATGGCCACCACCCCCTCCCTGCCATGCCCATCCCCACTCACCTCGCCGCCGGCGACCCTCCTCTGCTCCATCCCACCGCCACCATTGTCAGCCCGCTCACCAGCACCGGAAACCACACCTGCGCCAGCCACGGCACGGGGATCAGAAACAGCACATCCAGATCGGTGAGCGACGCCGGCCAGCGTATCGTCGCCCAAAGTCCCGCATAGTAACTGATGTCCCACACCGCAAACATCCACAGAAACATCGCCCACTTTTCTCTCGCTCGTGTGGCCGCGAGCATCGCCACGCTCACCAGCATCACCATCGTTGCCGCTTCCCGCGCCACTTCAACCGTCAGCAGGCTCAACGGAAACGTCGTAATCTCCGGCGGATAATTTGCGTTCTCTCTCATCAACCGCCGCACATCGTCCAGTGTTCCCGCGTAGCCCGGCAACAAGCCAACCGCTGCCCGCAGATAAACCACCACCGCGGCTTCCACAAACCCAAACGCCATCGCAAATACCGCCGCGAACACCAGTTGCCGTCGCGAAATCTCAATCCCCTTGCCGCGCCACGTGGCAAACGCCACCACCGGGATGAATACCAGCAGGTTCACCCACCACGGCTGCGCCAGCAACTGAAAGTGTCCCATCGTCGGCCCATTCTACCGCCCCGCGCAATCCCGGGTGGCCGCCAGCTAACGCCAACATCCCACTGTCGGACTTTTTCAGCCTGTACCCGACCGCGCGGCCATTCGTCTTAATAACAACCGACAAGCCTTATACGTTTTTCCAAAACGCCAACCAAAGCGACTTCCCATACAGCACGTACCCCGGAGATCCCGACGACGATTAGCCTTGTTTTGACTGACGCATGCGCCGCGTTCCGTGCGGGCCACATTCCTACGGAACGCAGTGGCCTTGCGAAACCGGAGTACAATGAACGCAGCGGCCATGACCCCTCCTCTCTCGTCCCGAAAGGCGCCGCTCATGAAGCTCAGCTACCTCGCCATTGCCGCGCTAATGCTAGTCTCTCCGACAGCGGCAACAGCTGCCAAATACAGAGTTCTGCACAACTTCGGCCGTGGCACAGACAGCAAAGAGCCATTTGGCGCCTTGGCTTGGGACGTCCGAGGCAACCTTTATGGAGTCACTGGCGCAGGGGGCCCTGACAAGCCTTGCACCCCCTACGGCTGCGGTACGGCGTTCAAGCTCGCCCCAAGGTCGGACGGCTCATGGCAAGAGTCCGTTCTTCACGATTTCCGAGGCGACCGCGACGGCGCGTACCCTTATGGCACAATGGTCTTCGACAGTTACGGTAACCTCTACGGCACGCTAGTGGGTGGCCCGAGCAGCGGAGCGGGAGTATTTAAGCTGAGCTCGGGGACAAAGGGCTGGAGCAACGCTCGCATCTATACCGACGGTGCCGGCCCTGGGCTGATGATAGACAGCCTCGGAAACCTATACGGCGAGATGGGCCCAGGCGAGCAGAAAGGGGGAGCGATCGGGGAGCTCTCAAAAGGGGCGGGTGGATGGAACTACACGGCGCTTTTCAGCTTCGACGGTACCGACGGCCTGACGCCAGAAGCACCGCCGATCTGGGACACGAAGGGCGATATGCTAGGCACTACCCTCGCAGGCGGCATCTATGGCGCACCCTGCTGGACCTACTCCGGCTGCGGTGTCGTCTTCAAAATGACCCCGGACGGCAACGGCACCTGGACCTACCGCGTCCTGCACACTTTCGCTTCGTCCAAAGACGACGGCCAAAGCCCCTCCGGAGGGCTGGTCATGGACAAACTCGGCAACGTCTACGGCACAACCGACCTTGGCGGCCGCTACGACAATGGCACCGTCTTCAAGCTGGCCGAGACCGGAGGCCACTGGGAAATGACCCAGATTTACGACTTCCCCAACTGCAAGTACGGATGCCTGCCAAGCGGCAACCTAATCTTCGACACTGCCGGCAACCTATACGGCGTGGCAAGCGGCGGGCTACCCGACTGCGGCTATACCTGCGGCGTGGTCTTCAAGCTCACCCCGCAAGAGAACGGCAAATGGAAGTACAGCGTCTTGCATAAGTTCAGCGGCCCAGACGGCGCCCTCCCCGGCTACGGTCTGGCGATTGACAACCAGGGCAACCTCTTCGGCGTCACCTCCAGCGGGGGAAAGTACAATTTCGGCGTCGCCTTCGAAATTTCCACGACACCCTCGCCTCAGTGAACCTCGTGCACGCGAGCGACCTCGGCCGCGAAACGCTGCCGGCTGCCCCACACAACCCAGTTTTCGCTGTGTGGGGAACTCCCTAGCCGCGAAGCGGCGCAAGACTGAAGCCCATGGCGCAAACCATGACAACAAAACCGAAAACGATTTCCTTCCATTCTGCGCAGAAGGCCATCGCCCTCACGGCAAGTCCGGGGAAAGCAAAAAAATCGACTCTTCCGCGCTGCCGAAGGCCTTTGCCGGAGCGCTCAGCAGCGAAGGCAACACCAAGAAGAGGAAGAACAATCCGTCCGCCTCAGAGCGTCTTCGTGCCAGCCCTCTCGACTATCGCCGAACCGTTTCTCAGCGTCGCCCAAGGCGACGCGATAAACGGTAAGGCCATCGGCCCCCAAAGTCGAAACCACCGTTACCCTAGCCGCGAAGCGGCGCAAGACTGAAACCCATGGCGCAAGCCATCGGAAAAAGCGAAATGACGCTCTTCCGCTCTGCCGAAGGCTGTTGCCCTCAGCGCTTCGCGCTGGCGAAAAAAAGCGCGCAGCAGCGCAGGCAACACTTAAAGATAGACAAACGATCCTCCCGCCTGGAAGCGTGTTCCTGTCCGTCCTCTTGACTATCGCCGAACCGTTTCTCAGCGTCGCCCAAGGCGACGCGATAAACGGTAAGGCCATCGGCCCCCAACAGCGGAATCGGCCAAGGCATCATCCCCCGACAACGACGACGAATGCCCCCAGCGATCCCTCCCCGATTCCTGCCGACCGCCGACCGACGCCTGCCGACCCACTACTCGCAACCCAAAACGCCTTTGCGAACGGCGAACGACGTACGAC
>DASVWZ010000065.1:0-3536 GCA_036392935.1 Terriglobales bacterium | reverse complement strand
AGAGCGGCCCTTTAGGGGCCGCGTCACCTGCCTGTGGATGAGTAGGCCCACTAACGACAGGGCCTGCCCGTAGGGCCGAACTCCCGCACGCGTTGACAGTGGGGGCTGCCCGGCGTAGTCTGTGCGTACTTCGTGAGGAGGCATTATGAAGCGACATCTCGTGCGTCGCCGGACACATGACCTTCCCGATTCTCTGGAGCGAAACCTCAAGGCCTATGCACTCGCCGCCACAGCCGCAGGCGTAGCGGTGCTCGCCTGCTGTCCGCGGGCCCAAGCTCAGGTCATCTACACCCCCACTTGGATACCGATTCCTCCCCCATCGTCCACCACGGACCTCGATCTAAATAATGACGGCAACGTCGATTTCGTATTTTCTAACAAGCGACTGTCATGCAGCACCCCAGAAGGCTACGTAGGATGCTGGAGCATCAAGGTCCTGCCGCAGGAGAGCAACGCGATCTGGGGCATCAACGCATCTGCCTCTGCCTTGGCTAGCGGCGTCGATGTCGGGTCAGGAGGAAAGTTTCAACCCAGCCATCAGTTCATGGCAAAAGCGAATGTTGTCGACAGCACCTATGGCGGGCTCTTTTATGGCAGTAGTGGACCATGGCGTGAAGCTACGCGGCTCTATCTTGGTCTAAAACTCGTGATCCAAGGGGAAGTGCACTATGGCTGGGCTCGGCTGAATGTCTGCGCCACATCTCGCGGGATTTACGGCGCAATCGGGGGGTATGCCTATGAATCGCAACCGAACACGCCTATACTGACGGGCCAGGAAAGCGGCAGCGAAAGGAATGGGACCAAAGGTAGAGGCCGCGCACGCGCAAGCCTCGCCGCTCCCTCGCGAGGCAGCTTAGGAATGCTCGCAAACGGCGCACCCGACGTAGCCGCACATAAGGACCAGACGGCAATCGCCAAGTGAGCAAGGCTTGCTCACAGGACACTGCAATGAAAACACTGCTATTGTCGGGGCTAATTCTTCTGACCACTACGGCCCTTGCGGCAACGAATGCTGTGCCCATCGCGTATCAGCCACTAGTTCCGATGACCGCAAAGCCAGGAAGCGGCCAATTCACCCTGACGGTAAATGGCACCGGATTCGCGTCCACTGCGGTCGTAACGTGGAACGGCTCGACCCGAGTCACGAGCTTTATATCCAGCAGCCAAGTTCAGGCGATTATCAACGCCGGCGACGTCGCCAGTGCCGGGACAGCTTGGGTCAACGTCGTGAACCCCACACCGGGAGGAGGGCCATCAAATACAGTCTTTTTCCCGATCCAGACGCCAAGCTCGACCGTAGTTTTCTCCCCGGCTCCCGACTTCTCTGGATCGGGGGTGAGCATCGAGGGCGACTTTAATAACGACGGCGTGCCCGACTTGGCGGTCTACGAGGAGAACGACGGCGCTTTTTTCATTGACACTTATCTCGGCAACGGGAATGGCACCTTTCAGTCACCGTCCCCCAACCCCTCCGTAGTCCCGATCGACTCCATGATAACCGGCAACTTCACCGGAAGTACTAAGTTGGGGATCGCTGTGTCCGATGGCCTTGGCAACACGCTCATATTCCCGAACCATGGTGATGGACTCTTTATTCCGAAACAAACCTTTCGCGCCGGGACCGGCGGCATTGGCGGGGCCGTAACTGCCGACTTCAACCGCGACGGCAAGCTGGACCTGGTGGTCTCAGGCTATTACCCAAAGATATTCTTGGGCAATGGAGACGGAACATTCGGCAATCCGGGGGAACTTCAGACCGGCTGCGGCTACAGCGGGTACACCACCTGCGGGTTCCCCGCGACAGGGGATTTTAACGGCGACGGCAACCTGGACTTTGCGTCTGCAGATGGTTACGGGGTGAATGTGTGGCTTGGCAACGGCGACGGTACATTTCAAAAATCCGCATACTACCTCACCACATACGGAGGTTTCTCGGTGACCGTTGCGGACGTTAACGGCGACGGCAAGCTCGACATCATAACCAACGGATTGTCCGTGCTGCTGGGAAACGGTGACGGCACCTTCAGCGTCGCCGGTGGCGTCCAGATCAACCCAAATAGTTCCTACAACCCGGTCGCCCCAGTGGTCGGCGATTTTAATGGCGACGGGAAGCTGGACGTTGCGCTTACCTCAGCGAAGGCAATTTGGCTGCTGCTCGGAAACGGCAACGGCACATTTCAGGCCCCGATTCAGGCTGCCGGCGACAGTCCCACCACCCTCGTCACGGCCGATTTCAACGACGACGGGAAACTGGATATGGTCGGCCACGCGCTTTACCTCCAGATTCCTCTCCTCCTCAGTCCCGTCAGCATTAATTTCGGGAACCAGCAAGTCGGAATCGGCAGCCCCCCGCAGACGGTAACAGCGCTCAACATCGGGGGGGCCACACTTCCAATCACAAGCGTGAACTTCTCAGGAGCCGACCCCCAGGATTTTGGGCAGGCTAATAACTGCGGCTCCGGGCTGCCAACGGGCAAGAGCTGCCAGATCCAAGTGACGTTTACTCCCCAAGTGGCCGGTCAGAGGTCGGCAACCCTTAACGTGAACTATCGGGGCGTTGGCAGCCCCCAGACCGTATCGCTGACGGGATTCGGAGCGGAATTGACCGTTACCGTGACCCCGGCAAAACTTACATTTAAGACCCAAGTCACGGGTACCACCAGCCCTGCCCAAGCCAGCACAGTTACCAATACAGGAACCGGGTCAGTCAGTGTCTCGAAGATTTCGACGAGTGGTCCCTTTACCCAAAGCAACAATTGCCCCGCGAGTCTGCCAGTCAATGGAAGCTGCCAAATTCAGGTCGAGTTCGCGCCGGTGAGTAAGGGGCTCGCAACCGGAAACCTTTCCGTGACAGACAACGCACAGGGAAGCCCGCAGACCGTCGGGTTATCCGGCGAGGGCACGATCGTCGAGCTTTCGCCAGTCGCCATCAATTTCGGAAATCAGCAGGTCGGCACCCATAGCGATCCGGCGCCGGTGGAGTTTACGAACGTGGGAACGATCGCAGTGAAGATTTCTAAGATTGCCTTCGGTGGTGACGATCCAGGGGACTTTTCGCAAACCAATAATTGCGGGACCAGCGTACCGGCTGGAGGCAAGTGTACGTTCCAGGTCACGTTCACACCGAATGCGAAAGGAAAACGTTCTGCCTCACTCCAGGTCAGTGACAATGGCGGTGGCAGCCCGCAGAAGGTCGCACTGTCAGGGAAAGGAACCTGAAATCCGGGGACCGACGGATGGAGTGCACGCTACGGGATGTTCACCGGTTTTGGCGCAGACTCAGAACTCGATCGGTGGCCCTTAGCCCGCCTCGAGCCGAATGGCGAAGCGTTCGCGTTTGTCCTCTGTGCGCTAACTGAGTTCGCAGAAAAGACACCCGACCACCGACGAACCAATCCCTCCACTCTGTCGAAGGCTGTTGCCGGAGCGCGAAGCCGCGCAGGCAACAACAAAGAAACCGGCGACAAACCGAACCCAACAAAAAAGATCCCGCTACGCTCAGCTTCGGAAGAGATCGCCGAGCCGCTGGTTAGCGT
>DASVWZ010000064.1:0-14312 GCA_036392935.1 Terriglobales bacterium | reverse complement strand
TCCCACGAGCCTACATAAACCACCCCATTGGCCACCGCAGGGGACCGCACTTGACCGCCGGTGCCGTAGGTCCACAACAGGTCGCCTGTAACGGCGTTCAGTACATATAGATTGTCATCGAAGGAACCCACATAGACCATTCCATTCGCTACCGCTGGTGAGTTATCCCTGAAGCTACCGGCGCCGGCATAGCTCCACAGTTCGGCCCCGGTACTGGCGTTTAACGCGTACACTCTGTCGTCATCCGACCCGATGTAAACTACCCCGTTGACCACGGCAGGCGAGGAATACCCAATGAAGGCAGTGGTGTTGTAGCTCCAGAGCTTACTGCCTGTGGCGGCATTTAGCGCGTATACGTTTCCGTCGAACGCGCCGACATACACGACGTCATTGTCTACCGCGGGGGAGGAAGCCACACCCCCAGTCTTGAAACTCCACAGCTTAGCACCCGTCCCGGCATTCAGCGCGTAAACTGTTCCATCCCAGTTGCCGATGTACACCACTCCATTTACTACCGCCGGCGAGGAGACCATGCTGCTGCCGTATCGTAGCTCCACTTCAGCTGCGAGCCGTTAACATTATGGACCCCAAGCACAGTTTCGTAGCGGTTGAAGCGGCTCATATTGTTTCGGTGGAACTGTGTCCAATTGGCGTGGTTCGTGGTCGGTGGTTGTTGGCCCCACGCCGCAGGCAGCAGACACGCCCACACCATCAAAAAAGAGATTCGGACGCCTTTCATAGCTGACCTCCCGAAAATGATTCGCGCCGTTCACCTCACCGAACACCGCGCCCGCGCCTTGGGGAACAGCCGTGCGGGCAGGACAAGGTAAATCGTCAAAACGCTGGCTTCGATCGTAACGCCGGAGCGTGGTACTGTCCAGCGAGGACACCGACTCAGAGGATGGACGGACGGCCAGATAGAACCACTGCAATCACCGCTCGATGAACTTCCCGAACATGCGTTGCGGATCGATGGCGATAAACAATCCCTGGCTGCGCGCGAGCACATCACCCTTCTGGTTCAAAATCTCTGCCGCGTTGATGTGCCGGCGCCCGTGTACGCTGATCTCCCGTGACTGTACACTCAGCGGTTTGTTTAGCGGAACCGGCCTTAGATACTCAACCGTCATTCGCGAGGTCATCGCAATTACGTCGCGCAATTTATTCACCTTGCCCATGGCCTCATCCAGAATGGTTGCGATAATGCCGCCGTGCGCATGCCCGGGTGGCCCGGTGTAACGCTTGCCAAGGCGGAAGCGGCAAACAAAACGCTGCTGGTTCTTATCGTAGACGAATTTGAGGTGCATCCCCTCGGCATTGTCTTTTCCACAGCCGAAGCAGTTGTTTCTTTGCATCACGAGCTCGGGTGTGTTGTGCCCATGCCCCGCAGACTTCCTTGCCATAAGTGAAGATTTTACCTGCAAATTTCAACCCGCCGGGAGCATCAAATACGACCGCAGGCTGGTAAAGTAAAAGCTAAGGACGGCAGTGTGGGACAGGTAATTTCACTTCCTCCGCGTACTGGGCATAGCGGCGCAGGTACGCCTCCGCCGGTTGATCGCGGCGGCGACGATGGCCGTGGCGATTCTTCGCCCAACTATCCGCAGCGCCTGCGGCGCGCACGGATGGCTTTGCTGCTCGTCATGGCGCCGATCGCCATGTTTTTTATCGTCATCGTTATAGCGGCAATTTCCCGGCATTACACGCTGACCCTCGACCAGCAAACCGATCTTTATGTCCGCAACTGGATTCCAGTCCAACTACCCGTCGGCCTGCTGCTGATCAACACAGCCCTGCTGCTTGCCAGCACTCTGACGGCGGAAATGGCGCGCCGCCAGATCACGCGCCAGGCCGCGCTTTCGCCGGTTCGCTCCATCCCCGGCGTCTCGCTCGGGAAGGAAAGCCATGTGCCGTGGTTGGCATTCACGGTTGTGCTTGGGGTCGCTTTTCTTGCCGGACAATGGAGAGCATGGCGCGAACTGGCCCACCGCGGATTTTATCTGGCCGGCAGCGCCAGCAGTTCGTTTGTGTACTTGCTCACGGCTGCGCATGCCGTTCACCTGCTCGGCGGAATCGTTGTCCTGCTCTATGCGGCATCGCTATGGATTCTGCGCCGCCCCATCGACGCACGCCGCATCGTTGTCGATGTGACTGCGCTCTACTGGCATTTCATGTTTGTGCTTTGGTTGGCAATCTTCGCTTTTCTCTGGCTGGACGCCTAGTCTTCTGCGGACGAACCGCGCTAGCCTCAGCCGGTATCCTCACGCAGCAGCGGAAGCGAATCCGCTTCGTCCATCAGTGGATCCGCGATCTGCCTGAGTTTCGGATAATGCCCCAGCAACGGCTCAGTCGCTCTTACGCGTTTGCTTTCGAGCATTGATCTGAGCTGCAGGCTGTTTACAGCGGCTTTCGCCTCGAAGTGGTTGTTGGCTACCACGTACGTGACGTCTGCATTTTTGGCGATCCGCTGAATCTTCTCTTTCCAGCTCGCCAGTTCCGGCTCTGAATACAGATAGTTGTAGCGATCATTCCGATTGTCCGCGTCGAACCATTGATCGTAATTGCGCCCGTGCAACCGCACATACGCGACAGGTGCAGTCACGTGCTCAGTCGCTTCGAGCGAGCGGCCAATTACCGGCTGGTCGATGTTGCAGAAGGAAACCTGCCGCTGTTCAAACTCCGACAGCGTCTCGGCATTGTCCCAACTCGAATGACGCACCTCAACGACGCGCGGATATTCGATGAACTGCCGCAGAAGCTGGTCGAGATATTCGCGATTGAGCGAAGTGTTCTTGAACGAAACCGGAAACTGGATGAGCAGCGCGCCAAACTTGCCGGTCGAGGCCAACGCATCGAGCCCTTGCCGAGCCAGCCGTTCATCTTCCTCATTTGGCTGGATGCTGGCTGCCGAGGTTGGCTCCATCACCGCCAACGGCGAATGCGTAAACGACCGATGCAGCTTGGCGGTGAAGCGAAAGTTTGGATTGACTGCGACACGTCGCGCCCACACTTTTGCCAGCTCGGGCTTGATGTGGCCGTAAAACGAAGTGTTGATTTCAACTGCGTCGAAACACTGCGCGATGTAGTCGAGCGGATGTTGCTTGCGGCGGGCCATGCCCGCAGGATAGAAAATTCCTTCCCAGTCTTTATAGGACCAGCCGGCAGTGCCCACGCGAATCTGCGGCTGCGATTCCATGCTGAACTCTCGCTTGCACCGAGGTTAGCACAGACATGCCGCCAGAAGGCAGCTTCAGAGCGCTTCCAGTTTTACTGCGTCCCTTACACCATCTCTTCATTGCCGTGTTCCCGGCCGGGTTCACTTCCCGCTGAATGGATATACGCAACTGCGCGCATCGTAGTTCCGCGAATTGATTATTGGCATAGAAGAGTGACAAGCTATTTCTTCTTTCCTCCCAACAAGCCGTTCAGCTGATCGAGCGGCGATCCTTGCCCTTTCTTGCCTTGTCCCGATAGAAAGTTATTCAGCTGATTCTTTACGATGCTCTGAACATTCGGTATAAACTTTGGGTCCGACGCCGTGCCTTGGATCGCAAATGGAAGTCCGCCTTTGGTATATTGCCCGGCTTGCCCGCCGAGTTGCGCATTCATCGTGTAGTTCAGTGCATCTTGCGGGCTGACGGTTCCGCTGCCGGTTACCACGCCTAAATTCGCCACCGACAAATTAACGTTCTGCGTCGCGATCCCTTCCGGCGCAGAGCGGACATTCGCGCTGAGGTTTTGGATCATCGTATCCGGACTGGAATTCGCCGATCCTCCGGTAAACTGCGAAATCGCGGCCAGTTTCGATCCGAAACTGAATCCCACCAGTTTGGTGTTGACCAGCTTCACTGGCCCTGTGATCACCAACTTGTCCACCGGACCGGCGATCGTCATGTCCGCCGAAAGCGTCCCGCCTTGCAATGACGAACCTTTGGGCAAAGTTACGCCCATCGAAGGAAGCATCGCCGCCAGATCGTTCACGGGCATATTGTCGGCGTTCAACTTCATGTTGAGCACGGTAGCCGCAGGGTCGACTTTATACGTGCCGGATAGCCTCGCAATCGCTTGTCCGACCGAAACATTCCCTTGCGTTAACTGCCCGGCGTTGGTTGCCAGTTCGTACGCGGTGGCGTATTTCACGTTGACTGTTTTCGGCGCGGGCGTTCCCTTTGGCGAGAGCTTTAATTTGTCCAGCGCGACCGTGCCATTGGTGCGTGCGGTTTTCCCGTCCGAAGTGAGCGTCCCTTGATAGGTGGCGATTCCGGCAATCCCCGATGCAGGATCGACGAAGCCTGATCCCGCCAAATCGAGTTGCTTCACCGCGACATTGGCCTGCAACGGCGTCAATGCCGCATCCGTCTGACTGATCGGCCCGCACTTGCCATCAACTTTGGCTGTGCCTCCGCCGGGAAGCGAGGCGCTCAACGAGAACGGGAACTGTGAGGCGAAGGAGAAATTGGTTACGTCGACGTCGACATCTTTGTACACCTGTGGCTTCGCCGGAGTACCGATGTTCGACATAGTGATGGTTCCGTTCTTGATCTGCAGCTTCGCTACTGAGACATTGGGGTTTGTGCCGGCAGCCGGAGCGGATTTGCCCTGAGCTGCCGCGGGCGCCGGTTGCGCGGGTTTTACTTGGCTGGCCTGGTTCGATCCGCCGATGCTCGAGAAATTCCACTTGCCCTCAGCATTCCGGATCAGGGCGACCGACGGTTCTTCAATCGTCAGGTTCGTCACGTTGAGCTGCCGGGAAAAGATCAACGGCTTCATCTCGACGCCCACATCGAGCGTCTTGGCCTTAATGAATGGCTGCTTGCTGAACGCCGGATCATCTGCCACCGAAAGATCATCCGCAGACAAGCTTCCCTGAAACAGGGAAAGGCTCATGTTGCCAATCTTGACTTGGCGGCCCATGGCGGAAGTCAGACTAGCTTCAATCTGGGGCCGAAACGTGTTCACATTGATGATGAACGGCAGGGCAATCAGAGCCAGAATAAGCAACCCAACCACAACACCGATGATTTTCAGCGCCGTCTTCATAGGATCCTCCTGAGGAATGAATGCTGAAATCTGCGTGAGCGAATGCAGCCAGTCTAGCAGAATCCTGGTCGCGCGAATCCTGGCCGCGCGCCGCCGTCTGTGATGGCCTCAGTCGGCCTGCACGGTTTCGCGCGACGGCACGATTACGGTCAGCGCCTGTTCCAGGTCGTCGATCAGGTCGTCGACATTTTCGATTCCCACTGAAAGCCGGAGCAATTGTTCGGTAACGCCCATTTTGAGACGGTGCTCGGGCGCAATCATTGCATGCGAAGTCACGACTGGAAGAGTCACCAGCGAATCGACGCCGCCCAAGCTCGGAGCGAGCGTAAACAGCTTCAGCGACTCGGAGACGCGCCGCGCATCTTCGTGGCTGCCATCGACCTCAAAGCTGAGCATTCCGCCGCCGCCGTTCATTTGTGCCATTGCGATGGTTCGCTCGGCGTGACCCTCCAAAAACGGATAATGTACTTTCTTCACTTTCTTGTGCTGGGCCAGAAACTGCGCGATGGCCAGCGCGCTGCGGTTCTGCCGTTCTACGCGAACAGCGAGCGTCTTGATTCCGCGCAACAGCAGCCAAGCCGCGTGCGGATCCATGTTTCCGCCCAGCACGGTGCGGGTTTCATGAATCTTCGCGATCAGTTCGTCGCGTCCGGTGATGACTCCGCAGATCAGATCGGAATGGCCCGCAAAATACTTGGTTCCAGAATGCATGATCAGATCGATTCCTAATTCTGCGGGCCGCGTATTGATCGGCGTGGCGAAGGTGCTGTCGACCATCGAGATCAGCTTGTGCTCTTTTGCCAGCGCTGCGGCCTTGCGCAGATCGACTACACGCAACGTCGGATTTGTAGGCGTTTCCAGATACAACAATCGGGTATTCGGCCGAATCGCGCAAGCATGGGCTTCGAAGTCATTGGTATCGACGAAGGTCGTCGTGATGCCCATTTTCGGCAGCCACTGATCGAGAAACTTGTTGGCTCCGCCGTAAATGTCGCGCTGCGAGACGATGTGATCGCCGCCTTTTAGCAACGCCATGATCGTAGTGGTGATCGCGCACATGCCAGAGGAAAATACCTGCGCGGCGTCGGTGCCTTCGAGCTCGGCAATTGCCTTTTCCGCGGCAGTGTTTGTCGGGTTGCCATAGCGGGTGTAAAACTTGTCGCTCGGCGTAAGGCGCAACTGCTCTTCGTTGTCCGCGGCCTCGAAGGTCGAGGTCTGAAAGATCGGCGTGCCCAAGGCTTGGTTCGCGCGCTGGTGATCGCGACCTCCGCGAACCGCTTTGGTTTCCTGGCGATACTGACGAGGCTTCATGCAATCTCCTGCGCGCAGCCGGCGCATGTTTGTGGGCTGAAATCAGACTAGACCTTCGATGATGCGCACGGCAAGCTGCATGGAAGGCTCGGCGCACAACATAAAAAAAAGCCCCTGGGCGAACCCAAGGGCTTTCCGATTTGTTTTCGCCGCTTACTTTACTTTGGCAAAGATGATCACCAGCGTGTAAAGCGCGAGTGACTCGATCAGCGCCAGACCAAGAATCAGCGAGAGCTGAATTCCCGCACGGGCCGCCGGATTCCGCGCCAGACCTTCGGCTGCGGCCGCGGTTGCCTTACCTTGCGCCAGGGCGCAGATTCCCGAAGCAAACGCCATTGAGAAGCCAGCCGCGATCGCGACCCAGTTCACGCCGCTGCTTGCCGCTTCACCGCCCTGCGCGAACGCAGGCGCTGCGAAGCACAGCATCGACAGTGCCATAAAAATGTAGCTTAATTTACGCATCGTTCTCTCTCCTCTATATAAATTTCCGCCAGTGGGTGGTTGGCGTCATACCGTGCAGGCGCCCTCACGCTTGCGGACTTTGTTCAGCGAGACGTAGCAAGCTACGTCTCTACTAAATCTTCTTAATGCTCTTCTGCCACGGCGCCGGCAAGATACACGGTCGTGAGCAGAACGAAAATGTAGGTCTGCAGCAGCGAAACGCCGATATGCAGGCCAAGAAACACAATCGGGACGCCGATCGGGATCAGGGAGAAAAATACCAGCGTGACCATGTCGCCGGCAAACATGTTGGCGTAAAGACGGATGGTGAGCGACAACATGCGCGCGAGATGGCTGATGAGTTCGATCGGCAACATGAGCCACGCGAGCCACCAGAACGGCCCGAGAAAGTGCTTCAGATAACCAATTCCGGCGTGCTTGAAACCCTGAGCCTGGTAATAAACAAAGGCAACGATCGCGCATCCGAGCGGAACGACCGGAACAGCAGTCGGCGATTCAAATCCCGGGATCAAGCCGATGAGATTGCAGAAGAGGATGAATAATCCGAGCGAAACCAGAAACGGCGTGTAACCTTCGCTGTGATGGCCGATGATTTCTTCGCTCTGTCCTTGCACAAAACCGTGCGCGCCCTCGAACAGATGTTGCAATCCGCCGGGTTTATCAACCGAGAGCCGCGAACGCACCATGAGAAAGATGAAGATCAGGAAAACAAAGACCAGCAGTTCCATGGAAAGCGCGTTCTTGATGGGCGCATCGGGAAAGCGGGGCTCAATGTGGATGGCGCGCAAAAATGAAGTCACCGGACCGGCGAAGTACCGGTTGAGCAGTTCGGTGAACCAGAGTTGTTCAGGCATGAAAGAAAAATTTCCGTTTCAGAAAGTCGCTTCTACACGCCGCGCCCGAGCGCCGCATAAAGTTCGTAGAAGGCTTCGCACGCGATGGCCGCCACCGGCAGAAACAGGCCTGCAAACAGCCCGTAGAGGCTCGCGCGAGAAACAGTAAATATAGCATAGCCCGCCGCAGCCATCAAAAAGTAGCGCACCAGGAAGCGAAATACAACGCCGCCACTCGACTGCTTCTCGCCGGTCTGGGTGGCGCGATCCGCGAGCGCATTCACCACCGAATCAAGCCAGTGAAAATTCAAATATGCGACCGCGCAGCCGACAAAAAAACCCAGCGCGACACGCCATCCGTAGCGCAGCCACGCCGCCACGGTGAAGATCGCGGCCAGTCCGATCATGAATCGCGGGATGCGGCGGAGCGCGCCGGAATAAAAAGTTTCGGACGCGTTTTGTGCCTGACCGGTCACTATGTTTCGCCCAAATAGCCCTGGAGTCTGTCGAATCCGGAAGCCGTAGGTCCCTCCTAAATCAGGGTACCCCCCTCCCCCCACCCCCCTTGCGCCGGTCTTTTAGAATCAGCGACTTAGCGGGAGTGCCCCCGCCAGATCTATGAGTTTAAAGGGGTTAGAGGTAAAATATTACAACATAAGCACTTGGCAGTTAGCAATTGGCACTTGGCATTTATCACTCAGCCGTCAGCAGTCGGCACTCAGTCCACCGGACTGTCGGATTGCCTTCGTCGTCCGTCGTTCGCCCTTTGCCGTTGGCAAGACCCCGCTGGCTTTTGTTTGGCGTTGCGCATAGCCAGTTGCAACGGTGTTGCAAGAGAAAAATTAAAAAATGATCTAACTCGCTGATTCTATTGGCTTGGCGATTGCGGGTGCCCGCCAAGCCATTGATTCTAAAGCTGGTTAGATATCAAAATATAGAAAACAAAGAAGTTGGCCGTCCTTCGTCCTTCGCCCTTCGCCCTTCGCCCTTCGCCCTTCGCCCTTCGTCGTTCGTCGTTCGCCTTTGCGAGGATCCAGCGTGTCGGGCCGAGTCGGAACGCGGCGACATCGCGCTATTATTCGGTTGTCAAAGAGCGGATGGTTCGTTCCTCTATTGTGGGGAGTTTTGAAGAGTGAGGTCAAGCGGAATCTTCGCGGGTCGGCGGACGGGCGACTGACGGCGCGCGCTTTGCCGTGGTAAATCACGCGGGTGAGGGCGGCCGCGCGGCGCGGCTATTTTCCACCAGATGCTGACCGCCCTGGTGGAACCATCCCTCAGCGGCTGAAGCCGCGGCTTGTGTGGGCGGTGTACGGCACAGCTAAAAGCTGTGCCCTCCCGAAAGGGTCCGTTGCCGAAAGGCAACGGACGCGGGCGAGGGTGCCCGCGGCGCACGGGGTTCACTGGGGCGAGGGGGTGGTGGAGATTTCGAAGACGACGCCGGAACCGTTAACCCCGCCAGTGGCCGTGGTGCCGTAAAGATTGCCGCTGGCATCGATAATCAGATTGGCGACTGGTTGTGCGCCGTCGGAGCCGACAAACCTGTGCAGGACGGTGTAGGTCCATGTGTCTCCTGGTCCAGGGGCGAGCTTGAAGACCACGCCGCAGCCGCACTTGGGATCGCCGCCGGTGGACGTGGTGCCATATAGATTGCCCACGCTGTCCATGATGACACCACCAACCGGGAAGGAGCCGTTGGAGTCGTTGGCGAAGTTATGCAATATTTTTTCGTCCCACTTGCCGCCAGGAACCCGGGTCAGCCTAAAGACCGTACCCCAGGTGAAGGCGCCGCCCGTGGCGGTGGTGCCATAGATCTGGCCTTCGCTATTTAGGAACAAGGCGCCGTATCCGGGGTCGGTCCCGTCCTTACCGTTGTTGTCGAAGTAGTGGATGGTCTTTTTTCCCCACCCATCACTGGCGCTTTCAAGTTCATACACAACACCGCAACCCTCACTGCCGCACCCGGTCCCGCCGGTTGCCGTGGTGCCGTAGAGGTCTCCCGCCGGGCTTAGAACCGGAGCGGCCTGTGGAAGTTTGCCATCGCCGGGGTATAGGCCAAACCGGTGAAGAATAGTTTCTTTCCATCCGGTCGGGGCGGGCGAAAGCTCGAAGGCGTCGCCAAACTGCGGGGTGGCGCCGAATAGGTTTCCCGCCTTGTCCATGGTCACGCCTGCGACTGGACCGTAGCCATCGTCGCTGTGCTGCGTTCCGAATCGGTAGATGGGGGACTCTGCCCAGCCTTGGTCTTGCGGCGTTAACGTGAAGACCGTCCCGAGGCTGTGGTATCCGCCGCCGGTTGTTGTCCCGTACCAGCGGCCGGAGGAACTCTGGATCAGACCGCCGTTAGGCTCAGCCCCGTCGCCTTCCGAGGAGGGAAAGTTATGCAGTATTTTCTCGCTCCAGTTGCCGCTCTTCTGTGGTATCAGCTCGAAGACGACGCCTTCGTTGTGTATCCCGCCGCCGCTGGTTGCGCCGTAGATGTTGCCGTTACTATCGAGAGTGACGGGCGACCACAGGCCGCCGCCGTCCTGACCTTTGCCGAATGCATGAAGGACCTTGAACTTCGGCGCGGCCCAGGATGGCCCGCAGCACAAGATGAGAAGCGCGAGCAGACGCAGATTCCAGGCTGTGTCCGCCCTTGCTACCGTTGCCTTAGTCGGTTTCGTTTGCATCGTTGTCCGGGTCCACTGGATAGTCGTAGCCGTCGAAACACGTACCGGTGCCAGGTTTTGGGTTGTGGAAGCATTCCTCCGCATACTTCCAGTTGGTGATAGGCGTAAATGGGAAAAATGGACGGTGCATGCCAGATTGCCGTCCTATGGAAGCTTGGGCCTTGGTTGGTCTGCGAGCAGAGACAGCGTTGCGGATGGCTTCATGCGACCTCCTGACCTTCGGCCCCCGACTTCGGGGATTGGTAGGGTGGATTGTTGTTGACTCAGTTGGCGACGAGACTCCCCCGGGGAAAAGTACGGCAGGGACTATATCACAGTTTTGGGGCGATTTTTGTTACGAAAAACGGACGGCATTCGGGGTGGGGTTAGCCGGAGTTTTTTCCGGCATAGGGATGCTTCGCGCCGGAAGACGGCGCTCGAGCATGACAATGGTTAGGGCGTGGCGGGGAGGGATGGGTTGACCCAATTGGTTTTATGATTCCCACTCGTACCCATACATTCGCAAAGTGCGCGAATGTATGGGGCACCCGCGATTGAGTTGGCCCGCGGCATGGCAATGGTTATGGTGCAGCTATTTGGATTCGGAGGACAGAAAAGTCCGGATCAGCTCTACAAATCCGGCAGCGATGCCCAGGAGCAAGCCCACCAGATACAGCCAGGTGGTGTGCAGCCAGTGGTCGAGCAGAACGCCGAGGAGCCATCCCATGACGGTTGCCGCGGGGAAAATAATGGCCAACTGGCTGTAGTTCGCCAACTGCAGCCAGATACTTTTTTCTTCCGGACGATCTTTTTCCGTCATGGAATGCGCCACCGAAAAAATGGTTTAGCCGCTAGTAGCGCAGTTTGAATAAGGAAGCGAGCCAAACGCGCGATTGTGGTTCCGCAAACATCGCGGAACAGCGCGCGGCTCACCCAAATCCTTCACTTCGCAACCAGCGCTGGTTCGAGGATGACAACCAAACTGCACCACTACCCTAGCCTAATCCGATGGACCACTGCGCGATGCGGATGAAGCGGTCGGGCAGAAGTCCGATACCGATGGTGGCCAGTGCGCTTACCGCCAGCACCGCCCATACGCCCACGCTGATGGGCAGACGAGTTTTTTCTTCCGCTTCCTTCATGAACATGGCGCTGGCAATTTTCATGTAGTAGTAAAGCCCGAAAACTGCGTAGAGCACAGCCACGGTTGCAAGGATGTAGTGGCCGCTTTCCACCAGTCCGAGGAAGATGAAGTATTTTCCGTAAAAGCCGGCCAGCGGCGGAATGCCGGCAAGAGACAGGAGAAATACCAGCATTAGAATGGCTTCAAGCGGCGCGCGCTGGTAAAGGCCGTTGATGTCGGCAAGCTCATCGCCAATGACATGTCGCTGCCGCAACGAAGTGACTACGGCAAACGCGCCCAGGTTCATGAAAGTGTAGACGAGCAGATAAAGCAAGATTCCTTTGAGCCCGGTAAAGAATGCCGGAGCCGGATAAGTTACCGATCCCATGGCCACCAGACCAAGCAGCATGTAGCCGACGTGGGCAATCGAAGAGTAGGCAAGCAGGCGCTTGAGGTTCGATTGGGTGAGCGCGGCGAGGTTCGCGCCGGTCATGGTGAGAATCGAGACGATCGTGAGCACTGGCACCCACGATGCGCGCAGCGGGTAGAGTCCCCAGATCAGGATGCGCAGCATCATCGCCCAGCCAGCCGCTTTGACGGCCACGGACATGAACCCGGTAACGCAGGTGGGCGCGCCTTCATAGGCATCCGGCGCCCACTGATGAAACGGGATCGCGGCGACTTTGAAAAGCAAGCCGGTCATGGTGGTCAGCATGGCGAGGATGAGCACCACATTGGGCTTGCCGCCGCTTGCCATCAGCATCTGCGCGACTACCTGTTGAATTTGGCCCAGATTGGTTCCGCCGGAGATGCCATAAAGCAATGACAACCCGTAAGCGAAAATTCCCGAGGAAAACGCGCCCAGCAACATGTACTTCAGCGCGGCTTCGTTCGAGCGACGGTCTCTGCGTAGATAGCCCACCAGCACGTAGGTTGAGATGGCCATCAGTTCGAGACCGATGAAGATGAGCACGATGTCGTAGCCGGAGGCCATGCACATCATGCCGATGACCGAAAACAGAATCAGGGCGTAAAACTCGCCGTGGTTTTCGTGCTCGAGCTCGAGATAATGCACCGAGAGCAAAATTGCCAGCGCGGCGCCACCGAGGAACAGGTAATAAAAATAAATGGCCATGTGGTCGACCTTCATGGCGTGGTAGAAGGCCCACTCGAGCGGGCGTCCGGACTGCCCCGATTGATTCTGCAAAATCTGTATTTTCAGGACACCGACTGCGCTGAATACCAAGCCCACAAAGGCGGCCGCGGCGAGCATCCATTTGCTCTCGGGCGGAAACCAGGTGTCGACGAGCAGAATCCAGAGCGCAAAGATGGTGAGCAGCAGAATCGGCAGCGAGAGTGCGAGATCGGTCGGGGTGAAGAATTGTGACATGCCCGGCACTTAGTTCTTGCCTCCGTTGTCGGCGGATGCAGCCGCCATGGCCGTTGACGGCATTTGCGCAGGGGCGTCTTCGGGCCTGGTGCGCGCGTTTACGGGAGTGCTGAGTCCGGGATAATCCGGACGAACGTTCTGTACCAGCGCATTCACCGGCTGCTGCAGAATCTCGAAAAACGGCTTGGGGTAGAGGCCGATCCACAACGCGGCGATGATCAGCGGGGCGAAGGTCAGCAACTCGCGCGGGTTGAGATCATGCAGCTTTTCGTTTTTCGGATTGGTGACGGTTCCGAAAAACACGCGCTGGTAGAGCCACAGTAAATACGCTGCCGCGAGAATCACGCCGGGGACAGCCCACGCCGCCCAGCGCCAGCTTTCCATGAACGCGCCCTGCAGAATGGTGAACTCGCCGACGAAGCCGTTCAACAGCGGCAATCCCATGGAGGACAAAAACATGATCATGGTGATGGTGGCGTACACCGGCATGACATTGGAGATGCCGCCATACTCGGCGATCTCACGCGTGTGGCGACGTTCGTACAGAATGCCGACGATCAAGAACAACGCGCCGGTGGAAATTCCGTGGTTGATCTGCTGCAGCACGGATCCGCTGATGCCTGCCGGATTCAGGGCGAAGATTCCCAGGGTGCAGAATCCCAGGTGGCTGACGGAGGAGTATGCCACCAGCTTCTTCATGTCTTTCTGCATGAGCGAGACCAGCGCACCGTAGACAATGCCGATGATGGAAAGACAGATCATCCACCAACGGACCTTGGTGTGCATGATGACGTCAGGGAAAAACGGCAGCGCAAATCGGATGAATCCGTAGGTCCCCATCTTCAGCAGAACACCCGCCAGAATGACCGATCCTGCGGTTGGCGCTTCCACGTGGGCATCGGGCAGCCAGGTGTGGAAGGGGAACATGGGCACTTTGATGGCGAAGGCGATAAAGAACGCCAGGAACAGCAAAATGGCGAAGGTTGGGCCGTAAGTGGGATCATGGAAAACGCGCGGCGCAGTCATGTACAGCGACTGAATGCTGAAGGTGTAGGTTCCGGTGAGGTGGAAGTTGTAGAAGTACAGGAACAGCACAGCCAGCAACATCAGCACCGAGCCGAACAGCGTGTAGAGGAAAAATTTGATGGCCGCATAAAGTTTGCGCGGGCCGCCCCAGATGCCGATCAGCAAGTACATGGGGACGAGCATGGCTTCCCAGAAAACAAAGAAGAGGAAGAAATCCAGCGCCATGAAGACGCCGAGCATACCGGTCTGCAGAACCAGAAACCAGATGTAGTATTCCTTGACGCGATTTTCGATCGCGGTCCACGAAGAGAGGATCGAAATCCATCCCAGCAGCGTGGTCAGCATGATCAGCAGGAAAGAAATGCCGTCGATGCCGAGGACGTAGCCGGCGCCGATGGAGGGGATCCAGTTGTTGGGCGCGCCCTCAATGAACTTGAAGCCCGGCTCGAAGCGCTGCGCCCAGAACCACGGCACCAGCG
>DASVWZ010000063.1:0-34030 GCA_036392935.1 Terriglobales bacterium | reverse complement strand
TTCATCACTCGCGTTGACACTACCGCCACGATCGCCAACGCCCCCGGCGACAATTCATCGTATTTCGGCGGAAACGGCACCGATATCGGCACTGGTCTCGCGATCGACAGCCAGGGCGCGAATTACCTGGCGGGCGAAACTACTTCCACCAGCGGATTCCCGCTGCTTAACGCCTTCCAGCCCACGATCAATGGCCCCAGCGACGCCTTTGTTGCCAAACTCGGTCCTTACTTGAACGTCACCGTGAATGAAGTCGCCACTCCGAGCCCAGTGGGCGTCGGCAATCAGGTCAGCTTTTCTTACACCATCACCAACGGATTCAATACTCAGGGTGTGATCAGCAACCCCGGCGACTATGTGAATGGCATCACCTTTACCGACACTTTGCCCTCAACCGGGATCGCGACCTTCACCTCGGCCACGGGTCCGGCCAGCAGCAGTTGTCCATCGGCCGCGACCAACGGAATTATCGTCTGCAACATCGGATCGCTGAACTCGGGCTCGACGGCGACCGTGTCGGTTAATTTGACCCCCGTCGCTCCGACTATTCCGTATACCGGTCCGGTGCTTTTGGGAAACACTGCGACCGTGGGTATCTACGGCACTACTTATAGTGTTTCCCCGAATCCGCCGGTCAACGTCTTCGTCAACGATTTCACCTTGACCGTCTCGCCGGCCGTCGTGACTGTTCCGGCCGGGGTTCCAGCGGCCTACACGGTTACGCTGAGCCCAACCGGCAACATTCCCGACGCTGTCACGCTTGCCTGTGCCTCGGGATTGCCCACCGGGGCCAAATGCACCATCGTCACCAATCCGCTGCCAAATCTGAGTACCGGCGCGGCCAGCACCACTCTGGTCATCAACACCACGGCGCGCGTTACCACCACTACGGAACTGTGGAAACAACGCCCGCTGTTTGCGTTCTTGCCCGTCTCCGGCCTGGCGCTGCTGGGTGTTGGGGTGAGTGGGAAAAAATCCTGGAAGTTCCGTGTCCTGCTCGGACTTCTCTTCGTCCTCCTATTTTCCGCGACCATCTTCTTGCCCGCTTGCAGCTCGGGTTCTTCCGTGACCACCACTACCGGAACGCCCGCTGGCACCTACGCGGTGACCGTCAGCGCCACCACCGGAAGCGCCGTCCGCAACGAGGTCGTCACCCTGATCGTTCAGTAGTCAGGTGACTGACTCAGGACGCCTGTTATTCTTGCCAGTTGCTCCCGCGTGTGCGGAGGGTGATAATTATCCTTAATCGTCATTCGCCCGGGAGACGCTCACAGACGTGCGGTTGCCAACGACCATCTTCGCCCTAGCGTGTTGGGCGCTCATCGCTCTTGCCTGCGGGACCCTTGGTCACGCGCAAAAAACGACGTGGACGGAAGACGGCCCACGCGCCGAAGGTTCGAGTGGATCGCCCACTTCCCATGCAGGATCGATCAGCGGCACCGTTCTGGCGCCCACCGGGTCGGTCGCCGTGGGCGCCAAGGTGCGTCTCATTCATGAAGGCCAAGCCTCCGATTCGGAAAAAGAATCCGGCAACAATGGCGAATTCGTCTTTTCCAACGTCATTCCTGGACCCTTCCACCTGACGGTCACGGCCAGTGGATTCACGTCGCAGGAATTTTCCGCTACTCTCACTCCGGGCGAGACCTTCCTGGTTCCGAACATCGTTCTCGCCGTCGCCCCGGCGGTCACTGAGGTACGCGTCGAAGGCACGCCGCTCTCGCCGGTCGAGGTCGCCGACATACAAATCAAGGAACAAGAGGAACAGCGCGTTTTCGGTGTTTTCCCGAATTTCTACGTCACCTACGATAAGAACGCGGTCGCGTTGGATTCGCGGCAGAAGTTCAGGCTGGCATGGAAGACGATGATTGACCCATTCACTTTCGTGGGTACCGCAGCCATTGCCGGTCTCGAGCAGGCCACGGACGCCTACAGTGGATACGGGCAGGGAGCGGCAGGTTACTTCAAACGCTTCGGCGCCGGCTACGCCGATACCCTTACCGGCACATACATTGGCGGCGCCATTCTGCCGGCTTTGTTCAAACAAGATCCGCGCTATTTCTATAAAGGAAAAGGCAGCGCCGGCTCGCGGCTGCTCTACGCGCTGGGCAGTACGGTGATTTGCAAAGGCGACAACATGCGCTGGCAGGCAAATTATTCCAACGTCCTCGGAGCTTTCGCCTCAGCCGGCATCTCCTATGCCTATTATCCGGCCAGCGATCGCAATGGCGCCGGACTGGTCGTGGAGAACTCGATGATTCGCCTTGGCGAGATTTCCTTCGAGGGCGTGCTTCAGGAATTTGTCATTCGCCGCTTGACTCCGGCGGTTCGAAAGCGATCGTCAGACCAACGCTGACCGGATCGCTCTCGAAATCACGCACAAACCGAAGCACTCCCCTGGGCAAACCCTTGCTCAGTACGTTGCGCTGAATCCGTTGTCCGGCCCGGCGATCGACGACGTCTGGTAATAGCCCACCAGTTCGTCCATATCGTTGAGCCCGGTCGCCTGCGAGTCCGCGCTCTTGGGATATTGCACCGTGTAATATGTTCCGCTGTGCAACAGCGCGCCGCTGCCCTGTGTGCCGGTCGAGTTCAAGGTTTCAAAGACAATGTCGCCCTTGTTGCTGATGTCCAGCGCAAACGAATTCGCCGCTTTCGGCACATTGATTGCCTTGTAGGTTTTGCCGTTGTATTCGTAGGCTTCGATCTTCCCCTTGATTCCCGCAAACAGCGTGATCTCACCGGAGTTGTTGATCGAGGTTGCCAGCGTCAGCGTCGCGCCCGGCACGTTCAGTGCAGTGTATTTTCCGCCCTTCAGCATGAACCCGTGCAGCGACGACTCCGAAGTCGAATACTCGCCGACAATCACTCCGTCGTCGTTGATCCCATAGGCCACCGACGAAACCGCACCCTTCGGACCCGGCACCGTGGTGAACTTTTTCGTGCTGCTCGAATACATAAAGCCCAGATTCTGGGTCGACGATAACGTCGCGCTGCCAACAATATCGCCGGTCGAATTGATGTGTATGCAATTGTCCGACTTTACCTTCGGATAATTGATGGTCGTCACCTTCCCGCCTGCCAGCGAGAAGCAGTGCATAGCGCCGGCGCTATCCGTATACTGCCCCACGATCACGCCTTGATTGTTGATCCCTCCCAGCGCCGTTGACTTCGCGCCTTTCACGTTTACTTTGGTGTATTTGAATGTCAGTGTCGGCGCCGCTGCGGCCGCCGCCGCTATGATCAGAACCGCCGTCAAACCCAGCGTCCATCCCGCTGCCATCGTCACTCGTCTGCGATCTTTCATGTCACTGCTCCTTTTTTCTTCGCGCAAAAATGGCTCTCATTCTACTGTAAAACCGCCCGACCGCAGAGCCTTTCACCGCTCTATGACTGACAGCAGGGCACCTACAACTACTTCCGATAGTTTCTCGGTCAAACTGAAACCGGGGCCAAAATTCGCCCCCAACTGCCTGCATGTTGCGCCAGGCGCTGCCGAAAAGTCTTCAAACGGGGGATCAAGGGTTCTTAATTTCTTCTTGAGATTGATGCGATGGGTGAAACGGACGGCGTTGCAGCTAACTTTTTGCCGATAAGTGGGAAAGAGGTTCCCTTTTGACGGTTGTTCAGGCCGTCCAGCGCCGTAAAGTTTGACTCGGGCGGCGCCGACTGGCTGTAATCATCCGGTATGCCGATCTACGCCTGGGCCACACTTTACGCGGCATCCTGACAGAAGCCAAACGGTCAAAAGCCAACGGCCAACGGCCTATGCCGCCCGATCCAGATGGTAGAGTTCCATGAACAGACCCCGGATTCGCTTTTGCCTCTCCTCGTACTCGGTTTGCTCCGCCTCGGTGATGCCCCGGGACGTTCGTTTTTCGATGGTCCTGATTTGCTCATCGGTGAGTTGAATCAGTTCGCTGCAGAGATTTTCGTGATTGTGTAGTTCCATGAATGGCCTCCGCATTATCCGGCAGATTTCCGATGGCGGAAGCAGCCTAAGAGTTGGCTGCTGGCTGGGATAGGTTCAAATGCCAATGACCTACGGTCTTCAATGTACGGCGAAGAAGGCTTTGTTGAAGCGAGGATCGGAGGGATCAAATTAAGCCGATGTCCCCACCCACTTGACCGCCTGTTGGTTCAAGCGCATACTTCAGCCATTGAAGGCTCCGATTCGGAATTCTGCCGTAGGGAGATCGTCAATGACCAACCACCGGGCACTCTTGCTGATCGTAACGCTGTTCGCACTTTCTTCATTCTCCCCCGCTACCAACCCGCCGGCTGGCGACGGCAACGAACAAGTACTCTACAAGTTCCACTATCCGGGCCCGACCGTCCCTCAAGCCGGCGTAATCTTCGACTCGGCTGGAAACCTGTATGGCACCGCGTCAGGGGAGCAGTACGATCCCGCCCATCTCTACGGTGCCGTATTCATGCTTTCTCCCGGCGCCGACGGCACCTGGTCGGAAACCGTGCTGCACAATTTTGGTTCAGATTACCCGATCGGGGGCCTCGTCCTCGATAAGTCGGGGAACCTGTATGGCGCAACTGCGTACGGTGGAAGACACCGCGGCGGTACCATCTTCGAACTCACACCCAATCCGGACGGCTCCTGGACGAACACTGTCTTGTACGAGTTCGGAAAGCCGCAAGACGGAACCCTGCCCAACGGCGGCCTGGTGCTCGATGCCGATGGTAACCTGTACGGAACGACATATTTCGGAGGCGGTCCTCGAATACACGACTGCGCATTCGGAAACGGCTGCGGAACTGTCTTCGAGCTGAGTCTCGGGCGGGGCGGAAAATGGAAAGAGACAATTGTGCACAGCTTCAGCCGGGGCCAGGAGGGCGATGGAGAGTGGCCGACGGCCGGGCTCGCCATGGACGCGTCCGGCAACCTCTACGGTGGAACGTTTCAAGGGGGCTGGTACGGCCAAGGGGTGGTATTTAAGCTCAGTCCCGTCGGCGCCGGGCATTGGCATGAAAAGATAATTTGCAGCTTCTACGGCAATAATGGAGGCTCCCCCAGCGGCAAACTTGTTTTTGATCAGAATGGCAACTTATACGGCACCACCAGGTATGGTAATGAGAGGCGCGACGGCGCTGGCAATGTGTTCGAGCTCGCCCCGCAGCCGAAGGGCCAGTGGACGGAAACGATAATCCATAACTTCTATAACGACCGGGAGCCGATTAGTTCGGTAGTGTTCGACGCCAAGGGCAACCTATACACCACGACGACTGAAGGCGGCCACTATCAACACCAGGGTTCGTGTTATGGAGGCCCCTGCGGAGGCTCCCTATTCGAATTCAGCCCCGGAGCGAACGGCACCTGGACGTCAACAGTCCTGCACGATTTCGGAGCAAAGGGCGACGGGGTTGTGCCGACGGGAGACTTAATCATCGACTCAAATGGAAACATTTACGGCACTACCGGGTTTGGCGGCAACCTGGAGTCCTGTGATCCGCAGAGCCAGCAGGTGCAGGGCTGCGGCACCGTCTACGAAATCACGCCCTAATCGGTCAGCTGATGGGGCCAAAGGCGAAAGGCCAAAGGCGTGGGACGTGACTGACTACTGACAACTGATAACTGATGACTCGCCCTACGCTCCCGCCGACAGCCGATGATGGCTCTTTCTCTCCGCCAGGCCGTACTGGCGGATCTTATACAGCAGAGCTTTGTAGCTGATCTTGAGCAGCACCGCTGCCCGCTTGCGGTTCCAGTTGGTTTCTTCAAGAGCCTTTGAGATCGCCTCGGCTTCGGCTTCGTCTTTTGCCGATCGCGCGAGCGACTTCAATCCCTGCCCGCCGGCATCTGAACCCTCCGCGCCAAAAGCCGCGCCGGCGCCATCGCCCTTGGGATGCAGCTCGGCAATCGCTGCCTTCTCGTCGCCCAGTACCAGATAGCGTTTTACAAAGTTATTCAGTTCGCGCAAATTTCCCGGCCACGAATAATCCATGCACGCCTGCACCAGTTCCGCCGAAACCGGAAGCGGCTGGCGCGCAAACTGCTCCGCCATTTTGGCCATGAAATGTTTCAACAGGATGGGAATCTCTTCCTTGCGCTCGCGCAGCGGAGGCACCTGCAAGGTGAACGCGTTCAGCCGATAATAAAGATCTTCGCGCAGGCTCTTGGTGGCAATCGCTTCCTGAATATTGATGTTGGTCGCCGCCAGTATGCGAACGTCGACTTTCACCATGGACCGGCTGCCCAGACGCGAAAACTGCTGGTCCTGCAGCACGTGCAGCAGCTTCGCCTGCAACCCGTACGGCATCTCGCCGATCTCATCCAGCAGAATCGTGCCTTTGTTGCACAGCTCGAATTTTCCCGGCTTGGCGTGGGTCGCGCCGGTAAACGCACCGGGCTCGTAGCCGAACAATTCGCTTTCCAGCAGATCGCCGGGCACTGCTGCGCAATTCACTTTCAAAAATGTCCGGTGCGCCCGCGGGGAAAGTTTATGAATCAGCCGCGCCATCACTTCTTTTCCCGTGCCACTCTCGCCCAGCATTAAAACTGGAATATCGACGTTCGCCACCAGCGCCGCCTGTGACCGCAGTTTGCGCATGATCGGGCTGGCCGCCACGAAAAATGTGTCGTCGCTCAGCTCTTCCACTTCTCCCGGATAATTCTGCTGATTGGTGCCAAGGCACTGATCGATGACGGCGTCCAGTTCAGCCTTTTGAAATGGCTTGGTGATGTAATCCACCGCGCCCAGCCGGATCGCCTGCACCACTTTGCGCGTGTCGGTCACGCAGGAGAGCATGACAACTTTTGCCGCCGGAAAACTTTTCTTGATCTTTTCGAGCGTCTCCAGGCCGCTGATGCCCGGCATCACCAGGTCCATCAGAATCAGCTCCGGCCGCAGCCCTTTCTCGATCTTCTGCAGCGCTTCTTCGCCAGTGCTGGCTGTCTCCACACGATAGTCGTCCACTTCCAGCAGCGTCTTGATGTACCGCAGCATGCCCGGTTCGTCATCCACCAGCAGAATGTTGGCGGTTTCCTTCATCTATTTTTTCCCTTTGTTTGTGGTAACTGCTGGAGGTTTCAGGGGAATCACAAAGCTGAACTTGGAGCCGGCGCCGGCCGTGCTTTCAACCCAAATTTTTCCGCCCATGCCCGCAACCAGCTTGCGCGCGATCGCCAGGCCAAGTCCCATCCCCGATTGGTTTTCGTTCTGCGCCAGGCGGAAGAAATCGTCAAACACTTCCATGTGGTATTCGGCTGGAATTCCGGGCCCGGTGTCGCTCACGCTGACCTTCACCGAGTTGGGATGAAACGTGCTCTGCCGCCGCCGCTCCTGCGGTACGCCCGCCGCTTTTTCCGCGCGCCGTTCCCACATGTGCGGCTCCGCGTGCAGCCAGACCGTCCCGCCCGAAGGCGTGTACTTCGACGCGTTGTCCAGCAGATTCGATACGACCCGCTGAACCTTCGGCGAATCGAAAGCGAATTCGCTCACTTTTTCGTTGGGTAGAAAGTACAGAGCCAGCCCTTTGTCCTGAAAATTGTTCGACCAAAGCTGGCACACTTCGGAAAGGCACTTGTTGAGGTCGCCTTTTTCGAAGCGCATCTTCATCTCGCCGGTTTCGAGCGAGCTGAAACTCAGAAAGTCCTGGATAAAATCCTGCAGCCGCTTGCCGCTCGAGTGCATATCGTGCAGCACCTGGCGCTGCCGTTCATTCAGCGGCCCCAGCTTCTCGCTGCGCAGCACTTCGACGTAGCCGTTGAGGATCGCGAGCGGTGTTTTCAGATCGTGCGCGGCGGAGGCTAAAGCATTTGTGGTCCGCTGATAACGCGTCTGCAGTTGATGAAATTGTTGAAGAACGTCGGAATCCAGGTTGGAATCCGGCGGAGCAGAACCATCCGGTGTTGTGAGACACGTCTTTTCCGGTGTCGCAGCCATGATCTATGTCTCGGTGGTTTGCACTGCGAGGGAGGAACTAAACCGCAACAAAAAGCAAAAAAGTGACCAGCTACCTCACTGCGTTAATGCTAAGCGTCTACGATTCGCCATGTCAACGGAAAAACGAACAACTTTGTCAAAGTAGCGAAAAGTTCTGCATTTCCTTGGGCTTACAGGCCTCTAAATCGTTTCAATAACCGGCCTTGTAAAAGCGAACAAAAGGCGATGAAATGGCGATTTCATCCCTCCCAAATCAATCTGAAACAAGGGCTTAGCCGAACCATGGCACGTTCGTGCTAAGGTTTGGAATCGTAGGTGCTATAGTGTAAGCCTTTCGCGATGTTTTCGAGGACTTTGCCCTTGCCACGCGTAAAGAACGGAAAAGAAACGAGAAAGTGGCCGCGCTTGCCGCTGGCGATCCCGATTTTCGTCCGCAGCAAAGAGCCCGGCGGGCGCGAATCGCTGGAGTTTGCAACCGCGCTAAACGTATCAGCCGGCGGGGCTTTGCTCGCAGTGCGGCGCTCCTTGCCGCTTTCCGCCGAGGTGCTTTTAGAGATCCCCTCGGCCCCGCTCGCCACGGAAGCCAATCTGCCCAAAGCGTCACATATCCTGAAAGCAAAGACTTTACGCATCACTCACGCCGATAATTACCACCTCGTGGGCCTGAAATTTTTGCGCGCTTTATCGGCCTCCCAGGTCGACGGCCAGCCCACAAAGCGGAAAAAGACTTCACAATAGTGAAAATGTTTTCACTCGCGGAAGCCGCCAGCGAGTCTAATGCCTAGAGTCTTTTTCCCTCTCCAGGGACCTCTGTGAACCCGATCGATAATCACTTAAATAATTGAATATAAAGGCATTGACGTCATATTCCACAGGTAATATTCCCGACGTTAGATTTGGCTTTCGGGGTGCTTTTGTTAGGCTGGAACAGAACCGCAAAAAAATGCCGATTCCGAACACATCCCAGGTCAATACATTAGTTCAGTCCCTCGGGGCTTTTCCGCCCGATCATGTAGTTTTTGGCAAAACTGAAGCCATGCAGGCACTTAGGAGCCGCATGGACAAGGTCGCCGCGGCCAACGTCCCGGTTTTAATTCACGGCCAAAGCGGCACCGGAAAAGACATTATCGCGCGCATGGTACACGCGCTATCTCCTTGGAAAAATGGGCCTTTCGTCAAAGTCAACTGCCCGGCGATTCCCGGAACCTTGCTCGAAAGCGAGCTCTTTGGCTACGAAAAAGGCGCATTTACAGGCGCTTACGGCGCCAAGCCCGGCCGGGTGGAGTTGGCTCACCGGGGAACGCTTTTTTTAGACGAGATCTCCGAACTCGACCCCTCTTTGCAGTCTAAGTTGTTGCAATTGCTGCAGGATGGGCAGTTTTGCCGCATCGGCGCCCAGGAAGACAAAAAAGTTGAAGTCCGCATCGTTTGCGCCACCAACCGGCGGCTGGAAGAAGAAATTGAAAATGGCAGCTTCCGCCAGGATCTCTATTACCGCATCAACGTGGTGAATTTATATATGCCGCCTTTGAGTGAGCGGCGCGCCGATATTCCGGGACTGATCGATTATTTCCTCGATCATTACAACCGCAAGTACAACTGCCGGGCCAAGGCGCTCTCCGGCGAGTTGATGGCGGTGTTGCACAAGTATCATTGGCCGGGAAATATTCGCGAACTGGAGAACCTGATCAAGCGCTACGTCATTCTCGGCAGCGAAGATGTCATCAGCAGCGAGCTGGTGATTCGCGGCGAAAAGGATTTCTACACGCCAGAGATCAACCTGGACGGGCCGATTTCATTGAAGAAACTCACCCGCCAGGCGACCCACGAACTCGAACGCAAGATCATTCTGAAGGTGCTGCAGGCGCATCATTGGAACCGCAAGCAGGCTGCGAAGGCGCTTTGCATCAGCTATCGCGCATTGCTCTACAAGATTCGGGAAGCGGGCTTGCCCGCCAACCGCGCCCGCCGCGCGGAGGAGCCGGTCAGCAGCAGCGTAGCCGCGGATTAGCCGCAAAGCGTTTCGATCTGTACGCCTGGGCACTCCGAATCCTCGAAATAGGGCGGCTTTCGGCGTACCCGTGCTTAGCGGGACGGCTGGTCGGAGACCGGGACGGTGCTGAGTTGGAAGACGATGCCGTAACCATATTCCCCGCCTAGGACTGTGCCGCCGTAGAGGTTACCATTCTGGTCGATCGCCAGGTTGCCCTCGGGCACGCAGCCGTCGAAACCGTTGCCGAAGGTGTGCAGAACCGAGTATTTCCATTTGTCGCCTGGGGCGGGCGCAAGCTTGTAGATGACGCCACAGCCGGATAGGTTACCCCCGCCGTCGGTGGTGCCGTACAGGTTGCCGATCTTGTCCATGACCACACCCCAATAAGGCAGGCTTCCGCTCGGGCCCCCCAGGAAATTGTGGATGATGGCGTAGCGCCAGTGCCCGCCGCCCTGCGGGGTGAGCCTGAAGGCGATTCCCCCGTATGTTCCTCCTAACTCCGTGGTTCCGTAGAGGACGCCGGTTTCGTCCATGTACAGTGCGCCGGACCCGGGGAACTGCCCGTTTTGCCCGTTGAAGCGGAACAGAACGCTTTCCTGCCAATGGCCGTCGCCCTGCGGCGAGAGCTCGTATACGGTGCCACAAGTTGAGCTGCCGCATTGGTTTCCTCCGCCGAATGTGGTGCCATAGAGGCTTCCCGTAGTGCTTAGGATTGGCGCTGCGTAGGGCGCCACGCCGTCGGCGCACTGGCCGCTGCCGTTTGGGCAGAACTTGCGCAACAGGGTCTCGGTCCAGATGCCCGAAACCTTCGTGAGCTCGTAGATGACGCCTCCATACCAAGGCTTGGTGCCGTAGAAGTTGCCGTTTTCATCTGGCACGGGGCTGGACACCGTCCCTCCCGCGTCCAGGCAGATGTCTTTCTCCATCGCGGGGCAGAAGGAGAAGAGGGTTTTTTGCGTCCATCCATTCTTGCCTGGCGAAAGCTCGAACGCGGTGCCCCCGCCGTGCGGGCCTCCGCCGGATTGGGTGGTGCCGTAGATGTTGCCTAACGAGTTCAGAATGAGCGGGCTATTCGGACCAGCGCCGTCGCTTTTGCCCGTGAAGTTGTAAAGGGCAGAAAAAGTCCAATCGCCGTTCGGTCCCCGCGTCAGTTCGTACACGAGCCCGCCGTTCTGGCTCCCGCCGCCAATACTAGCGCCGTAGATGTTGCCAACGGGGTCGAGGGCCATGGCTTGGCCGCCGTCGCCGTCTGCCCCGCCGGTGAAGTTGTGGAGGATCTTGTACTGGGCGTCAGCCTGCGCCGCAAGGAAAAGCCCGAGAGCTATTGCGAGAATCCGGGTCGCCCGTCCGGGTGCCGGAATTTGCATCGGGCGGGTGGCCCAGCCTTTGCTTTGCCGTCCCGGTTCATGACAGTGGGTGCCCCGTCCTTGCGCTTTTCGCAAGGGCGGGAGTGATGAGCCCATACAGCCACACGCCTTTTTGTCCGGCTCCCCGATGGCACGCTTCCGATTCGTGGCGTCCACGCTCAGTGAGTACATGGACGGCCTCCTGAAGCCAAAGAAATGGCTATGGCAGGATCCCCCTATCCTACTGGGAAGGAAACATAGCAGCGGGCGGAGGGGATGTCAATGGGCATTATGGTGTGACGCGCGAAGCATTCCTGCCGCGCCCATGTCGCGCGTGGCGCACAGATTCGAACCCGGCTAATCGGCTGGGCCGGCAAAGAGGATCAGATTGCCGTCGGGATCGAAGACGATGAAAGCTCTGGCGCCCCACGGCTCCTTCTTAAGGGTTTGATGGAAGCGCACGCCTGCTGACTGATAGTCGAGAAATAGCGCTTTGATTTCGTCTGTCGTGGCTACGGTCACGGCAGCGGAAAGCAGATGTTCGCGCTCGCGGACATCGCCGGCAAAAACCGGTTCGTGGACCAGCCGCAGCGCCAATCGCGCGTGGTCGCGGCTGACCTGCGCATAGAACGGCGGATCGCCATAAATGAAGTCAACCGCGAAGCCGAGTTTAGCGGTGAAAAATTCGCATGAGGCTTTGACATCGGCGACGAACAACTGGGCAGCGATGGAGGTGAAAACGGGAGTAGGCATTTTGTTTTCGTTTCCGGCGGAATTTTTGTTGGTTTCGTCACCGGGTATGGCTTTAGCTCCTGACTTAAGCGCCTGCCATCCTGCGAAACCTTTTTGCCGCGCGACCAGTTCCTGCGCATCTGCGAGTTGAAAGCTTGTGTCGAGTATCTGCTGGTCGGTGAGGTGAGCCGCCCGAGGCAAGGCCGATCTAATTGCGGCCGCGACCGGATAATACCGCTCGCGATGCCAGCGCAGATATTGTTTGGCCTGCTTCCGGAGGTTTTCGAGGTTTGGCATGGGCGCAAACGAACTTACTTACGGTAGGTGGGCGTTGCCCTTTTCGGCGTGCACCGATGCGCCCTACGAAGCGACTTCATTTTGCCAGAAATGTTCGCGCCACTCAAATCAATTACAATCGCGGACGATGATTTATCGCTCGGACAACCGCACGGCCGACCAGATTCGTCCCGTCAACATTTTTCCGGATTACATTCACACCGCCGAAGGGTCGGTGCTGATTGAAGTGGGCAATACGCGGGTGATCTGCACCGCATCGCTCGAAGAAACCGTACCGCCGTTTCTGCGCAACACCGGCAAAGGCTGGATTACGGCGGAATACTCCATGCTGCCGCGTTCGACTCTGACGCGCACTCCGCGTGAAGTAAATAAAGGCCGGCAGAGCGGGCGCACGCACGAGATCCAACGATTGGTAGGGCGGTCTTTGCGCGCGGTGACCGACCTGGCGCGGCTGGGCGAGCGCACGGTGTGGATTGATTGCGATGTGATTCAGGCCGATGGAGGCACGCGGACGGCGGCCATCACCGGTGCGTTCGTTGCGCTAGGGCTCGCGTTAGAAAAACTGGTTCAGACAGGGAATCTCACATCGGTGCCGCTGCGCGACTACATTGCCGCCATCAGCGTGGGCATTGTAGACGGAGAAATTCTGCTCGATCTCGCATACGAAGAAGATTCGCGCGCCGAAGTCGACATGAATTTTGTGATGACCTCGGCCGGCAAACTGATTGAAGTGCAGGCCACGGCAGAGCGGCAGCCGTTTGAGCAGGAGCAATTCAAACGAATGATGGCGCTGGCAGCGGATGGCGTGCATGCGCTGATTGCCAAACAACAGGCGGCTTTGGGCACCCTGAGCCTGCGCCAATAGCCCGCAAAATGAGCCAGTTGGATGCTTTCCGGTGTAACTATTGCCGTGTGATATACATCACATGAACCAGTGACACTGGCCATACGGTTCCACGGCGCTCAAGCTACAATGATTCATGTGGGGCTGCGCTGGTAAACTAATAAAGAGCGTGCCCGCAAGGAGAACTCAAATGGCTGAAGGCCTATTTCAACCGATGCACCTGCTGGTGATCGCGTTTATTGCATTGCTGGTATTTGGTCCGAAAAAGCTGCCGGAACTGGGCAAAGGGCTGGGCGATGGCATCCGCGCATTCAAAGACGGCATGAAAGAGTCGGACAAGCCGGCGGAAGCTCCCAAGACCGAGACGAAGTAACGCGTCTGGCACAGGTAAGAATGAGCCCGGACTGTGGGCCCTCCACTTGGCCGGGCGGAACCCATTAGGGGAATTGTTTCTGTTGGCGCCGTCGTGATTCCCCAGAGCGTCTGGCTGCACTCTTCTCATCTTCCCGTCGCACATCTTTCCTTGGAAATTGATACACTGCGATTTCAGATTGTTTTTACCGGCCAACTTGCCGGGAGTCGCCCATCCGGCCAGCTGAATCTAAAACGTATAATTCCGGAATCCCCGAAGATTCCCAATGTGAGGTTTTATGCAGCCAACTGGAATTGTCGAAGCACCCAAAGCCGTCAACCATCTTAAAGAATTGCAGAAGTTCGGCCAGTCGGTCTGGCTGGACTATATTCGCCGCGACCTGTTCTCGAGCGGCAAACTCAAAAAAATGATCGACGAAGATGGGCTGCGGGGCATGACCTCGAATCCGTCGATTTTTGAAAAAGCAATTGCGGAGAGCAATCTATACGATGATTTCCTAAAATCGCTGGCCTCTCGGAAAGATCTGGACGCGAAGGGGCGTTATGAACTGCTGGCGATTCGCGACATTCAGGACGCGGCCGACGCATTGCGCGGCGTATACGACTCGACGAAACGCCGCGACGGCTACGTAAGCCTGGAAGTCTCGCCTTATTTGGCGCATGACACGCAGGGCACACTCGAAGAAGCTCGGCGGTTATGGAAGGCTGTCGGCAAGCCGAACCTGATGATCAAGGTCCCCGGCACCAAAGAAGGGATTCCGGCGTTTCAGCAGTTGATCAGTGAAGGCATTAACGTCAACGTGACCTTGCTGTTTGCGCAGGAGGTTTACCACAATGTCGCGGAAGCCTATATCGCCGGCCTGGAGAAATTGGCAGCCAGCGGCGGCGACGTCAGCAAGATGGCCAGCGTGGCCAGCTTCTTTATCAGTCGTATCGACAATTCGATCGATGCGATTGTGGGAGCGCGGCTAAAGGCGTCGAAAGATCCGAAGGAACAGGAACAACTCAAGAGTCTGCTCGGCAAAGTCGCCATCGCGAATGGCAAGCAGACGTACGAAGCTTATCAGAAGATTTTCAGCACGCCGCGCTGGCAGGCGCTGGCTGCAAAAGGTGCGCAGACTCAGCGTGTTCTTTGGGCGAGCACCAGCACCAAGAATCCCGCATACAGCGATGTGCTTTATGTAGACGAACTGATCGGACCCGATACGGTCAATACCATCCCGCCGGCGACGTTCGACGCGTTTCGCGATCACGGACACCCGGCCGAGACTTTGACCAAAGATGTGGCTGGCGCGGCGAAGACCATGAAGACCGCGGCCGACCTTGGCATTTCGATGAAAGAAGTCACTGACAAACTCACCGTCGACGGCGTGAAACTTTTCGCCGACTCGTTCGATAAGCTGCTCGAGGCGATCAAGAAGAACACATCGGCCAACGCATGATCGACAAAATAAAGTACAAACTGCCGGATTCGCTGGCAGCTGCGGTCAAAAGCAATATCGCCGACTGGCAGTCGAATAATAAAGTTCGCCGGCTATGGCAGGGCGACGCGTCGCTGTGGACCAACGACGACGAATCAAAATGGCTGGGCTGGCTGAATATTGTCGATGAGCAGATCAAGAATCTTGCCGCGCTGAAAAAGTTCGCGGCCGAGGTCAAGGACGATAAGTTCACTGACATTCTGCTGCTGGGCATGGGCGGGTCGAGTTTGTGTCCGGAGGTTCTGGAAAAGACCTACCCAGCCACGCCAGGTTTTCCACGCATGCACGTCCTCGACTCGACCGACCCCGCGCAGGTGAAGTGGGTCGAGAGTCAGGTTAATCTGGCGAAGACGTTATTTTTCGTTTCCAGCAAATCGGGCACGACGCTCGAGCCGAATATTTTCAAGCAGTATTTCTTCGAGCGCGTGAAGCAGACCATTGGCGCCGATGAAGCCGGAAGCCGATTCATTGCCATCACCGATCCGGGATCGAAGATGCAGAAGGTCGCCGAAGGCGATAAATTTCTGCACATTTTTTATGGCTTGCCCAGCATTGGCGGGCGGTATTCGGCGCTGTCGAATTTCGGCATGGCGCCGGGCGCCGCGCGGGGGCTCGATTTGCAAAAATTTCTCGACCGTACCGAAGAAATGGTGAAGGCATGCGGCGCGAATGTGCCGGTCGAGGAGAATCCCGGAGCGATGCTGGGAATTATTCTCGGCACCGCCGCCGTGAACCACCGTGACAAAGCTACGATCGTCGCCTCGCCGGGAATTTTCGATCTGGGCGCGTGGCTCGAGCAGCTATTGGCTGAGTCAACCGGCAAGCAAGGCCACGGCATCATCCCCGTAGATCGCGAGGCGCTCGGTCCGCCGGGCGTTTACGGCAACGATCGTGTGTTTGCGTATTTGCGTTTGGAGACCGCGCCGGACGCGGCGCAGGACGCAAAAGTCGAGGCCATCGAAAACGCCGGCCAGCCGGTGGTGCGCATTCGTCTAGCTGACGCCTACGATCTTGGCCAGGAATTTTTTCGCTGGGAGATTGCGACCGCAGTTGCCGGATCGATTATCGGCATCAACGCCTTCAACCAACCCGATGTCGAAGCCAGCAAAGTGGTCACGCGCGATCTGACCTCGGCCTACGAAAAAACCGGTTCACTTCCCGCGGAACAACCCATTCTCGAAGAAGCTGGCATCAGGCTGTTCACCGATCCGAAAAATGCGCAGGCGCTGGCGAATGTCGCAGGCAAAGACAAAACGTTGCTCGGGTACCTGCGTGCCCATCTCAACCGCATCGGCGGCGGGGATTATTTTGCCTTACTCGCCTACATTTTCATGAACGACGATCACGAGAAGCGATTGCAGGCGATTCGCCACGGCGTGCGCGATCGAAAAAAAGTGGCTACTTGTCTTGGCTTTGGCCCGAGATTTCTTCATTCCACCGGCCAGGCGTACAAGGGTGGGCCAAACTCGGGCGTGTTCTTGCAGATAACTTGCGACGACGCTGTCGATCTGCCGGTGCCTGAGCAGAAATATACGTTCGGCATTGTGAAAGCCGCCCAGGCGCGGGGAGACTTTCAGGTGCTCGCCGAGCGCGGACGGCGCGCTTTGCGCGTGCATCTGCCCAAAGACGTGGATGCAGGCCTGGCCAAACTCACGCAGTTGTTTCAGCAGGCGTTGGGGTAACGTCGGCCGCGGCGCGCGGCAAAATATTCGAAACCAGATTTTCTAAGGAGCGGACATGAAGTTGGGAATGGTGGGTCTGGGCAAAATGGGCGCAAACATGGTGCGCCGGCTCATGAAAGGCGGGCACGAGGTCGTGGTTACCGATCTCAATGCCGACAATGTGAAAAACATGGCAGCCGAGGGCGCCATTGGATCGAGTTCGCTCGACGACTTTGTCAGCAAACTGGGCAAGCCAAAGATCGCATGGCTCATGGTTCCGGCGGGGGCGCCAACGCAGCAGAGTGTTGACGCGCTGGCGCAGAAGTTTCAGGCGGGCGACGTTTTAATCGACGGCGGCAACTCCTACTACAAAGACGACATCCGGCGCTCGCAGCAGTTGAAAGGGAAGGGAATTCACTACCTTGACGTGGGCACCAGCGGCGGTGTCTGGGGTCTGGAACGTGGCTACTGCATGATGATCGGCGGTCCGAAGGACGTGGTGCAGCAGCTCGATCCGATTTTTAGAACGCTGGCTCCGGGGCGGGGAACGATTACACGCACGCCCGGCCGCGACAAGATGCCAGGAACGGCCGAAGAGGGATACATCTACTGCGGGCCCTCGGGTGCCGGCCATTTTGTGAAGATGGTGCATAACGGCATTGAGTATGGCATTATGCAGGCTTACGCCGAAGGTTTCGACATTTTTAAGAACGCAACCAGTAAGGAACTCCCGGAAGATCGCCGTTACGATTTGAATCTTGCCGACATAGCCGAAGTCTGGCGGCGCGGAAGCGTCGTGAGTTCGTGGTTGCTCGATCTGACCGCCATAGCGCTGGCTGCGAATCCCGCGCTTTCCGAATACAGCGGTTTTGTCCCTGACTCGGGCGAAGGACGATGGACCATTGAAGCGGCAATCGAGGAAGCGGTACCGGTGGATGTCTTATCGGCGGCGCTGTTCGTGCGCTTCCGCTCTCGGCAGGATCATACCTTCGCGGAGAAGATGTTGTCGGCAATGCGGCAGCAATTCGGCGGGCACCTTGAGCCGGGCGTGGCCGCGGCAAAGAAGACAGCGTAGGCGCAGACCGCAGGCTCGAAACGAAGAGGAAAAGATGGCGCAGGCAGAAGCAACCCTAACCAATCAACATCGAACCGGTCGAACCGCTGACCCGTGCGTCATGGTGATCTTCGGAGCGGCCGGCGACCTCACGCGGCGGAAACTCGTTCCCGCGCTTTACAACCTGGCCAAGGCCGACCTGCTGTCGCGTGAATTCGCGGTTGTGGGACTCTCGCGCAAGCCAATGTCAAATGAAGAATTCGCGCAAAAGGTTGCTGAAGACGTGAAACTCTACGCCGGCCCGACTGCTGACCCGGCGATCATCGAGTGGTTCTCGCGTCGCGTGTATTACATGCAGGGAGACTTTGACGATCAGGGACTTTACGTCAGGCTCAAAGATCTCCTTGACAAGGTCGACAAAGACCACGGCACCCACGAAAACTTTTTCTACTACATGGCGACTGCGCCGAAATATTTCGGCCTGATCGTCGAAAACCTGGCCGCAGTCGGACTGATGGAAGAAAACAATCAGCACTGGCGGCGCGTAATCATCGAAAAACCCTTCGGGCATGATCTCGAATCGGCCAAGGAACTGAACGCACAGCTGCTGAAGGTGGTGAAAGAAAAACAGATTTATCGCATCGATCATTATCTTGGCAAAGAAACGGTCCAGAACATCCTGGCGTTTCGTTTTGCCAACGGCATTTTTGAACCCATCTGGAACCGGCGCTACATCGATCACGTGCAGATTTCTGTGGCTGAAACCGTCGGCGTTGAACAGCGCGGCAGCTACTACGATCATGCGGGAGCGTTGCGCGATATGGTTCCCAATCACATCATGCAGTTGATCAGCCTGACCGCCATGGAGCCGCCAATTTCTTTTCAGGCCGACGCAGTTCGCGATGAGCAGGCCAAGATTTTGCACGCGATCCAGGTATTGAGTTCGGAGGAAGTTCTCACCCGGACGGTGCGCGGCCAATACGGTCCCGGCGTGGTCGGTGGACAGCGCGTGCCCGGGTATCGCGAGGAGAGCGACGTCGATCCCGAATCGCGCACCGAGACCTTCGTCGCCATTAAGTTGCTCATTGACAACTGGCGCTGGGCCGATGTGCCGTTCTACCTGCGCACCGGCAAACGCCTGCCCGCGCAGAATACCCACATCGTCATCCAGTTCCGCCGTGCGCCGTTCGTTTTGTTTCGCGGAACCGACGTTGAGAACCTGATGCCGAACCAACTCGTCCTGCACATTCAGCCGGAAGAAGGTATTTCGCTGCAATTTGCCGCGAAGGTGCCAGGGCCGGTGATGCATCTGGGCGCAGTCGATATGAGCTTTGAATACGCCGACTATTTCGGCGCACAACCCAGCACCGGTTACGAGCGCCTATTACACGACTGCATGATCGGCGATGCCACGCTGTTTCAACGCGCCGACATGGTCGAGGCGGGATGGTCCGTCGTCAGCCCCGTGCTCGATGTGTGGAAGGCGCTGCCGCCGCGCAATTTCCCCAACTACTCTGCCGGAGCCTGGGGTCCGAAAGAAGCCGAAGAGTTGCTCGAGCGCGATGGTCGCACCTGGCGGGATTTTGATCGCTGAGTCTCGATGACCACTCCCCCGGAAATCCGCATATTGAACGATGCCTCGGATTTGTTTCGAGCCGCCGCAGTTGAGTTTTCGTTGTTGGCCACAGATGCCGTCCATCGCAAGAGAAGTTTCAGCGTGGCGCTCTCAGGCGGGTCAACGCCAAAAGGTCTGTATACGTTGCTCGCAAGCAAACAAGCCCCTGCTGTCCCGTGGCCTCAGACGAGCGTTTTTCTCAGCGACGAGCGCTTTGTCCCACCTGGCGATCCTGAAAGCAACTTTCACACCGCCAACGACGCGCTTTTGTCGAAAGTGGCAGTCCCGGCAGCGAATGTTTTTCGCATGAAAACCGAAGAGCCCGATCCGGATCTGGTGGCCGCGCAATATCAATCCGTCATCGAGAATCATTTCGCCACGCGTCCCGGTGAAATTCCAACTTTCGATCTGATTCTGCTTGGCCTCGGTCCCGACGGCCACACTGCTTCGCTTTTTCCCGGCAGCGCAGCACTGAGCGAAAACAAGCGCCTGGTGGTTTCCAACTGGGTGGAGAAATTTAAAACCTACCGGCTAACCTTTACCTATCCGCTGATCAATCACGCCGCCTGCGTAATGTTTCTGGTGTCGGGAAAAGACAAAGCTGACATTGTCCGGCAAGTTTTTGAAGACCCCAATGCCAAACTGCCTGCGCAAAATGTAAAGCCCTCAAATGGGAAGCTCTTGTGGTTGATTGATCGTGAAGCGGCCAGCCAGCTTTCTGCGGAGAAGAACTAGAAAACCGGTTCGAGGTTGTGCTGCTTCTGGTACACCTTGCGGTCGATGGTGCGCAGCAGATCCGACAAATCAGTGCCCACCACATAGGCCGCAATTCCCCAACTGAAGGAAAGTTCATACGGCTTGCCGCTGTCCTTATTCCAGCGTTCGACCGCGCGTAGCAGCCTCTGCAGCGGAGGCATGGTGTGCTCTTCGCGCGTGTCCGGCATGACCACAATGAATTCATCCCCACCCTGGCGGAAGATCATGTCCCCGCCGCGGAAGGTTGCCATCATCAGCGAGGCGAATTCACTCAACAAAAAATCGGCTTCCACCTTGCCGTGCTCGGTGTTGATGCGGCGAAAGCTGTTGATGTCGACATTCATGAAAGTCAGCGGCGCGCCGGTACGGTTGGTGCGCGCGACCTCCTTGGGAATGATTTCGTCAAATGCCCGCCGGTTCAGCAGATGAGTGAGCGGGTCGATCAGCGAAACGCTTTCCAGCCGTTCGTTGAGGATCAGTTCGTTGATCAGCTTCCGGCTGGTGGTTTTCAGCGACAGCTTCTGGGTAAAGAAATAGACGTTCGATAAAACGATCAGCGAAATCAGCCCGTAAAACAGCTGCGGCATGTAAGCCGGTTCAAGCCGGATGATGGGCTGCGCCCACGCCACATTGGGAAAAACAAACGCCAGCATACCGATGGTCAACACCACAATCAGCAGCAAGCCGATTGACCACAGTTGCAGATCGCGTTCGGAAAGCCGCTCGATGCGCTGTTGAATTTCCTCAGCCTGCCGCAGGGCCGAAGGCCGGATTGTCCGCTCTTGTGAGTGCATGAATAAGAATGGTCGTAGGAGCGCTTTTCTGTGGGGGGCGGCTGAAAGCGATTTTCTCCCGGAAGGCCGCGGTCAATACAGAAAATCATCGATGAATGGTTACGCTGGTAATAGGAAGAAAGACCGTATCAGGCGCACTGGCTTCGCCAATCGGGTATCTCCTTGAGCCCATCGCGCCTGGTCAGCTCAAAAAGACGAACCTTATGGCGGGTGTGTTCGAATTCATGGATATCGGCCCAGACCTCGGCACGCCAATTCTCATCGTGGACCGCCATTTCCCCGCAAGTGGCGCAGCGGGTATGCAGTCGTGGCCTGGCGACTGGCTCAGCGGCCCCGCGCAATTCGATAAAAACACAGCGCACGTCCTCAATATCGCCATCATCATTGATTATGTGCTCGTAGCGAAGCAGAAACCCGAAGCCCAGCCGGTGTGCCTCAGCCTCGGCTTCCGTGCGTAGAGAAAAAGGACCATATTCGGCCCGCATCTGTGCCGTAGAATCGCACGCCATCCAAAAAGTCTCTATCCTTGTCATGTTTAGGAGGCCCTGGGCCGATGAAAGCAGATCAAGCTCCGCTGCCTGAACCGCATGGATGCAATTGGAATGCCTTCGAACTTTTGGCAAGTGTTTGCAGAAAATAGAGTTGCATGATGGTTGGCAAAGCGGGTAGAAAGGTCGGTGCAAGCTTTTGCACCGTTTTTCCGGAAGAGATCAGGGAACGAGCTGGGTTAGAACTCAAAACAGGCGTAACTGCAGGCTGACCTGCGAAGCCGCCGTGAGTGGGTCAGGGAGTCGAACCGGATCTATGGGCGAAGACCGAGAGGCGCGAAAGGATATCAAGCTGGCGGTGCGCATTTTCGGGACCGATGCCGCCGGCCGGGTCTTTTCGGAAAATGTACACACTTGCAACATCAGCTATTCCGGTGCTGAACTGACCGGCGTAGGCGCTCAACTGAAGATCGACGACGTCATCGGCCTGGCCTGCGGCAGTAACAAGGGCCGCTTTCGCATACGCTGGGTCGGACGCCCCAATACCAGCGACGCCGGGCGAATCGGCTTGCTGAACCTCGCTCCAGATAAGCCGTTATGGGATGTGCCCACACCTCAGGGCATCGAAAAAGGCACCTGGCCCGACGCGCGGGATCGCCGCGTCGAGCCGCGTGTCAAGTGCAAGTGCTCCATCGAGGTCTACGCCGACAATCAGGCTGCGCCCATTCGCAGCCGTACTGGCGACCTCAGCGTCGGCGGTTGCTTCATCGAAATGTCGATTCCGCTTCCGCTGCACTCAAACGCTAAAATCGGCGTCTGGCTGAATGAGACCAAAGTCTGGGCGCGAGCCAAGGTGGTCAGCTGCACGCCCGGATTTGGCATCGGAGTCAGGTTTCTCGAAGTCTCCCAACCCGATAAGCAAAAGCTTCGCGACTTCCTGCAGAGCATGACCCGCATTCGCATCTGACGGTGCGAATCCGGTGGCCGCACTTTGTCGTCAACCCAGCCGGATCGAAACATGCTGGTCAGCCAGCCCGATCCCACCCCTATCCCGCTGCCGCATGGAACCGCGCCGAGGTCACGCCCGTGGCCGCCGGCAACGGCTCGACCGGTTCTTTCCAGGCGGCACCGCCATGGTTCGCCACGTATAGCGCCAATTCCAGGCGGCTCCAAACGCCCAGCTTGTCGAAGGTGTTGCGCAGGTAATTCTTCACCACCTGCTCGGTGGTGCCAAGAATCTTGGCAATCTCGCGGTTGGTGAGGCCTTCCCACACCAGAACCGCGACCCGTACTTCTTTTGGCGTTAGCCTATCGCAAGGTTGCATGGTTGTCTCCTCTGGTGTTGAAACATCGCTGTAGCCAATTTCACCCGCTTGCGGCCATCGCGAATTCCGGCGCGCAAAAATAGCGTGCGCAGGTGCTGCTTCACCGTACGTGGGCTGATGCGCAACTGTGTCGCGATTTCCTTGTTGCTGCATCCTTGCAGCAGCAGTCCCAACACTTCTTCATCCCTTGGCGTGATCTTGATCAATCCTGGATCGAGCATCTGTCTCTCCTTTCGAAAACTCTCTGCCTGCTTTCTACTTCGAACCATCCCCGAACTGGCTTTCTGAATCCCGGCACCGCCACATTATGCAAACACTTCGCCATATCTTCGCCTCCACGCAACCAAGGACTAAGACCTTTGACAGTAATCAGTTAAAGAACATGACCTCGATTGCAGCATCCGTAAACTCAGGTCACTAATGGGACTATCCCTCCCGAAATGGTCACTACGCGTGAACCGCAGTGAGCTCTACAGTTCTCTCGCAGATGCAAACTGTTGCGTACACCCCAGGTGCCTTTGGTCACACTTACTCGTTATGCTGCATTCAAGCAATTCCCGCGCTTCCAACCGCGCGTTCCTCCGCTCTGGCGAAACCGCTTTACATCAATTACTTACGTCGCTCGTCTGGGCTATGGCATTGGCTTACCAAGGTTGATAGAATTTATCCCCTGACGGGCCCTATCCCCTTTTTGGGCAACTGATTGCACTGTCCCAGGAGAGCAACGATCAACCCGGAGGGAGGGTTCTAATTGGACGCGGAGGCGCTCGCAACCGTGGATAAGCCAGTCCTGGATGAAGGTGCATTCCAGCAACTTCTGGCCGCAGCATACATAGTGCAGCAGCAACTCGATCAGCTACGCATGGCGCGTCAGGCTGGCGCTGCGCGCGCTAATGGCAAAACTGCTTCCGAAGATGCGCTGGCCATTATTGCTGAGACCCAGGAACGCCTGCGCGCGCGCGCCTGGGATATGGACCTGGCCGCCAATCTGGTGGCCGAAGGGCTGCAACGAATTACTCGTGCCAAGGGAGTTGCTATCGCCCTCGCACGCGAAGGCTTGCTGCACTACGTGGCTGCCACTGGCACTGTTTCTGGCCTGGGCGGCGTAAGCCTGCCGCTGCCGCCCGATCTCTCGCTCGCATCCATGGGCGTCGATAGCTCCGATGACGCGCTGGTTCCGGTCATGCGCCAGCCCTCCGGCGAGCAGAACGAGTTGGCGCTTCCGCTGGTTCACGACGGCCAGGTCGTCGGCATCCTGGAAGTCCGTTTTGTGGCGGGCGCGGTTCCTGAAGCGGAACTACGCTGCTGTCAGTTGATGGCTGGTTTGCTGACCGACGTGATCGCACGCGCCGCCGAAGCCCGCTGGAAAAAAGCATTGAGCCCCGAGCACGCCACCATGCTCGAAGAGCTGAACCAGGTTCTGCCATTGCTGGACGGCAATCTCGACGAGCCGCGACGTTCGCCGGCAGACAGCGAAGCGCATGACGCCCAGCCCGCAACCCCGGCCGGACAAGAGGCCGAAGAGACTTCCTCGCAAAGCCGGGCCTCGCGTGCGCGCCGCCGCACCGATCGCTCGCAACGCAAACGCGGATGGCAACCGGTCACGCCGCCGCAACCTGCTTCTGAAACCCCTGCTTCGCCAGATACGCTGGCCCTCACACTATCTCGACCGCACGGCGTCATTCATGCAACCGACGCTGAACCAACCGACGCCCTCAGCACTGTAGCCTCAGACCAATCCGCCGAACTCCTGACCCCGTGGGTTTCATCGGTTCGCGTGCGCCAATGGCTCGACTCGCTCGAGACCGGCGGAAGCGCGCACAAGTGGCTGGAACGTCACCGGTCGGATATTTATCTCGGAGCCGCGATAGTAGTTCTCATCGTTGCCATCGGCCTATTCATGCGCACGCCGACCCTGCCCGCACAAGCCAGGTCCCGCGAGCCCCAACTCACCCTGTTCGAAAAAATCCTCGTGGCGCTCGATTTAGCCGAACCTCCCACCAGCGCCGCCTACGCCGGCAATCCCGACACTATGGTTTGGGTCGATTTCCGCACCGCCCTTTATTACTGTCCGGGCGCCGACCTTTACGGCAAAACCGACGACGGAAAATTCACCACCCAACGCGACGCCCAAATCGATCAGTTTCAGCCTGCCGAGCGCAAGAGCTGCAAATAAAGAGCTGTAAACCGCCGCACTTTCCTTGCCCAAGTCCGGAAGTGACCACCTTGCGGTGACTTCGGTCATCTTTACTGGCACTTCTTTCCTAATTATTTTCGTACCATATGACTAGGCGTAGCACGATCGTCGCCTTGGCGTTTGCTTTGCTGTTCGCCGCTGCCATTCACCCCGCATTTGCCCAGGATGCCGGAAACGGTCGCAAGATCGTCAATAAAGTGACTCCGGCTTACCCATCCATCGCACGCGATATGCGCATTAGCGGCAGCGTAAAGGTAGAAGCCGTAGTTTCTCCCAATGGCAGTGTGAAGACGGTCGACATAAAAGGTGGGCATCCAGTCCTCGCTCAAGCCGCTGCCGACGCTGTCGCCAAGTGGAAGTGGGAGCCGGCCAAGGCCGAAAGCCGGGAGCCCATCGAATTGAAGTTCATGCCGGTTCAGTAGCCGTCTGATTTTCCTGCCCGAACGCACCACCTCCTGCATGGTTGTGCAACTTCTTGCAAACCCCAAGCCCCGCGCGGAATCGCATTGACCCCGATTCTCCCACGGCGTAGAGTGACTGTTGCTTTCATCAGTCGTCGAACCCAGGAGGAGTTAGAGTTATGAACGGCAAATTCGTCAAACTAATCGCAATCTTGGTCTGTCTGGCGGCCGCGCCCGCAGTTTGGGCGCAGTGGTCGTCAAATCCAGACGTTAACCTGCCTTTGGCTGATAAAGCCAACGGCAGCGATCAAGTCCAGCCGAAAGTAAAAGCGCTGCCCACCAATCAATGGTATGTAAGCTGGTTTGATTTCGGTGCGCACAGCACACCGCCGCGTGGCTACGACGTTTATTACCAACTGTTGAGCTCCGGCGGAGTGGAGCAGTTTAAACACGACGGCATCATGGTCGCCGATTTGAGCAACAGCTCTACCGAAGACTACGGTCTCGACATCGACACCGGCGGCCACGCCCTGCTGGCTTTTCTCGACACCCGCGAAGGCGCCAACCAGCAGGTCACTGCGACCAAGCTCGACAAAGACGGTCATTCATTCTGGGGCCCGATGGGCGTGCAGTTGACCAATGATAACGATTTCCACGCTATTCCCAAGATCGCCGGCACCAGCGACGGTAATGTCGTGGTCGCATGGACCAGCAACAGCCTCCTAAAGATGCAACGGCTCGACCCACAAGGGCATCCCTTATGGAGCCAGCCGCTGGTCTTCGGCGAGTCCGGCTTCAACTACAATCTGGCCGATCTTCATGCCGCCGATAACGGCAGCGTTATCGTCTCCTGGGAGCGCGACAGCGGATTCTCCAGCAATCATCAGCTCCGGGCCAATAAAGTCTCCGCCAACGGCCAGCTGTTGTGGGCTACGAAAAACAGCAAGAACGTAATCCTGTTCGATCAGGGTTCGCTCCAGTTTGGCGAATTTCCTTATTTCATTCCTGATGGTAGCGGCGGCGCCGTCTTTTCCTGGTACACCAACGGTCCCACGCTGCAATGTTTTGCGCAGCACATTCGCGCCGATGGCAGCGAGGCCTTCCCGCACAACGGTTCGCCGGGGTCGACAAACCTGAATAACGTGAGGGTTTCGCCTTCAATCTCCTATCAGCCTGGAACCGATGAAACGTTCATGTTCTGGACTGAGGAGGACAGCAACCAGTTTTACAACGGCGTCTACGGCCAGAAGTTCAACGGCAAAGGCGCCCGCCAGTGGTCGCAGACTGGACTCGTTCTGGTTCCACTCGGAACCGATCAGCAGATCTTTGTTTCGAACGTGCAAGTCGGGACCGCCACGCTGGTGATGTGGGTCGATTCACCCGGCTATGGTTCGGGCACCATTCAAGCGACAAAGGTGAATGGCATCGGCCGCACCATCTGCGCGCAATTCCCGGTCTCTTCCGCTTCGGCAAACAAGTCGAAGCTGTCGCTCGGGATCGCCGGCTCCGGACTCGCCGCAGTGGCCTGGGCCGACGACCGCATCGGCAACAACGCGATCTACATCCAGAATGTGAATCGCGATTGCTCGCTCGGCCAGGAATAGTCATTAGTTGGCAATACGCCAACCATCCCAAGACGTCATCCCGAAGCCCCGCGTTTTCTCCAGCGGGGCGAGGGATCTGGCGCGGAGTGATATGGAACAAGAGTCGCCCATCCACCATCGTTCACTCAGCTCCTCGTGTGCAACTCACCCAAGCAACTCTGTGTTAGGTTGATGCTTTGGGAGATCACCCCATGAAAGCCGTCCGCATCCATGAATTCGGAGGACCCGAAGTTCTTCGTTACGAAGACGTCCCCGATCCCCAGCTCAGAAAAGATCAAGTCCTGATCCGCATCCGCGCCTGCGCGCTCAATCATCTTGATCTCTGGGTTCGCGCCGGAATTCCCGGCGTCAAGCTGCCGCACATTCTCGGCAGCGATATTTCCGGCGAGATCGCCGAAATCGGCGATTACGTCAACGGATTTTCCATCGGCCAGCGCGTTCTGCTTGCGCCCATGGTTTTCTGCAATCAGTGTTATTACTGCACCACCGGCCAGCAAAATCTTTGTCCGGGCTTTACCGCTCTCGGCAACGGCGTCGATGGCGGCGACTGCGAACTCATCGCCATCCCGCCGGTCAACATCATTCCAATTCCAGACAGTCTCAGCTTTGAAGCCGCCGCCAGCGTGCCCCTGGTTTTTCTTACCGCTTGGAACATGCTGGTCACGCGCGCCCGCATCCGTCAGGGCCAGACCGTCCTGGTTCTCGGCGCCGGATCGGGCGTGGGCATCGCCGCCATTCAGATCGCCAAGCTTTTCCACGCCCGCGTCATCACCACCGCAGGCGATGAAAAGAAGCTGGAAAAAGCCAAAGCCCTCGGCGCCGATTTCGGAATTAATCACTACACCCAGAAGATTTCTCAGGAAGTCCGCCGCATCACCAACAAAGAAGGCGTCGACATCGTCGTCGAGCACGTGGGCGCGGCTACATGGGAAGAAAGCATGAAGTCGCTCAAGCCCGGCGGCACCATCGTGACCTGCGGCGCCACCACCGGCCACAACGTCGGCTTCGATCTGCGTTTTCTCTTTGCCCGCCAGCTTTCGTTCCTCGGCTCTTACATGGGCGGCATGGGCGAACTAATCAGCGCCATGAAGTTCGTCTTCGACGGAACATTTCAACCGGTTATCGATCGAACCTTTCCGTTAAAAGACACTCGCGCCGCTCACGAATATCTCGCGTCAAGCCAGATGTTCGGAAAAGTTGTGCTGAATCCGTGACTCGCCGATTAACGTAATTCGGCCTTATCTCCGTCGACCCGCGTGTCTGTCGCGATCCAGTTCACCTCCCAAGTCTTGCCGCCGTCCGCCGAAAATGCCTGCTCAAACCGCCACGCATTCGGCGTGACGTCCGACCAAACATTGCGTACCAGAATGCTTCGCCCATTGAAAGGTTCGGTGTCGTAAAACTCGCCGTGGCCATCTTTGTAGAATTCGCCGATCGTCGGCACGCTCATCGTCCCCACCCGGCTGTTGGCCGTATTCAAGCTCCACTGATGACCATTCGGATCGTACAAACGCAGCGACAGCACTTGCAGATGCCCGGTCGGCCCATCGGCTTCAAGCTCAGCCAGATTGGCCTTGCCGTCCCAGACCTTTCGCACCACAGTGGTTCCATCGTAATCGATCCACGTCGTCGATCCCGTCAGCGGATGCTGCAGCCGTTTCACATGCGTCTTCCATGTGCCAAATTCGAAATCGAAATCGTGCGAACCGTCGCGAACCGCAGGTGATGTCTCAGTTGCTTGCTCCGCATAACTCCGCAAAACCATAATCCCAGTTGACGCCGCCATCGCAGCCGCCGCTACCAGCCAGGTCCATGCATATCGCCTCACATTCATTGCTTTTCTCCGTACTCCTCTGTGTTCTTTGTGGTAAAGCTGTTCGTCTGCTCTCAGTGCACAAAATTAATCGCGATCGCCGGCGATATCGTCTGCGAAGTATTTTTGCCCGCTGGAATGACTCGCACACCCAGCAACACTCCCAGGTTCCTTTTCCAGTTGTATTCAATCGCGGGCGCCAGTCCAAAAGCCTGGCTGGATCCCGAATTCAGCCCCACCGGCTGGTTCGGATCGGTCACGTAATACCCGTTCACCGGCGTGTTGTACTGGTGCCGATACGTCGCATCGAGCGCCAGTACCCAGCTTCGCGTCACGCTGTACTCCCACGCCGCGTCTACAAACAGCACCGCACCCGGATCGGCCTGCCCGCGAAATCCATCCTCGGTGCCGTAGACACTGGCATCGCGCACATCCACGTGCCGAGAAAACGCCTGCGTGACATTAAACCTGGTCCTCAGAATTCGCCCATTCGGCATCCAGAAATATGTCTGCGAATAAAGCGCCAACGTCGTCGTGTACGCTCCCGCGCCCAATCCGTCACTCGTCCGGTCGCCCAACTCGTCGTACTTGCCTGTCGGAAACGTCTCCTGCAGCGCAAATGAAACCGTCGGCAGCCAACTGCCTTCATTAAACTGCCGCAACCGGTACTGCGCCTGCGCCGTCAGATCGCCAAACCCAAGGCCTGAGCTGTTCGGTCCTTCGCTCACCACGTTGTAGCCAAATGTCGGAATTATCCCCACCGTGAACTTGTTGGCCAATCCGTAATTCATGTAAGTCAGGTTGCCAAACCCATTCTCGTGCGGCGAACTCTGGCGCTTGCCGTTCGCGTCGTATTCACCCTGCGTAATCACGTCGTACACATACGGCTCAAGCAAGAAGTGTCCCTGCGGCAACGTCGACGCATTCGGCGCCAGCATCGGTCCCGTCCACCACGCATCGTTCAGCGACTGCCGATCCACGTCAGCCGCAGTCGCCGGCGACGTCTGCGCCCAAGCCGCGCCACCCAGCAGAACCAACGCCGCCAGAAAAGCCCAAATCGACGCATGCCCCAGCGCCCTCACCATCCCCATACTCACTGAGATGCGCCGTCCTCAATGCGCCTTGTTCGGCGCGTCGCCCGCGCAGGTCATATCGGAAACCCAGTTCGCTTCCCAGGTTTTCCCGCCATCGCTTGAAATCGACTGTTCGAAGTGAACCGATGTCGGCGTGATCTTCGACCACACGTATCGAATCAACACGCTTTTCCCTTCGATCGTGTCCTGCGCGTAAAATTCGCCCACCCCGTCCTTGAACTCGCCGATCTGCGGAACGTCCACAATGCCATCCTTGCTATTGGCCCAATACAGCCTCCACTGATGGCTCCGCGGATCGTATGTCCGCAGCGTCATCCCCAAAACGTGCCCCGTCGGACTGTTAGCCTCAAACTCGTTGATGTTCGCCCGCCCGTCCCACAACTTTTCGTAGGACGCATACCCGCTGAACTCGGTCCATTTGTCCTCGCCCGTTGCCGAATGCACCCGCCGCTTCAGTTGCACGTTCCAGTTGCCGAAGATGAAGTCGAAATCGTGCTGCCCGTCTCGTTCCGCGCTGGCTCCCGCACCGCTCGCCTGCACCGTCGTGGGCGTCGCATTCGCCTTAAACGTCTCCTCTGGAACCCGTGTCTGGTCGGTAATCCAGTTCACTTCCCACGTCTTGCCGCCATCGTCAGAAAACGACTGTTCAAAATGCGGCGCCTCCGTATCCGTCTTCGACCATATAAACCGGATCAGCATGACCTTCCCATTAATCGTGTCCTGCGCATAAAACTCGCCAGTCCCGTTCTTAAATTCCCCTACCTGCGGCGGATCCATCACCCCGTTCCTGCTGTTCGCCCAATACAGCCTCCACTGGTGGCTCCCCGGATCGTACAAACGCAGCGTCAATCCCTCGATGTGCCCCATCGGGCTGTCGGTTTCAAACTGTTCGATCTGCCCCTGCCCGTTCCATATCTTTCTCGTAGTTGATGTGCCGTCGAATTCAACCCAATCCTTGGATCCGGTCATCGGATTCATCAGCTTCTTCAAATGGATCTTCCACGTTCCGACTTCAAAGTCGAAGCCGTGCATGCCATCGCTTTGCCGATCGCCTTGCGAAGCCGCGCTCGCCGCCGCCGTACCCGCCTGCCCCATCATCGCCGCCGGAAAAATCACCGCCGCCGCCAGAACCCATCCCCACATCTTCATATCGATCTCCTTGTTTGAGTCTGACGGCAAACGTGGTATTTTGTTAGCACCACTTTCTATGGCGTTTGTAATACCACTTCTAAAAGGCCGGAAAATGCTCTCCCGCCAGCTCTATTCCCGGCTTCGCGAAGCCATTCTCTCCGGCGCGCTCCGCAGCGGCGAAAAACTTCCCTCCACCCGCGACGTCGCGGACCAGCTCGGCGTCTCCCGCACCGTTGTTCTCCTCGCCTACGATCAGCTTCTCGCCGAAGGTTACGCCGAAGGCCGCGCCGGATCCGGCACCTACGTCTCCTCCGGAATCGGCGCCGGCCGCTCCGTTGCGCCTATCACGCCCATCAAGCCGCGCTTATCCAGCTTCGGCCTCTCCGCCGCCGCTGCCTGGTCGCGCGTCAACCTTCCCGGACTCGACAAGCGCGCCCTGCCCTACGACTTCGCCTACGGCCGCAGCGACGTCTCCATCTTCCCCTTTGAAATGTGGCGCCGCATTCTTCTGCGCTCCGCCCGCAAAGCTTCGGTCTCCTCGCTCGACTACGGCCCCGCCCCAGGCGACCTCGCGCTGCGCGAAGCCATCTGCGATCACCTTCGCCGCTCCCGCGCCGTGGTTTCCGATCCCTCGCAGATCATCATCGTCAACGGCTCTCAGCAGGCTCTCGATCTGATTGCCCGCGTTCTCATCCCACCCGGCACTCGGATCGCCGTCGAAGATCCCAGCTACCAGGGCACCCGGGAAGTCCTCACCGTCGCCGGCGCCCGCCTCGTCGCAGCTCCCGTTGATCGCGACGGCCTCAATCCCGCCAAACTCCCGCGCGACGCCGCACTCGCCTTCGTCACCCCCTCCCATCAATTTCCCACCGGCGCCATTCTTCCGTTTGCCCGCCGCATCGAACTCCTCGCATGGGCCAAGCGCAACAACTCGCTCATCGTCGAAGACGACTACGACGGCGAATTCCGCTACGCCGGCCAGCCCCTCGAATCCCTCCAGGGACTCGACCGTGAAGGCCGCGTCATCTACATCGGCACCTTCTCGCGCACCATCTTTTCCGCGCTCCGCATCGGATACCTCATCGCCCCCAAATCCCTCACCACCGCCTTCGCCGCCGCCAAATGGCTCGCCGACCGGCACACCGCATCGCTCGAGCAGCGCGCACTCGCCGAATTCATTTCCAGTGGGATGTACGAGCGTTACCTCCGCCGGGTTCGCCGCCGCAACGCCGCGCTCCGTGATGCCTTGCTCGATTCGATCCATCAACACATCGGTGACCGCGCCGAACTCACCGGCGACGGTGCCGGCGCCCACGTGGTCCTTTGGCCAACGAAGAAGAAAGTTTCAGAAGATGAAATCGTCGTCGCCGCAGCCTCCCGCGGAGTGGGCGTCTACGGCATCGCGCCTTACTCTCTCAAAAAACCGCGACGCTCCGGCATCATGCTCGGCTATTCGCGTCTCACCGTTTCTCAGATTCGCGAAGGCATCCGCCGCCTCGCCGAAGTGCTCTGAGCGTCTCCATCGCTAAGACTGTGGCCGACTAAGGCTTGGCGCGCCCTCTGTGCACCTCCGTGTCCTCTGCGGTAAAGCAGTTGATTTTGACCTTCCGGGCTGATTGCGCACAGGCCAACCAACGGCCCATCTGCCGACCGACGACCAACGACCAACGACCAACGACGACCCCCAACTGCGCTAAAATAGCCTCATGGATCGCAACCTCAACTTCGGCCCCTACGTCGACGTCGAAAACGGCAAGCGTGTCGTCAAAGACCTCACCTACGGCAACCCCACCCCCGAAGGCGTCATCCTCACCACGCTCGACATGGCCATCAACTGGACGCGCAAAAACTCCCTCTGGCCCATGACCTTCGGCCTGGCCTGCTGCGCCATTGAAATGATGTCCATGGGTGCATCCCGCTTCGATATCGCCCGCTTCGGCGCCGAAGTTTTCCGCCCCTCGCCGCGCCAGTCCGATCTCATCATCATCGCCGGCCGCGTCTCCAACAAAATGGCGCCGGTCATTCGCCAGCTCTGGGAGCAGATGCCCGAACCTAAATGGGTCATCTCCATGGGCGCCTGCGCCACCTCCGGCGGCGTCTTTCAAAATTACGCGCTGGTGCAGAGCGTCAACCAGGTCATCCCCGTCGATGTCTACGTCCCCGGATGCCCGCCCCGCCCCGAGCAGTTGATCTACGCCATCACTTTGCTGCAGGAAAAAATCCAGAACGAACGCGGCACCATCCGCAAGGCCCTCAACCTTACCAACAGCAACGATTAGCTTCAGGCCTTCCGTACCAATTCCCTGACCATTGTCATCCTGAGCGCAGCGAAGGACCTGTGCACTTGCTCTGCCACTTGCATTCTTTTGTTTTGACGGACGGGCGGCCTAGGACCGGTGGCCCAGGTTCGCGCCGTTCTGTGGCGCTAACCTGGGATTCCCACCCTGCGTTTTCCGAACAAACCATCCCCTAACCACTGTCATCTTGAGCGGAGCCGCGTCTGCGCTTCGCGCAGATGCGGCGCAGTCGAAAGACCCCGGCGAGGCAAGGGTCAACAAATGTGGTTTCAGGGAACTCTGACCACGAACCAACGGGCGGTAACCCACCTGCGCTTGCTCGAGCCGGCGGCATGAGAGTCCGCCCTGAGGGACCGCCAGCGACCGAACGGGGACCTCGCGCGGACGACCACGAGCTGACCAACTTCCACGATCCACCGTCATACTCACTCCAGTTGGCCCCACTTCGCCCACTAGAAAGGATGGAAACATTCTCGTGCAGCGCGTAACCGCGGCCCGCCAGACCGTACCCACACTCTGACCATTGTCATTCCGAATGGCTTTAGCCATGAGGAATCTGCTGTAACCAGAAAAAAAAGGGGCTGGCCCATGCCTTCCCATCACTCGGCCAGGGGTGTCACAAGATAGCCCCGGCCGGAAGTCCGGGGAAAGCAAGAAAAATCGACTTTTTCCACTCCGCCGAAGGCCGTTGCCGCCAGCGCCCCGCGCTGACGGAAAAAAGCCCGCAGCAGAGCAGGCGACACCACACAAACCGGACACGAATCCCCCTTAATTGCCAGAATGTTTTCCGAGCTACGGTACCAACTATCGCCTCACCGCTCCTGAGCGTCGCCTCGGGCG
>DASVWZ010000062.1:0-7123 GCA_036392935.1 Terriglobales bacterium | reverse complement strand
ATTACATCTATGGCATCAATTCCGTGGCGGAGGCGCTGAAGTCGCGTGGGCGGGCCTTTGAGTGGGTGGGCGTGGCAAAAGAGCGCAACGATATGCGGCTGCAGCGACTGGTGGAAGATTGCCGGCGGCAGGGCGTAGCTGTTCGATTTGTGGGGCGCGCGGAACTGGACCGGATGGCGGGGAATAATGGGCATCAGGGGGTGGTTGCGGTTACGTCAGCGAAACAATATACGGATTTGGATGATGTGATTTCGGCGAAACGTGGGACGCATTCGCTGATTGTGGTGCTCGACGGGGTTGAAGATCCGCATAATCTTGGTGCGATTTTGCGAACCGCAGACGCGGCAGGAGCGGATGGGGTGGTGATCCCTGAGCGCCGTGCCGCAGGGGTGACTGGAGCGGTGGCCAAAGCATCTGCGGGAGCCAGCGCTCACTTGCCTGTGGCCAAGGTGACGAATATTGCGCGAACGCTGGAGGATCTGAAAGAACGAAATATATGGGTCGTTGGGCTCGACGAGCGGGGCAAGCAATCTTACGATTCGGTTGACTACAAAATGGACTGTGCAGTGGTGCTGGGCGCCGAAGGCAAAGGGGTGCATGATCTGGTCGCTAAAAAGTGCGATTTTCTGGTTTCGATTCCCATGCTCGGCAAGGTGCCATCGCTGAATGTGTCAGTGGCGGCGGGGGTGGTTTTATACGAAGTAGTGCGGCAGCGGCGGATGCAGAACGCATGAAGTTTGTGTGCGCACTTGCCGTCTGCCTCACGTTGGTCTCTCCTGCGTTGGCGGTTGATCGAGAGGCCTTCACTTTCACGAAATATGATCTCGATGCTCGTGTCGAGCCGGAACAACAGCGGCTTTCGGTGCGGGGCAAGATCTGGCTGCGCAACGATTCGGGGTTTCCGCAGAAGAACGTAGCGCTGCAGATTTCGTCCACGCTGGTGTGGCGATCGATCACGATTACCGATACTCCGGCGGAGTTTTCTTCGCATGAGTACACGTCGGACATCGATCACACCGGTGGGTTGTCGGAAGCGATTGTGAACTTAACCAAAGATGCGGCGCCGGGGACAACGCTGGAGATCGAGATCGGATACGAGGGAACGATTCCGCTCAACGCGACACGGCTGACCCGCATTGGCGTCCCCGAAGACAAAGCCAAGCAGAACGATTGGGATGAGATCGGCAAAGCGACCGCAGTACGAGGCGTTGGCTACGTAACGTGGTATCCGGTGGCGATGGATGCGGCGAATCTTTCTGATGGCGACAGCGTCAGCACGACGATTGGACGCTGGAAGGCGCGCAACGCGGATGCCTCGATGGATGTGCGCTTTGAGTCGAGCGTGGTGCAGACGATTCTATTCAGCGGATCGGAGGCCGAAGATGCCTCGGCGGTAAAGGCGCCAAATTTCGGAGCGTTTCACATCTCGGCGTTTGAGCTTGACGTGCCGACATTTCTCATGGGTGATTACATTAAGGTGGCTCCGAAAGAGCAACCGGTCGTCTTCTACTTTCCTGGCCAGGATGACGCCGCAAAGACTTATGCAGACGCTGCGTCCGTGATTGACACAGGAGTCCCGAACGTTGGAGGGGTTGCGGGCAATCTGTGGATTGTTGGGTTGCCGAATCCAGCGGCTGCGACATTTGTCACCGGCAGCATGCTGTTAGCTCCACTGAAGTTGCCAGTAACCAACGAAACCATGTTGAATCTGGCATACGCGAAAGTGCGCAGCATGGTGGCATCGAGGCGAGCGTGGATCGAGGAAGGTCTGGCGCATTACGGGCAAGTAGCGTTCGTCGAGAACGAAGCCGGGCGACAAACTGCTCTGAACTATCTGAGCACCCACGCCGTGTTATTGACGGAAGAGGAAAAGACGGCAGCGAAAGGCACCGATCAAGATTCACATTCGCTGATCAACGCGCCGGATGGACTCTACCTGCAGACGAAGTCAATGTTCGTGTGGTCGATGCTGCGCGACATGCTGGGGAAATTACCAGCCGACGCTCTGGCGACTTACCGCTCAGCAGATGACCGTGACGCGAGCTATATGCAAAAGTTGATCGAAAAAGACAGCCATCGCGAGCTGCAATGGTTTTTTGAGGACTGGGTATATCACGATCGCGGTCTGCCGGATTTTCGAGTGGAGTCGGCGTATCCGCATCAGATCGATACCGGCGCGTACGTCGTCACGGTGACGATTGAAAATCTCGGCGCCGCCGGGGCGGAAGTGCCGGTGACGCTGCACATTCCTCGCGGCGACATCACGCGAAGGCTCGAGGTGCGCGGCAAAGCGAAGGCATCGCTGCGAATCGAAGTGCCGACACTGCCGGATGAGATCACTGTGAATGACGGCAGCGTTCCGGAGAGCGATATGAGCAACAACACGTATAAATTGAGTCATTGAACGATCGGAGGGGTGGTTTGGCTTATATCCAATTTCTTGGCGCTGCGGGGACGGTCACGGGTTCGAAACACCTGATCGACACTGCGCTGGATTCGAACGGGCGCGGCATGAAAGTTCTAATCGATTGCGGATTGTTTCAGGGGCCGAAGGAATGGCGCGAGCGCAACTGGCAGGACACGCCGGTGCCGGCGAAAGAGATCGACGCGGTGATTTTGACGCATGCCCATCTCGATCATTGCGGATGGATTCCGCGGCTGGTGAAATGCGGCTTCGATGGCCCGATCTACGCGACTTCGCCGACCATTGATTTGTGCGGAATTATTTTGCCGGATTCCGGCCATCTGCAGGAAGAAGATGCGGCGTTCTACAACAAGCACAAGAAATCGAAGCACGATCCGGCGCTGCCGCTGTACACAATGGAGGAAGCAGAGAAAAGCTTGAAGTATTTTCAGCCGGTCGGGTATTGCGAAGCCAAGCAGCTTTCGGATGGCTTTTCCTTTCGGTTCGTGCGGGCTGCGCACATCTTGGGCTCGTCGATGGTGGAGATCAGTCTGAGGACGAATGGGCAAGCTCGGCGGCTGCTTTTTACCGGCGACGTTGGCCGGGTGCGCGACCGCAATATCGCGCCAGGAAAAGTCGTGCATTCTGGGCCGCAGGAGGGCGAGACCGCGGATTTGATGGTGATGGAATCGACTTACGGAAACCGCGAGCATCCGACGGACGATCCGAACCCGAAGCTGGCGGCGGTGATCCGGCAAACGGTTCAACGCGGAGGCAGCGTCGTTGTTCCGGCATTCGCGGTGGAGCGGACACAGAAGTTTCTTTTCGTGCTGAAACAGTTGATGGAGTCGGGGCAGATTCCGCAGGTCCCTGTATATTGCGACAGCCCGATGGCGATCAAGGCGGTGGAAATCTTTCTGAACCACACGGAGGAATACAGCGACGAGACCAAAGCTTTGATTGCGCGCTACGGTTCGCCGCTCAAGTGGCCGGGATTTAATTTTGTGGAAACCTCGGAAGGATCGAAGCAGATCAATGAGATCAAGATGCCGGTTATCATTGTTTCGTCGAGTGGGATGGTGACCGGCGGGCGCATACAGCATCACCTGATGCAGAAGTTGCCCGATGCGAGGAACACTGTCATCTTTATTGGATTTCAGGCGCCAGGAACGCGTGGATTTACCATTAAGAGCGGCGCACCGGAAGTGAAGATCTTCGGCGAGATTGTGCCGATCAAGGCGCAGATTGCGGCGTTTGAGCAGTTCAGCGATCATGCCGATACGCCGGAATTGCTGGAGTGGCTGCACACGTTTCCCAAGAAACCGTCGACGACGTATCTGGTGCATGGTGAGCCGGCGGCGTCTTCTCAGTTGCGCGATACGATGGTGAAGGAATTGAGATGGAATGTGCAGGTGGCGGAGTGGATGGAGAAAGCGAAGATTGGGTGACTGGGCTATGACTGAAGCTGAATTCAAGAAACACGTCGAAGCGGCGGAGAAAAGTCCGAAGCAGGTTGCGGCTGCGGTTTCCGGATTGCCGGACAAGACGCTGCGGTACAAGCCGTCGCCGGAGAAGTGGTCGGTGCTGGAGATTCTCGGACATTTGGCGGACACCGAGATTGCTTACGCATACCGGCTGCGCCAGATGCTGGCTGATGCCAAGCCGGTGATTGCGCCGATTGATCAGGATGCATGGGCGCGAAATCTGGGATATATGGAGTCGGCTCCGGCGGAACTCGTCGCGTTGTATGGATTGAATCGTCATGCAAACCTGCAATTGCTGCGCCGGTTGAAGGCGGATGATCTGAAGAAATCGGCGTTCCATCCGGAGATGAAAAAAGATGTCACGGTTGCGGACCTGGTAGAACGAATGTCGGAGCACGGCGCGAGCCACTTGGCGCAGATCGAGAAGTTGAAAAAAGAAGCAGGGAAGTAGGTGGAGACTCGCCCTTGGGCGGGCATCGTTGAGCTCATGAACGTTCGTGCGATTGCTCACGGTTCCAGCTCTTTCGGCCGACCCAGAACTGGAATTGACGGAAGCTGCGCTCGAGAGCTTCACGCTCGTCGCGTCTTGTTCCTGGGCTCGTATTGGCTGCAGCGAGGTCATTCAAGTAGTCGCGCACCAACTCGCTCAGGGTGGTGCCACGTTTGGAGGCGATTTCGCGGGCTCTCTGCGCTACGTCGTCGTCGATCGAAACTGAGATCCTCATACCCGCATCATCGGCGAAAAAGCGCACCATCTGCAACCACCCTGACATCAATCCTGCCTCCGTTTACCGTCCCGAAACCTCCTCCTTTTTGCTCGAATCAATGTAAACCTGCGCGCAAGCGCCGTCTTGAAGCTGAATGTTGTCCGGGTCCTCGTAGCTGAACGAGTCTTCCTCAAAAGACCATCCTGCCTTTGCGAATCTCAGCTGGTATTGCCCAGGTAAGACCCTCATACGGAAACGCCCAAGGCGGTCCGTAACGGCTTGATATTGACGGCGGTCTCCGCTGGCCTGGACCTGGACGCCTTGGACATTGCCGTTCATCTGACCCGCGATAAGAGCGTGGCTTGTGGGCCCCTTAAGGCCGTCGATTTCCGCCAGGGCAGCGCCTCGGTCTATCTCGGGTCCCGAATTGCCACAACCGTCGATTTGCCACATCGTGTGGTCATTCGGCAGAAAGTTCATGAAAAGAACATAAGATTGGCCAACCCTCCAGCCAAAGGTGGCCCTACCACTGTCGTTCCCCTCCCAGATATCAAATGTTGCGGGAACTTCTCCGCGCAGCAACCGCTGCCGACTGAATGTGTACAAGTAGTAGTCCTCGTCGTTCTGTGGCGCCCGATAACTAGTTCTGGTGAGGGTCGCAACGACCACGGTCTGACTACGGAAGTATTCAGCACAGACCATTCGAGGCCGCGGCTGACCGCAGACGCCGAACATACAAGTCGAGTAGCAGGCGACAAGTAGGCCAAACGGAACGCGCAGCACAATGCTAATTTACTGCCATACTGCCAGGGCTGGCAAAGATCCGCCAACTTGGGCAGGCCACTCTAAAATTCGGTGTTTGTAAGACTGGCCAGGGCCTCCAACTTCTGGCTCGCCGCGCCGGAGTCGATCGATTTCACCGCCAGGGGCAGCGCATCTTTCAGATGATCGGCCTTCGCGGCAGCGACCAATGCAGCGGCGGAGTTCAGGAGTACGATATCGCGGCGCGGCGATTTCTTGCCGGCGAGAACGTCGCGGATGATGGCGGCGTTTTCAGCGGCGTCTCCGCCGGAGATCTCGCTGAGCGGTGCACATTCCATTTCGAACTGCTGGGGCGTGACTTCATAGACGCTGACGGCGCGGTCGCGGACTTCGGCGATTCGAGTCGGTCCGGTGATGGTGATTTCATCGAGACCATCGAGGCCGTGGACGACCAGGGCGCGGCGCAATCCCAGGCGGCTGAGCGCTTCCGCCAACTTTTCGACCATCGAGAGAGCGTAGACTCCGACGATCTGAGCTGAAGCATTCGCGGGATTGGTCAGCGGGCCGAGCAGATTGAAAACCGTGCGCAGGCGAAGTTCGCGGCGAGCCGGTTGGACGTATTTCATCGCCGAGTGCATGGCCGGCGCGTAGAGAAAAGCGATGCCGTGTTGATTGAGGCATTCGGCAATGCGCGCCGGAGGGAGATCGACTTTGACGCCGAGAGCTTCCATGACATCGGCTGATCCGCATTTTGAAGTGACGCTGCGATTGCCATGTTTGGCCACGCGCACGCCCGCGCCGGCCGCGACCAGCGCGGTTGCGGTGGAAATGTTGAAGGTTCCGGCAGCGTCGCCGCCGGTGCCGCAGGTATCGACGAGTGCATCGCGCTCGGTGCCGCTGACATCGACGGCCGAAGGTTGCGGGCCGAGCGGAGTTGCGGCGGCGCGAATGGCTTCGGCAAAGCCTACGATCTCGTCGACAGTTTCGCCCTTCATGTGCAGCGCGACCAGCAGCGCTCCGATTTGTGAGTCGGTGCACTGGCCGGAGAAAATTTCGGCCATGACCTCGCGCGCCTCGTCGCGGGAGAGCGACTGGCCGTGATTAGCGATGCGATGTAAGGCGTCCGCAATCATGGGAAACGGCTGTTGGCTTTGGCCAACAAAAGAGTAGCATTCCTGCGAGTCACGTCTCACGTCGTTCGTCCTACGTCCGACGTCGTTGGTCGTTCGTCATCAGTCGTCAGTCATCAGTCATGTAGTTTTGTAGCTGTTGCTGCACATCAACTGGTGGCTTCGAGGAGTTGCTCGGCCATGGCAAGAGCTTCGGCGGCGCCGCGCTCGCCCTCAGCGGCTAAAGCCGCCGAAAAGAAACAAGTCTGATCGCAGCGCTAAAGCGCTGCGCCACCCAAAATCGAGCGTCGACTCGACTTTTCCGCGAGTTGTGAAGTCGTGCCCCTCCCGATGCGAACCTCGACACCCGCTTCGGCGGCTCTGGCAGGCCCTCAGCGGCTAAAGCCGCGATTGTATCAGCATCCTGTTACGGCGCGGCTGAAGCCGTGCCCTCCCGATTTGTGAGTCGTCGTTCGTTGTCAGTCGTCAGTCATCAGTCGTCAGTCATCAGTCATATAGTGCCGTAGCGGTGGCTGCACATCAACTGGCGGCTTCGAGGAGTTGCTCGGCGATGGCCAGGGCTTCGGCGGCGCCGCGTTCGCCCTCAGCGGCTAGAGCCGCGATCACGTTGGGGTCCTGTACGGCACGGCTGAAGCC
>DASVWZ010000061.1:0-7764 GCA_036392935.1 Terriglobales bacterium | reverse complement strand
GCGGCTGGTGCGGTTCCTCAGCCAACCGATAACACCTGCTCAGCCAGCTTCCGCTTAGTCGAAGAGAAAGAAATCAACCGACAGGCGATGATCGCAGACGGAAAGCCGTTTCCGCTGCCCGACTTTTTCAACACCCACAGGCGATAGCGCAAGTGTGCGCTTTTTCTTCGCCACGCAAGCGAAGCTCCAAACTACGTGCCGTTATCTGCAGAGCCCCCGGGTTTCAGCGGGAAGGGCTCTTTGGCAGCTGTCTGATAACCGGTCCTGCGTTTCCCCCTGGAAAGACCTCGGTAGATCTCCAAAATCTACTGCGGGCCCAGGCAAGTATATTACTGTTGATTTTTCGAGCGAAGGCGGGTCTGCCGCTTTGCGTTTCGGATAGAGGTATTGGGCCAGTTCTATATAGCACCGCACTCTTAGCTCAGGCGCGTGATCGGGATCAATCGCAATCAGAGCCATGCCTTCTATCGGATCGCAGCCAAGCTTGGCGAGCTTGCGGGCAAGCTCGTCGGTTTTCTTGTTCGGGGTTCCGCGAACCCGGCCTCCGGTCTTAGGCAATCCCTTGGGGCGAGGCATTGTGTTGGGTCACTTCCTTCACGAAATCAATCTAAAGTCGATGCAAATAGAAATATTTTAGAGCCTTCGCCTTGTATTCGCTACCGATAATTCCGATGAACTGAGAACCGTTGGTCAGGTACTCAGTAGGAGATCGCGTCTGATTTGCGTGGACACTACCGCGCACAAGTGCCCAGTGCGGCAGAAAGGGTGGAGGGGGGCTCGGCTTTCGGGCGCAGGGAAGCCTAAGAGCACCTCGCCAGTCTTCACTGAAAGCAGCGAAGCTAGCAATGACAGTAACTTGGCTGCTAGCAGTCGGGGAAGCAACCAAAGCGATTCATGCTGAGAACAGGCATAGGAACAGGCCAGAAGGGCCATCGTCGTTTCGGTAGGGCCACCGATCGTGCTACCGAAAGCCCGGCTGCACGCTCAGAACAGCAGAGGAACAGCGAGGAGCGGGTCGTTTGTATCGGCGCGTGCAACGAAAGCAATCACCGATTCGCTACGCGGCCATGCGCTCAAATGCGAGGGGGCCTGGGTAATTCGACCGGGGGCATACTCGCGGGTCCCCTAAGCATGCTTTCGCGCTGAGAAATGTTGAGATTTTGAAATTATCTTGGTAACGTCCTGGTAACAAGGACTCGACGAAAACGGTACAAACACAGCAAAAGCTAAACAAGACTGGATGGCCCTGAGGCCCTCATAAACACTGGCGATAACTCAACCCCTGCAACTTGGTCTAAAGCCCACGAAAAGACCTGAAAAGCCCTTTCACGGCGGTAACGCGGGTTCGAATCCCGCCGGGGACGCCAAATCCGTCAACACGATCTGCCTAGCTGTCTTTCCGGTACAGCAGATCGCGCATCGCCTTCCGGCGCGCCTCATTCTGCTGGGCGTCGACTTTCTTATTGCCGGAGGCTTGCTTGGCTGCGGGATCTTCGTCCTCTTCGCTGCACGCAGGACAGCGATTCGCAAAGCCGGGCTTGTTGGGCGTGAGTTCGAACTCTTCCGAACAAATTACGCAGATTCTCTTTGGCATGGAATCGTCGCTTCTGTTCTCAATAATAATCGACCAGAAACGCTGCTGCTGAGCGAGAACGTGTTCTTTAGAACCTGAACTTCGCCGCCAGTTGCACCAGTCGCGGCGACGCGGCGCTCACGATCTGTCCAAAGTGTGGATCGTTCACTTCTCCATCCACCGACGCCGGCCCGTAAAACTGTGCATGATTGAAGACGTTGAACCCTTCAGCGCGGAACTCCAGCGATTTCGATTCCGTGAGCCGCAGCACCTTGGTCAACGTCACGTCGAAATTGTTGATGCCCGGACCATAGAAAAACCTGCGTGAAACGTTGCCTAACTGACCGAGCGGCTCGGTGGTGAATGCCGTGGTGTTGAAAGCCGGGCGTCCATTCCGCGGGTTGGTGTTGATATCGAGCGCCGCGTGATTGTACTCCGGCGTGTCCAGCAGATAATTGTTGATCCCGTTGCCCAGCGTGCCCAGCAGGGAATTGTCCGAATCGTCGTAGAGCGTGACCGGGAAGCCAGTGCTAAAGCGCGTGGTACCCGCGAGGTTCCATCCGTCGGTCAAGCGGTTCGAGCGGATGAGATCGAACGGCAGCGACACTCTGTAGCTCGCGACGAAATTGTGCCGCATGTCCCACGCCGAAAGTGCGCGCGTGGCGCGGAAATCGAGAGGATTGAGCTGCTCGCCGAGATTCGATCCCTGATCGAGAGATTTGCTGTAGGTGTAACCCAGCAGAAAATCCGACCGCTTGCCAACATAGCGCAGATTTGTCTGCAGTGCGTTGTAGCTGGAATTCTCAATCGTCCGCTGCGCAGTCATCTCGCCGTAGTTTGGTCCCAGGCCAACGCGCGTGCCGTTGTAAATCTGTCCAGTTTTGCTGGTAATCGTCGCGTCTTCAGCAAACGGCCCGCAGGTCGGGCTGCCGGCGGCCACTTCGCTCGGCTGGCTCAAAGCCAGGCACAGAGCCTGATTGCTCGGGTTGCTCGATACCACGCCGAGAATATGATGTCCCTGATTGCCAACGTAACTCATCGTCAGCAGCGTGCTGCGCGTAATCTGCCGCTCGAACGACAGCGTGTAATCCTCGGTGTACGGAACCGAGTTGCGATAGTAAAAGTAAGGATCAGCCTGAATCGGCAGCACACCCGCCCAATTGAAGTTGGTATCGGGATTCCTGGCTGACACGTTGTGCGAAGGCAACGTCAGCGGGAACGGATTATTTTGCGGCTCGCCAGTCGCCGCGCTGACAAACGGCGTGGCAAACAACGGCGGCTGCGGAGTCAGATACGTATATCCGAACGGCGGCACCGCGTACATCACGCCCGCCGAAAGTCCCGGAAACGCGGTATAAAACATTCCCCAACTGGCGCGCAGGCTGCTCTTTGCGCCATCTCCGAAGATCGACTTGAGAATTCCGCGATTAAAACTCGGCGCATACGCGATGCCAATTCGCGGCGCAAAGTTCGCATCCTTCGCCGGAGAAATTGTTCGCGGAATGCCCGGGTCGCCGGGCACCACCAAACCCTCCGGCGCGCCGGGATAAAGCACCGACTGGTGCCCAGGAATGATCGTCTGAATCTGGTTGTACTTTTCCCAGAAGGGCAGAATGTAATCCCAGCGCAGTCCGTAATTGAGCGTCAGATCCTTGCGCAGCCGCCAGCTGTCCTGCGCGAACACTCCCGCGTAATGATTCCGCAGATAAAACGGCTGCCCCGATGACTGCGTAAAGTTGCTGGGCACGCCAATCAGAAAATCTGCAAAAGCCGAACCGGTCTCGGTGCCGGCGATGTTGAAAGTCCCATTGAACGTCGCATTGGGATGCTCGTTCACCTGATCGAAATGAATCTGTCCGCCGAACTTCAAGCTGTGCTTTCCAATAATCTTTGTAACCGAATCGCTCAAGTAAACCGTGTTATTGACCTGAGTTTCATTGGTGATCGGCAGGCCCATGGTGAACGACGGAAACGCAATGTTCTCAACTCCGGCAAACTGCGGCGCCTGAATCGTAAATCCCGGCGAGCCGGATTGGCTGACGAAGCCCTGATCCGCCAGGCTAACGCCCAACCCGCCCTTCGGCTGGCCAATCACATTCGCATTGCGCACGAAGCCGGCGTGAAATTCATTGACCAGGCTGTTTCCAAAAGCCTTCGTATCCGCCACGCTCACCAATTGAGCCCTGCCGTAAGTCAGCGCGTTGAAGCCCGGAATGCTTGCCCCACCTTGCTGTCCCGGATACGGATTGTTCAGGTTGTAATCGTCGAAAAAGTAATAAGTCGAAAGCTGGCCCCAGCGCGTGTTGGCGTCGATCCGCCCGGAAAACTTATCATCGCGAACCGTCTCCGCATATGCCGAGGTCGAAAACTGATCAAGCCCGCTGTTCGGTGAGGGAATATACTGCAGCAGATTCGTCGCCGGCGAAGACCACGCGCCGCGCGGAATGGCTGCGTTGGGAAATACACACGCCGCCGGCGATGAGCATCCCGCCGTGTAATAAGGTTCGCCTGCGGAAACGCCATAGCCCAACTTTTGCGAAAGCATATTCGCCAGGTAGCTTCCGCTGACGTTGCCCGTCAGCGAACTCGCCATGTCCGTCAGATTGCCGCTGCGGTCGGCCAGCGACGGCACCGAGATCAGCCCCGTCTCAACCCCTTCATTCGTCCGCGTCCCCTGATAGTCGGTAAAGAAATAAACCGATTGCCGCTTGATCGGTCCGCCAAACGTCCCGCCAAACTGATTCTGGCTGAACGCGGGACGTGTGGGATCGAAATATCCGCGCGCATCGAGTGCCGTGTTGCGCAGAAACTCGAAGCCGCTGCCGTGGAACGCATCGCCCCCTGACTTGGTGGTGACGTTCACCATACCGCCGTTGTAGTTGCCGTACTCTGGATCGAAATTGTTCGTCAGAACATTCAGCTGGTTGACCGAATCCAAATTCGCCACAATCGACGTCCCGCCGTTCATGTGTTCCTGCACGTCAACGCCATTGACGATGAATCCGTTTGACGATTCCCGCTGCCCATCGATCGACAAATTTCCCGGGTTCAAATCGCCCGACGGCGACAGCGTTCCCGTCACCCCCGCCATGATCACAGAATTCGAGAGCAGCGTCGTGACTGGAGCCACGCCCGTCTGAATCGGCAAAAGATCGGTATAGCTGCGCCCATTCAGCGGCAGCGCCGTCATCTGCGAGCCGGTCAGCAGTTGTCCCAGATGTGTGGAATCGATATCGATGCGAACTTCCTCCGACGTGCCGCTCGATTCCACAATGATCGTCTCGTTTTGCTGCGCCAGCGAGAGCTGAATGTCGAACTGCACCGGTGCGTCCGCCTCGACCGCGAGATCGTTTTCCGTATCAGCCTTGAAGCCAGTGGCCTCAACCGTCAGATCGTAATGCCCTGCCGGAATCGGCGTGAACGAATAAACTCCCGCTGCGTCCGAAGCCGCAACATACTCGGAATGTGAAGTCGTACCGACCGCTGTGACCTTGGCCCCGGGGATAACCGCTCCGGTCGGATCTTTCACTGTGCCCGTTAAACTCCCACCCCCCGCAGCAAACAACCGCACCGGCGCGCACATCACCACCACCACCGCAATAAAAAGAAGAAATGATTTCCGAACCTTTGTGCCTTGCATATCGAGTTGGCCTTGCATCGTCATGAAATTGAATTTCATTTTCATAATGCCCGCCAACCGCCCAAACTGCTGTGATCCCGGTCACCCGTTCTCGTGCGCCACCGCACGCGGCCCGGCTAACCACCATATAACCATGGGTTTGCCCGATCGGGCGCATTTCCGCCCGTGCAGAATTCGTGCGGCTTATCAAGCACGCTGCTTGTATTACGTGCATTTCCTGATCTTGGATTGTGGAAGGTTTTACTTCTGCGTTCTTCCTTCTCACATCTGCCTTCCCACTCACTCCATTTCAAACGCCACCCAGCGCAGCGCCCCATTCCGCTCCACTTCCAGCACCGCCGGGTCCCCCGGCTTCAGCCCGCTGATCGTCGACCGCAAATCTCCCGCCTGCGAAACCGCCTTCTGATTGATCGACCGGATAATGTCCCCCTCCGCCAGATCGGCATAAACCTGCGGTTCGTTGTCGAGTATGCCCGCCACCACCACGCCGCCCTCCGATCGCACCCCGCCCATCAGTTGCCGCACCTCCGCGCTCAACGGCACCACAAAAATCCCCAGCGGACCCACCAGACTTTCCTCCGGCCGTACCAAATCCTCCAGGCTTTCAATCCCCGTATTCAACGGTTGTGGCGTGATGTTCAGCATCATCATCTTCTCCCCGCGCAGCACCTCCATCTGCATGGGCTCTCCGCGTTTGTGCAGATAAATCAACGCCGCGTATTTCGGCAGCGAATCGATCGGCCTGCCATCAATCGCCTGTACGATGTCGCGCCGCTTCAGCCCCGCCGTATCCGCCGGTCCGCCCGGTTGCACATCTGCGATGATCACGCCCCAATCCTGCGGCAACTTCAAACCCGCCGCCAGCGGCGCGGTAATCGATTGCGGATCGGCCCCAATCGTCGACCGCCGCACGTGCCCATGATCGCGCAGCTCTTCATAAACAAATCTGACGATCGGCTGCGGAATCGCAAATCCCAATCCTTCGCTGCCGCCGCCTTCCGAATAAATAAACGTATTGATCCCCACCAGGTTCCCATCCCGATCCACCAGCGGCCCGCCGCTGTTGCCATGGTTGATCGGCGCGTCTGTTTGTATGTAAACCATCGGCTGCTCCGGATCAGGTTGCCGCCCCACCGCGCTCACAATGCCCCGCGTGACAGTGTGGTCCAATCCCTCCGGCGCTCCAATCGCCACCACCATTTGCCCCAGATGCACCGTGAATTGCTCCGCCAGCGGCAGCGTCGGCAAGTTGCTCGCGTCAATTTTGATCAGCGCCAGATCGGCTTGCCGCGACGTTCCAATCAACTTCGCCGGAAACGTCAGCCGCGGCTGCCGCAAGTTCGTCCGGCCCATGCTCATCTCATTGATCGCCGGCGACAGCACCACCGTGATCCGCTCCGCTCCCGCCACCACATGATTGTTGGTCATGATGTAACCCGACGGGTCCACGATCACGCCCGATCCCAGGCTGCGCTGCCGCGTGATCATATTGCTGTTGTCGTTGTTGTTGTCGCCGGAATCCTCCGCCTTCCCATAACCGCTCACGTCGATTTCCACTACCGCCCGCATCGCCCGCTCCGTCACCTCCGCCATCGCGCGGTCCAGCTGCTCCAGTAGACTGGAATCCGAAATCGCAGACTGCTGACCGCTCGGCGTCTGCGCCCCCATGGGAACCGCGAGCATAAGAATCAGACACAATGAAGCAGATAAAGCCGGAAGAGTCCTCATAACCATCCCCTTTGCCGCCTTGGCGGCGCGCGTCGTTAGTGAATCGAAGCTTCCATTATGCAACGAACTCCGCGACCTCAATAAGTGGAGCGACCTTTGCGTTTACCGGCCTGAACCAGCACCCGATTTCCTTAGTACAATTCGTTGTCGCCGAAAAGACGGGAGACGAAGGACGAAAAACCGAAAGACCGAAAGTCAAAAAAAAATGAAACTCGCAACCATTCCGTTGCTCCTGCTCGTTTGTTCATCCCTCTTCGCTCAAACCACCGACTGGCCGAATTACGGCAACGACCCCGGTGGCATGCGCTACTCCCCGCTCACGCAAATCAACCGTGACAACGTCACCCACCTCCAGCCCGCCTGGACATTCCACACCGGCGACATCTCTGACGGTAAAGGAGACCGCCGCCGCAGCGGCTTCGAAACCACGCCCCTCATGATCGATGGCACTCTGTACCTTACCACTCCCTTCAACCGCATCGTCGCCCTCGACCCCGCCACCGGCAAGCAGCGCTGGGCCTTCGATCCCAAAATCGACAAAAATTGGCAATCCGGCGATGGCCTCATCAATCGCGGCCTCGCCACCTGGCTCGACCCTTCAGGCACTCCCGCCAAACCCTGCCACCGTCGCCTCTTTGAGGCCACCATCGACGCTCGCCTCGTCGCCGTCGATGCCGTCACCGGCAACCCTTGCGCCGATTTCGGCTCTGGCGGTGAAGTCAGCCTGCGCGACGTTCCCGGATTCCACGCCGGCTGGTATCATATGACCTCGCCGCCCGCCGTTGTCGATGACATCGTCGTCGTCGGCTCAGCCGTCGACGAC
>DASVWZ010000060.1:0-38821 GCA_036392935.1 Terriglobales bacterium | reverse complement strand
CCCTTTTTTGTTTGTGCCTGGGCGATGCGGATGCCTATCGCAGCGATCGAACTTGACTGACGACTGAAGACTAATGGCTAAATTCTCGGCACAATCCCGCCAGTCATCGCGGAGTAATCGTCATATTGCGCACCAAACGTCCGTCGCATCATTCGCTCTTCGATCTTGCTCTTGATCTTGAATCCCAAATAAATCAGCGGCACCGCGATCAGCCCCCGCACTTCCCCCAGTTCCAGCGCCGTTCCCAGCGCAGCCAAAACCATTCCCGTATAAATCGGATGTCGCACCCAACGATACGGCCCACTCCGAATCAACTGGTGCTCAACCTTCACCGTCACCGAACTGCTCCAATTGCCGCCCAGATAAATTCGCGCCCAGATCGCGAAACCAATCCCGATCGCTGAAAGCAAGATGCCAGTCCCCTTCAGCCACGACGGAATGATTTCCTTTTGAAACCATCCCGGCAGCGGAACGAGGAACGGGAAAAGCAGCAGCCAAAAACCCGCGATCGTCAGCGGACGATGCGACAAACGCTGTCCGATGTCCTCCCGCGATCGCACTCGTTTTGTCCGCAGCGCCCAAATCACCCAGACCGCGGCAAACACCATCCAGAAATAATCGGAGATGAGAAGTCCACTCATATCTATCCGTATACTACGTCCGCCCAACCCTCAAGGTTCCCACCGCAAAACCAAGCCGTCCCTGTCGAACTGGCGCATTCGCCGGTTGGTTTAGCTAATAGCCAGGAACTGGAAGCCAACAGCGGACGACCAATGACCGATGACCAACTACCAACGCCCGGGATAAAATAGAAATTCGCCTATGTTTGAGAACCTACAAGACAAGCTGCAACGCGCCTTCAAAAGCCTCCGCGGACAGGCCAAACTCACCGACGAAAATATCTCCGAAGCTCTGCGCGAAATCCGCCTCGCGCTGCTCGAAGCCGACGTCAACTTCAAAGTCGTCAAGCAGATCATCGATCACATTCAGGCCAAAGCCGTCGGCCAGGACGTCATGGCTGCGCTCTCGCCCGGCGAGCAAGTCATCAAGATCGTTCGCGACGAACTGGTCGAAACCCTCGGCCGCGACACCGCGCGCCTCAAGTTCGCTTCGCAGCCGCCAACCGTCGTTCTCATGGCTGGTCTGCAAGGCTCCGGCAAAACCACTACCTCCGGCAAGCTGGCCAACTGGCTCAAAAACGGAGGCCATCGCCCGCTGCTTGTCTCCGTCGACGTTTACCGTCCCGCTGCCCGCGAGCAGTTGAAAGTCGTCGCGCAGGCGATCAAAGCTCATTTATACGAAGGCGAAGTTCAAGAGGCCAACACCCCGACCGTCGAACGCCTCGCCAAAGAAGCGCGGCGCGAAGCCATCAACACCGGCTGCGACGTGCTCATCGTCGACACCGCCGGCCGCCTGCACATCGACGAGCAACTCATGGACGAAATGCAGTCGCTCAAGCGCCTGCTCAATCCGCAGGAGATTCTCTTCGTCGCCGACGCCATGACCGGGCAGGACGCGGTCAACTCCGCCGACGAGTTCCACAAAAAGCTCTCGCTCACCGGCGTCGTGCTCACCAAAATGGACGGCGACGCCCGCGGCGGCGCGGCCATCTCCATCCGCCAGGTCACCGGCCAGCCCATCAAGTTCATCGGCATCGGCGAAAAGTACGACGCGCTCGAGCCCTTTCATCCCGACCGCATCGTCTCCCGCATTCTCGGCATGGGAGACATTCTTTCGCTCATCGAACGCGCCGAGCAGACGGTCGATAAAAAGAAAGCTCAGGAACTGGCCACCAAAGCCCTCACCGGCGACGGCTTTTCGCTCGGCGACTTCCGCGAGCAACTTCGCTCCGTTCGCAAAATGGGATCGCTGCAGAATCTCGTCGGCATGTTGCCCTCGATCGGCCCCTTCGCCGGACTGCAGAAGCACGCCGACAAAGTCGACGAAAAACAGATCAACCGCGTCGAAGCCATCATCGGCTCCATGACGCCCTACGAACGCGATCATCACGAGGTGATCAATGGCAGCCGCCGCAAGCGCATCGCCCGCGGCTCCGGCACCAGCGTGCAGGAGGTCAACAACCTGCTCCGCCAGTACGCCCAAATGCGCAAAATGTTCAAGCAGATGGGCAAAGCCAGCTTCGGCCGCAAGCTGGCCGGCATGAAACTGCCGGGGATGTAGATGGCCTCGACCCAAGCCACCGTCGACGATCTGATTCCTCCCGTACCCTTGTCATTCGGAGCCGCTCGCAGCCGCCCGCAGGCGGCGAAAGCGCGGGAGAGCCTGCCCTGAGCGAGCGCCAGCGACCGAACGGGAATCTGCTGTTCCACAAAAAACGGTTTTCCTCAACCACCCCAGTGACCATCCTCACTGATCACACCCCGCGCCCACCACTACCCTTGTCATTCCGAGCCGTCCGCAGCCGCAGGCGAGGACGCGTGAGGAATCTGCTGTTCGATAGACGACAAAGCAGATTCCTCCGGGCCGCAGCCCCTCGGAATGACATATGGATAGGGAAAAACGCGAGAAGCGCTACTACGTTTACATCCTCGCCAGCAAAAGCCGTGTCCTCTATGTAGGCGTCACCGGCTTCATTCAGCAGCGCATCCTCCAGCACAAAGCCCGATACAGTCATGGTTTCGCCGCCCGCTATCGCGTCGACCGTTTGGTCTACTACGAGAGGTTTCGCTACGTAAACAATGCCATCGCGCGGGAGACGGAGATCAAGACCTGGCGTCGCGAAAAGAAGCTTCGCCTCATAGCAGAACGCAACCCAACATGGGAAGACCTCGCCTCCGGATGGGGCGAGCCGGTCAGCCTACGGCAGATTTCTCGAGATAATCTCCCCCTCAAGTAACTTGCCACCGTTCCTTTGATCGCTAATACTCGGAAGTGACAGAGAGCTGCACCACGAACTGTGGCCCCGAACTCGGGGCCATTATCTTTTCACCCGGCCAATTCCTACGAGTCCGACCCTCCCCACTACCCTTGTCATTGCGAGCCGCTTTAGCGGTGAGGAATCTGCTGTTCCACAAAACACAGGTCTTCCTCAACCACCCCAGTCACCCTCCTCACTGATAACGTCCGATCCCGCGCACACTCTTGTCATTCCGAGCCGCTTTAGCGGTGAGGAATCTGCTGTTCCGCAAAACACAGGTTCCTCAACCGCCCCAGTGACCCTCCTCACTGATCGCACCCGGCCCCCTCCACTACCTTTGTCATTCCGAATCCGCTTTAGCGGTGAGGAATCTGCTGTTCCATAACCTTTGCCGAATGTTTACCACTTAATTAACACAAACCGCCCGCAACCCCTTTGTTATCAAGATTTTGATATGTAACTACTTTATTTATCAATAACTTACATAGATATCCCCCCACCGCTACCTTTTAGAATCAATATTTTACAGCCAATTTTGATAGGGGGGTATCCACTCCACCAAGCACAAGAAAGCCCGCTCTCAGCCTCACGGCCAAAAGCGGGCCAACCAAACCCACTCCTTTGCCTTACTTCACCAGATGCGAACTCTGCCCCACAGCCGCAGGCTTCATCTGAACCGCGGGATGAACCGGCGACTGTTCCTTCTGCTTCATCTGCTGTTTTGCTCGAACCAGGTTGCGGTCCGCGAGCGTCTTCATTGCCCGTGGATTCCGTGCCCATTCGATCTGCTTCTGAGCCGGTGCGCCGTATAGCTCCGGATGGATGTAGAACCCACGCAGCTTGGCTTCTTTTTCCTGCTCAACTACAAGCGGATGCGCCTTGGCAAAAGCGTCGTGGCGCACAGCAGTCACCTGCCATGAAACCTTCACGTTCGGCTGGTTGGTTTTGATCGCGAATTCGCCGTTCTCGATCTCGTGCGCAACGATCGCCTGGGCGAAGGTTCCGATCACGGTCAACTGGTAGCGGAAGTCGCTGTTCAGCGCTTCGAACCAGCTTGGCAGTTTCACGGAGGCATCGCCGCCGGCGTTGGTGGTGACGTTGCCGCTGTAGATGTTCATCATTTCAGACGACTCCACAGATGCGTGATAGAGGTACTTGTTCGCCGGATCGGCAGGATCATCGATCTTGAAGTCCTTGGCCCCACCGAAAATCGTACCGGTGACGTTCAGGTCGCCAGTAAAGTTCCCCGCCCAGCCGCTGCCTGCGTTAGCATCGATTCCGTCGCCGCTGGAGGAGTTGCTGCCGCCGGCAAACAAGCCGCCAACACCATCACCCTCAGAGCCTTCGCCGCCGACGCCGAACAATCCCCAGCCGCCGTAGGTGCCAGCAGTGAAAACGTCGCCAAATCCACCGTAGCCGTACACTCCGTCGTCTCCATCGTCGCCGGAAAAATTCGGAGCCGAGTAACCGGTTCCAAGCAGGGCCCAGATTGTGAATGGGGTGCTGTCGATTTCCACCTGGGCATCCCCGCTGGGGAATCCACCTACGCCCAGGTCGCCGCCCGAGTTGATGACCATGCGTACGGCTTTCGCAGTGTTGTCCCAGACCGCAAAGTTTCCGCCGCCCACGCCGGCGCCGGTCGCACCGGAGTCGATCCAGTATTCGCGGCCGCCGTTGCTGTTGGTGTTGTTAAGCGAAACGGCCGCATCGGTTCCGGTGCTGACCATCGCCATCTGCGCGCTGTTGGTGTTGGCATCGACCTCTAACAAGTGGCTCGGCGAAGTCGTGCCAATGCCGACCTTGCCCGCGAAAGTATTGGTTGCGGTGAACGCATTGTTGGACGAGAGCAACGGCACGCCGTGAACGCTGAGCGTAGGATTCTGACCGCCGGTGCTGGAAATTCCGCTGCCTGCGGTGATTCCCAGAACGCCGGTGTTGTTGATGGTAATGTTGCCAGCGCTGCCGCCGCCGCTCAGCCCGGTTCCCGCCGTCACTCCGGTGATAGTGCCGGTGCCCGGAAATGTCTGGCCGGAAACAAACGTGATTACGCCAGTATTGTTAACCGCCAGTGCCGTGCCTTTTACCGAAAGCACAGGATCGGTGCCCGAAGGAATCAGGGTAAGAGTGTCACGGAAGTCGCCGGTGCCGTTCACGTCCAGCTTATTGCCGGGTGATGAAATGCCGATACCGATTTTTCCCCCGGCGCTTTGATAAATTTTCGAGCTGCCGATGACGGTGGTCCCGGTGAACATCGGCAGGTAGTTCGCCGTGCCGCTGCCGGTGATGTTCGTGTTCGGAGAGTTGGGCGAAGTGCCGTTCTTTCCGGGTTGTGGCGCCAGCATAAAGGCCGACGCCGGTTTGCCGCCGATGGTTTCGGCATCAAGCGCCTTCAAGGCATAAGGAACGCTCATCAGCAGCGTGCGCGGCTGTTCCGCCGCTCCCTGCGCCTGCACTCCCAGCCAGCGCGCCTGGCCCACGGCAAACAAACGCGTGGGTAGGCCCTGACCGCTGGTCGCGCCCAGTTGCACCGAATAATGACCGGTCTTATCCAGCTGGACATTTTGCGTTTCCAGCCACAGCGGCGCGCCACCTTCCTGCGCCTCGTAGAGTGAGAAGGTCACTCCAACCGTGCCCGTCTGGGGCTTGTTGTTCACGCCCATCAGGACTCCGCTGAAATTGACCAGTAGTGGCACAACCGCATTGCCTTCATTGGCTGCCTGCTGTGCGAATGTCGACATCGGAATAAAACCAAGTACGAAAACAACTGCAATCATGAACTGACACATAGCCTTGCGAAACATCTTCTTGTCCTCCTCTGGACTTTTAGTTTCCTTGTTTACCTGCGCGAGCCTGGGTGCGGTCCGCTGAACGGCCGCCCTCGGCGATGCCGAGGCACACCCATCGGGAGCCGCTTCGGGGCGGCATCCGAATTACAAACATGTCTAAGGTCTTGGTTGAACAGAAAGCCGGATCCTGGCCGGATCCAGAACCTCACCCGAGCACAAATACGCCCACACTTACGCTGAAGGGTGGCGATCGACTGCCGTCTTTCCCCTTCCAAACAGATATGCGTAAACCCTAAACAAAATGTTTCATCAAAATGTGGAAAAAGTTCGCCGGGTCCGGCAGAGGCAGTTTTGTTTTTGAAAAAAAAGTCCGGCGGGCTCAGCCGCCGGACCGAAGTGTAATTGATATGGTTCTATCGCTTATTGAGGTCTCGACTTGCCATGGGCGCGAGAGACTGGCCGTTTCGCGCGGCTTTCCATCGCTTCATAGTCTCGGGTGACCGTCCCCAGAGAATGCCCTTTTCCTCCGGCTGACCGTACAGTTCAGGATGCTGGTAGAAACCACGCTCGATTTCGGGCTTCTCGTATTCCACCTGCATGGGATGTGCTTTGGCATAAGCGTCTTGACGCACGCCGGTGACTTGCCACGAAACTTCTACGTTTGGCGCGTTCGTCCGGATCTGAAAGCTGCGATTTGCGATTTTGCGCGAAATGATCGCCTGGGCAAACTGGCCGACCACCGTCAACTGATAGCGAAAATCAGTATTGAGCGCCTCGAACCACTTCGGCAACTGGACTGTCGCTTCGCCATTCGCATCGGTGGTGATATTGCCGGTATAGATGTTCATCAGTTCTGATGATTCGACACTGGCGTGTTCGAGATACTTGTTTGCCGGATCGAGAGGATCGTCGATCTTGAATTTCTTGGTATTGGCCGTGAGAGTGCCATCGACGTTGGCGTCACCGTTGAACCATGCCGCGTAACCGGTGTCGCTACCGGCCAGCACTCCGGTGGCGCCGCCGGTACCAACCGCATCCACCGCCCAGCCCCCGGCGCTGGCTTGCGCATAAACGCCGGTGGGGGTGCTGCCGATGCCGGAAATCCCATAAACACCCGTGGTGCCGGCGCCGTAAACGCCAATATAGCCACTACTGATGCCAATCACACCGGTGCTGCTTTCGCTGGTGCTGTAGACGCCTGCAGCGTTACCGCTGGCCATTATGCCAAGGTTCCCGCTGGCGTTCACGCCGATACCGTCTTCACCTTCGCCTTCGGCGAGAACCCCGGTGATGCCATTGCCCAACACGCCGTAGCTGTTGGTGCTGACGCCATAAACTCCGGTGCCGTTCGTGCTGCTGCCAGCGACTCCGGGACCACCCGAACTCGAACCGCTTACTCCGGTGGCGCCCGTACCAACAACGCCCGCGCCGTTGGTGCTGCTGCCCTTTACACCCCCGATACCACCGACCCCAGTGTCAGTCCCCACCAATGCCGCGCTCGAACTGGTCGATTTCGCGGTGACCTGCTCGCTAAAGCTTGCATCCCCCGAAATCTGCAGACCCCCGTTGCTTTGCGTGATGATCGAATCCTTGACCGTGGCGGGTCCGCCGCTGCTCGCGAACAACACCAGCTTGGTGTTTTTGCAGGCGGTGGAAGACGCGCAGGTGATGGCGTTCGCCTGCGCTCCATTCGGTTGCGCCTGGGATTGGGACTGCGGCTGATTCTGATTCGACCGCGAGCCACCTGAAGGCAGCGCCAGTTGCAACGCCGAAAGCGGCTTGCCGCCGATGGTCTCCGCATCCAGCGCCTTCAACGCATAGGGCACGCTCATTAATAATGTGCGCGCTTGCTCGGCTTCTCCTTGGGCCTGCACTCCCAGCCAGCGTGCCTGGCCTGCGGCGAAGAGTTCTGTGGGCAAACCCTGACCGTTGGCCGCCCCCAACTGAACCGAGTAATGGCCGGTTTTATCTGGGCGGACGTTTTGGGTTTCGAGCCACAGCGGCGATCCACCCTCCTGCGAAGCGTAGAGCGCGAACGTCACCCCGACGGTGCCGGTTTGCGGCTTGCCGTCGGCGCCTAACAGCAATCCACCATAATTAACCAGCAATGGCACAACCGCATTGCCCGCAGCGGCCGAGGCTTGCTGGGCAAAGGATGCGCCTGTAAGTAAACACAGTGCGACGATTCCGACTAAGACCAGACGAACTGTAATTCGAAACATAATGTCCTCCTTGGACCTGAAAAGTCTTGTGGTTAAACACGCGTGAGCAGAGAATGAACGGCACAACCGCCCTCAGAGTTCCTGGAAAAGCGGGCTCGGGAGCAGCGACTGCCTGCGCCCATTTACCCGCGTCAGAAGTTTTGGCATGAAGCCGCGCCCCAGCCGGCCTCAGCATTTCACCCGAACAAAAAAACATTCACACTTTAGCCCTGGCGAAGGCCGAATTACAACGCATTGCAATTCGGCTATCCCCATTTAGACAAGCGTAAAGTGAGAGCCAAATGCGTCATGGCTTTTGAACAAAGTTGTGGAAGCGGTCAATTCGCCCTTTATTTACGAACCTTTACATCGCTTTACCAGGTCTTTACCGCATCCAATACCCCGGCGGGTTTCAATAAAGTAGTGACTTCCTGCAACATTTGGCGCTGATTCCGATCTCACTTTAGGAGATCCATCAACCCCAGAAACTAACCACAGAAAGAGGAGGAGAATCGATGAATCGCAAGCAATATATGAAGACGGCCTTCGCCACACTGGCGCTGGCTTTCGCATTTACCGTCACGCCCATGTGGGCACAGGATCAAGGTGGCGCCATGGGTGGTCCCGGCGGCGCCATGGGAGGCCCTGGTATGGGTATGGGCCACCATCAGATGCCCAGCGCCCAGGATCGCACTGACCGCCTGGCCAAGCAGCTCAACCTGAGCTCCGACCAAAAGACCAAGGTCCTCGCCGCCTATCAGGACGAAGACAAAAAAATGCAGGCTCTCCGTTCCGATACCAGCACTTCGGGCCAGGACAAGTGGGCAAAGATGAAGGATATTCACGAAGATACCGTCAGCCAGATCAAGTCCTCGTTGAATCCCGATCAGGCCAAGCAATTCGACGCCATGCAGCAAAAAATGATGCAAGAGCACCAGCATGGCGGAGGTATGGGTGGACCGCCGCAGCAGTAGCCAAAAGCATCACTAGTAGTAGGGTCGATCATTCCCACTCAGGCCATCGCAGGCTTGAGTGGGACTTCAATCTCCGCCGGCTTCACCGCTGATTCTATGAGGCTTTCGCTTCTTCCATTGGCCTGGTAACCGGTGACCGGGCCGGTCCGATCACCCATTTGCCGCCCCCGAACCTCGAAACCAACCGTGCTTCCCCTTAGGTAACTTGATGCTGGCATGGTACCCTGTCACTCTGGCCTCTGGTAAAGAACTTTCCTTGCGGGGGCGATTCACTTATGGGGTGGAATACAAGCTTGATGAGCCGTAAAACCTTTGTTCTTCTGACGGTTGTTCTGCTTTGCGGAGCAGCCTGGGCCGGCCAATGGACTGCTCTTGGCCCGGATGGCGGCGACGTTCGCAGCCTGAGTTATGATCCCAAAAACCCGGATCACATTTTCCTCGGCACCAGCACCGGATCCATTTTCAAATCGCTGGATGGCGGCCACACCTGGGAGCACTTTGCTCACCTGGGAGCCGGCGATGACTACGTCATCGATCACCTGCAGTTTGATCCCAAAGATTCCTCGTCTATGTACGCGGCTGCGTGGAGCGTAAACAATCAGCAGGAAGGCGATCTGTTTTTCACGCATGACAGCGGCATGAGTTGGCAATCGGCTGCGGCCTTGCGCGGCAAGTCGGTGCGCGCCATGGTCATTTCCGCGTCCGATTCGAAGGTCATTACCGTCGGCGCGCTCGATGGCGTTTACCGCACGGTGGATGGCGGCTTGAACTGGAAGAAGATTTCCTCTGGTGATGAGATTCACAGCGTGGAGTCGATCGCGGTCGATCCGCAGAATCCCAATACCATTTACGCCGGGACCTGGCATTTGGCCTGGAAGACCACCGACGGCGGCGCCAACTGGAGCCACATCACCAAGGGCATGATCGAAGATTCAGACGTCTTTTCGATCATCGTCGATCCCAGCAATACCCAAACCATTTTTGCCAGCGCCTGCTCGGGCATCTACAAGAGCGTGAACGCCGGCGAGCAGTTCTCGAAAATTCAGGGCATCCCGTTCTCGGCTCGCCGTACCCGCGTGCTGATGCAGGACCCCAACCATGCTGAAATCGTCTACGCAGGCACCACCGAAGGTCTTTGGAAGACCGCGGATGCAGGCAAAACCTGGAAGCGTGTCAGCAATCCTGAAGTCGTGGTCAACGACGTGATGATCGATCCGCGCAATTCGCAGCGCGTTCTCTTGGCCACCGATCGCTCCGGTATTCTGGCCAGCGATGACGGCGCGCAGAGCTTTTTGACCTCGAACAAAGGCTACGCTCACCGCTACGTTTCTTCCGTGGTCACCAGCAACGCCAATCTGGATACCATCTATGTCGGCGTGGTCAACGACCGCGAAGCCGGCGGCGTCTTCGTTTCGCAGGACCAGGGCAAGCACTGGACCCAGAAGAGCGTTGGCCTCGACGGACGCGACGTTTTCGCGTTGAAAGAGACTCCGAACGGCGATCTGGTTGCAGCCACCAACCGCGGCATGTTCATGCTCGCCAAGAATGCTTCGGTTTGGAGCCCGATCAACACCGTCGTCGAAGACAAAGCTTCCTCACGCATCATCACCACCAAATCGGGACAGAAGAAATCCGTACCGAGCACCACGCAGGTTAAATCGGTGCTGACGGCACATGTGAGTGACATTGAAATCGCTCCCACGCGCTGGCTCGCCGCGACTTCATCGGGCATCTACATGAGCGCCGACCAGGGCAAAACCTGGAAGGGCGGTCCGGTGATGGGTCAGAGCGAGTTCGTGGGCGTCCGCGCCAATGACAATATGATTGCCGCCGCGACCCGCGAAACAGTTCTGATCTCAAATGACAACGCCGCAACCTGGCATGTGAGCACCGGGCTTGCGAGCACTGTGAAGAGCATTCGCAACCTGGCAATGACGCCCGACGGCCAGCTGGTTATCGCATCGCGCGAAGGCGCGTTCCGCAGCCAGAATGGCGGAGTATGGGAGCACATCGTCAACGGCCTGCCGGAGCACAATATCAGTTCCGTCAGCTATGACGCGAAGCGCAATCAGTGGTTCGCGACCAGCACCGAAACCGGTGTGGTGTTCGTGAGCACCGACGGTCACAGCTGGGAGCGTGGACCGGATGCGGGCTACCCGCTGCGCGGCGTGAGCTTCGTGCACGGCCGCTTCGTCGGCGCGACCTCGTTTGACGGTGTGGTGCTTCAGCCGGAAAACGATAACCAGAGCGCTGCCGCAACCGTGGGCGCGTCCAACAACTAATTCATAACCACCGACCAGAAAAGACCGGCGAACCTGCCGGTCTTTTCTTTTTTGCCCCAGCTTTTTATAGCCGGCCAACCAAACACGCCACTCCCTCCCTACCGCAATAATTCCACTCTTCCCTGCTAATTCTACGAGTTGACGTCTTCCCGGCGCGGGCGTACTCTGCCGTGTAAAGTCCCGAAGGAGCACACCATGAAAGCTACAAAGCACGCCTCCCGATTCGCCTTGGGTATTGTCATAATCGCACTCGCTCAGGTCACCTCCGCGTTCGCGCAAACTCAGCTCAAGATTATCGTCACTCCCAAGCAAGCCTATGTGTTCATCGACGGCATCGCCATGCGCGAGTCAAGCTTCAACCACTTCTTCGACGTCACGCCCGGCGACCATACCGTAGTCGTTGCCAACTACGGCTACACCCCTGTCACGCGAACCGTCAGCGCCGCCGACGGCAAAACCACCGAGGTTGATATCGCCCTCACCCCCATGGGCACCACAGTTCCCGGCCCCTTCGGTGCAATCACGATCAAAGGCGCCGACCACCAGGCGGTCATGCTCAATGGCACTACCGCCCCGTTCGTCGTCGGACAAGGCGACGAGTTCAATAACGAGTTTCTCTGGAAGCAGGAACTCGTGGTCCCGCCCGGCACCTACCAGTTGATCGTCCAGCGAAGAGATCAGCAGCCATTTAACGGACCGATCACCGTAGAGGCGAACCAGCGTGTGATCGTCGATGTCCCCAAGGGCACCAGCAAATCCGTCCCCTGGCCGCGCGGCCAAAAGCTGCAACTCATTTCGCGCTTTACCCCCGGCGTCGTCAGCACCACAGTTGCAGTGGCCAAGCCAACCGCCGACTTGTCGGCAACCACGGCGCAGATCAACTGCGGCGATTCTTCGCAGCTTAAGTGGACCTCCCGGGACGCCGGCCAAGTCAGCATTAATCCCATCGGAAAAGTAACGCAGTCAGGCGATCAAACGGTTCAGCCCACGCAGACCACAACCTATCAAATGACCGCCCTCGGCCCCGGTGGCTCAACCACATCGGATGCCACGGTGAACGTCAACTCCGCGGTTCAAACCAATTTGTCGCTTGCCCAACCAGAGGTCCGCTACCGCCAGGTCGGAAGTAAAGTCATCGAGCAGAGCGATACCACGCTGAATTGGACAGCTCAGAATGCCAGCAACGTTTCTATCGACCAGTTCGGCGCCGTGGATGCCACCGGCACTCGCGGCGTCAAAGGAACTCCGAAAAAAAGCGACGCTGGCACGGTCGATGAAACCGTTACCTACGTTCTTACCGCGACCAATCCTTGCGGCGGCAGCGACACAAAAACTGCGACCCTGCATATCACGGGAACAATCGAGCCCCCGCCAACGGTAGTTGCGCGCAGCATCTTCTTCCCGACCGATCGTCCGCGCAGCTTAAAGACCGAAGCGGCCCTCTTGCCCAGCGAACAGGAAGCCCTGAAGTCCATCGCCGATCAATTCAAGAACGTTCTCACCTACACTCCAGACGCACATCTGACGCTCTCAGGCCACGCCGACCGCCGTGGACCGGAAGCGTACAACCAGCCGCTTTCTGAGCGTCGGGCGCAATTGGCCAAGGATTTCCTGGTGCAACAAGGAATTCCGGAGTCCAACATCGATACGCAGGCATTCGGCAAAGAGAAAAATCTGACTGCCGATGAGGTCAAGCAGTTGATCGATTCCGGCAACATGAGCGACGAAGACCGCGACCGCCTGAAGGCGAAATTCCCGGCGACGGTGCTTGCCTACAACCGGCGCGTCGATATCAACTCGACCCCCGACGGGCAGGCCTCGGCGCAGACTTATCCCGTCAACAGCTCTGATTTTGCTGAACTGATCGATCGCGGACCTGCCGCACCGAAGGCTCCGGGTGTGGAACAGGCCTCGCAGAAAGAAAAGCTCCCCAACTAATTTCTCGGCTCAAAAAAAAGGCCGGCTTTCGCCGGCCCTTCTTTTTGTGCGCACTAAAACTTACTGCTGAGGAGGATTGCTCGGCTGTGAGTTATTCGAAGGTGCTTCCTTCGGCACCGTCACGTTAGGCTGAGGACTGTCACTCGGTGCCACAGGATTCGCGTCCCCTCCCTCGACCAGCGGGCCCGAAGGCGCGTTGGCAGCCTTCGCCAGATCCGTCTTCACTTCGATCTTCTGATTGGCGGTCGGGTTTATATCAGTTTCAAAGGTCTGAAATCCGGGCAGCGCAACTTTAATGCGGTGCTTGCCGGGTGAAACCAACAGACCGCGTCCTGCGCCTTCAAATTCGCCGGCATGGCCAACAAATTCGCCGTCAAGAAACACAGCCGCGCGCGACGGGTTAATCGCGACCTTGACCGTTGCCGTCACATCGGAAAGCGGCGGAGTCGCGGCGGCTTTCGCCATCACAACAAAAACCTGCCGCACTTCTTTTGGCTGCAGCATCACGTGCTGCACATAATCTTCGTAGCCATCCTGACGCACCACAATCATGTGGTCGCCCGGAAGCAGCATGATCTTTTTCGATCCGTGCAGCTCTTTGACGTACCCAACGTATTCGCCGTCGACCCAGACGCCTGAGTCCTTTTCAATGTCGGTCTTGGCCTGAAACTGAATTTCAGCCATAACCTTGTTGTCATTCGCCAATGCCAGTGTGCTTAAAAGTAGCGCCAGGATCACCGGCAACGTCCACAGCAGCGGTCGCGCTGTGCGCGGCGTCTGCTCGCCCGCGTCGGAATTTCTCGGAGTCATATCCACGGAAACCGGTTGCCTCTGTGTCGAATTCATCTCTCTACCTCCGGCTACTTTAGAGGGACGTCGGAATCTGTGGGTTGCTCCCGCAGGTGGCTGATAATCTTGGCAGCAATGCACCTAAAGCCGCCATGGGCGCAGAATACAGGGTCTTCCGGAGGTGTATAGTGTGCTCGTGGCGTTGACCTTCGGCGCATACATTTCCCTGGTCGCAAGCGCGTGGATGACAATGACGAACATGGCCAGCCCAATTAAGCAAAATTCGCCGCAATCAGGACAGTCTTCGTCTAACTCGTCACAATCAAATGCCCGCAACCAGGACGCGCTCGCCGTCATCGAGCAATCCGGTTCGACCAACACTCGCGCCTACAAAGTCACCATCCGCAACGACGGCAGCGCCACCGCGGAAATCGCCGCGTCAGTTTCTCCCGCTCACCCGCAAGCGGCGCGCTCCCAGGAATTTCCCGCCGCTACGATCGACGCCAAAACCCTCCGCCAGTTGCTCACCGAAATTGACGATGTCAGCAAAATCCCCATCGGTCCCTGCGCTAAGCCAGCTTCCTTCGGAACCCGCACCCTGATTTCCTATGCCGGCAACACCAGCGGCGACCTGCAATGCGTGCGCGGCATCATGCCCGGAGCCACCGACGAAAAGCTGGAGCTGTATGAGAACCTCAGCCAGTTCGTCGCGAAAATTCTGCGCGATCTGAAAGTTAATACCTCGCGGCGCGATGCCAATCCTTAGCCGCATCCTCAGCCGTTCCCTTTCTGACCCAAAAACGCTGCACAAATTGGTTCCATTTCTTCAAATTTCCCGAAGCTGAAAGGTTTTCCACAGCTTGCTCAGCACGCACAACCTGAGCCCACGCCTTCAGTCAGCCTGAGCGCACCCCAAAACCTTCGGTATATCTGATTTGTCTCCAAGAGCTTGCCAGCAAATTCACATTTTCACACTCCTCGGTCAAGCCTGACTGACGAGCTGTGATCAGTGTCATAAACGAACCCCGCCCCTATGCCTTAACTTCCCGTTTTAGAGCCGAATTCAATAGTGGGAAGAAACATCCGGCTCTCCGAAGCACTTAGGTTATGAGCACCGTTACTTCAATTCGGGACCACAGCAACGCAGAGGACTTGCACTCCCAACTCGCCGCCGGGGCATTCGAAGCCTGCCCCGAACCCCTCGTCGTGCTTGACGGTCTACGCGCCGTCGAAACCAACGCCGCTTTCCGCCGCTTGCTCGCCCCCGGTCACACCCAACCCTCGGACAAAACTCTCGCCGAACTCGGCATTGATGAAGCCTGCGTGCAGACCTCCACCACATTCACCGCCCACGGCCGTGATCTCCGCGTAATCAGCCTGCGCAATCCCCAATCCTCCGCCGATCCCTTCCGATCCCAGAAGCTCGAAGCCGTTGGCCGCCTGGTAAGCGGCGTCGCTCACGACTTCAACAACCTGCTCACCGGCGTGGTCCTGTGCTGCGATCTCATGCTCGCCAACCTCGACACAGCCAATCCGGTTCGCCGCTACGCAAATGAAATGAAGATGGCGGCCGCGCAGGGTACATCGCTGGTTCAGCAGTTACTGACCGTTCTGCGGGAAGAGCCAGTTAACACTGGTCCGCTTTCGTGGAACACCATCGTGAACGACATGCGCGACCTGCTGGCGCGGCTCATCGGCGAGAATATCGAACTCACCACCGACCTAACCGATGGCCTGCAGCCCGTCCCAATCGACGCCGCCGAGGCGCGCCAGATCATTCTGAACCTCGTCCTGAACGCGCGCGACGCCATGCCCGACGGCGGCCGCATCCTGCTGACCACCCGTCACTCTGCCACAAAATATGCGGATAAAGCTGACACCCACTGGGTCGAGCTCGAGGTCAGCGACACCGGCTGCGGCATGAACGAAGACGTCCGCCAAACCATCTTTCAGCCATTTTTCACCACCAAGGCCACTGGCTACGGTCTTGGCCTGTCTACGGTCAAAAACATCGTAGACCGCCAGGGCGGACGAATTGAGGTTACGAGCGAACCCGGAAAAGGAACACAAATCACGATCGGATTTCTCGCGGCTCCAACCGAGGCAGCATGAACACCGATCCCCACAAGGAAGAAAACGCAACTATGACGACCGCTTACGCACCCTCGCAGAACCTGCCGTCCGAACCGGCAGTGAATTTTCTCAACCTCGCCATCGTCGACGACGAGCGCACCATCCGCGAAGTCTGCCGTGATGTTGCCCGTACCATGGGCTTCCACACCGTAGTCGCCGACTCTGCCGAGCAGATCTACCGCATGCTTGAGTCCCAACCCATCGACGTCGTCCTCCTCGACCTCAAACTGCCCGGCGCAGGCGGGCTCGAAGCCTTGCAGCGCATCAAGCAACAGCATCCCGATATCGAGGTCATCGTCTGCACCGGCTTCGCCACCGTGCAGTCCGCAGTGCAGGCCATGAAAAATGGCGCCTATGACTACGTGACCAAACCCTTCGGCATGGACGAACTTCGCCTCATGCTCGACCGCGTCTCCGCGCACCTCAAACTCAAAACCGAAAACCGCATGTTGCGCGAGCGCATCAAGTCCAAGCAAGGCTACGGCGGTATCGTCGGCCGCGCGCCAGAGATGGAAAAGCTTTACCGCATGATCGCCAAAGCGTCGCAAAGCACCCACCCGGTGCTGATCCTCGGCGAAAGCGGCACCGGCAAAGAACTCGTCGCCCGCTCCATTCATTTCTCCGGACCATTCAGCAACAAACCATTCATCCCTGTCGACTGCGGATCGCTCGTGCCCACGCTCATCGAAAGCGAACTCTTCGGCTACGTGAAAGGCGCATTCACTGGCGCCATGCAGGCCAAAGATGGCTTGCTGACCATGGCCGAAGGCGGCACCGTGTTTCTTGACGAGATCGGCGAAATGCCCACCGACCTGCAAGCCAAACTCCTGCGTGCAATTCAGGAAAAAGAAATTCGCCCGGTCGGCAGCACCAAGCGCATCAACATCAACGTCCGGATTCTGGCCGCGACCAACAAAGATCTTGAGCAGGCAGTCTCTCAGGGCACCTTCCGCCGCGATTTGTACTTCCGTCTCAACGTCCTCAACCTGCGCATTCCCAGCCTGCGCGAGCGCCGTCAGGACGTCCCCCTGCTGATTGGATATTTTCTCGAACGCATCGCCCGCGACAGCGGCCGTGTCCGAACTTTAAGCGACGCCGCCGTCAAGCTGATGCTCGCTTACGATTGGCCGGGCAACGTTCGCGAGCTCGAAAACTGCATCGAGCGGGCATGCGCCCTGAGCAGCGGCCCCGTCATTCAGGTCGCCGATCTGCCCTCGGCTCTGACCGGCACCAATGGACACACCCCACTGAACGGTGACACCTCAAGCCGCATCATCCCCATTTCCGAAGTCGAGAAAAAAACCATTCTCGCCACCATCAGCCAGCTCAACGGAGACAAGCTGCTCGCCGCGCGGCTTTTGGGGATCGGCAAAACGACACTGTATCGAAAGCTCAAGGAATACGGTGCGGAGTCGTAATACCGACGCTCCGAAGGCCACGTGAATTGGCCAAATCGCGGAACCTGAGTGCCTAAGTGGGAAAGAAAAATGCCGTTTGCCGCCATAAGTTGCGCGTTTTCAATTGACAACCTTGTGGCTAATCAAGTGCTATGGGAATGGCATGATTCTGCTGATTACAGCTTTATCCGATGCATCCAAGTGCGCGAGCGCGTTGCAACTGGCGACCGATGAAGCTACATTGCTGGCGCCCACCCTCGCCGACGCCGTCCGCCAGTTACAGTCGCAGGAATTTTCCGCCGTCATCCTCGATCAGCTATTGCTCGATTCTGAACCGGAGGAGGCGGAAGTCGTGTTCAAACACCTCGGCCAGGCCGTCCCGGTTTATCTGAACTTTGCGTTGGTGGGAATCAACCGCGTGCAGCGCGAACTTCGCTCCGCGCTCAACCGCAGAAACCGCGAAGTTCTGACCGCTCGCCGCGAAGCTGAACAAGCCCTCCGCCACGAATTGAACGAGAAAGTCACGGCCTTAATGCTTTCCTGTGAAATGGCGCTGCAGGTGCCGGGTCTGCCGGAGATGGCCGAAGCCAAAATGCACGACGTCGATACCCTTGCCCGCGAGATGCGCGAAAAGCTCGGCGCCCAGGCGTAGACTATCCGACTGGCAACCGCCACATCTACAAGACGGCGGACTGAACTGACCACCGACTCCTCGCTACTTCTCCAGGTAATACTGCACTGACGTCACCACCCGCACCGTCTTCATCAAACTCGTATCGCCGCCATACCCGCCGTCCCCGGCATCCCCGCCGCCTCCGGCCTGATCGGCTGGCAGAATCGAAAACACTCCCTGATTCGCCTGACGGATCGCACCCACCTTGCTGCCCGAATCCGATGCGAAACGATCCGCCGCTGCCCGCGCGTTGCGCGTGGCTTCGGTAATCATGTCCGGTTTGATCGAATTCAAGCCAGTAAACTTGTACGCCAGCCCGCCCTGCCCCGGATTGCTGCTGAGCACCACGCCTTTTTCCAGTAACTGCATCGTCTTCTGCGCCGCCGCCGCAACCTGATCCACGCGCGTCGTCCGCACCGTGATCTGCTGCTCGACAATATATCTTTGTGGCGCTTTCATGCCTCCACCGTATTCATTGGCTTCGGTATCAACCACACGCACCACGCCCAACTCAATTTCCGATGGTTGAATTCCCTGCTGGCTCAGAAAATCCAGCACCGATTTCTTATCCGCTTCGCTCTTCGCGTAAACCGTCGTCAGGTTGTCGCCCGCGTCTTTATACGTCAGCGGCCAGATCGCCAGGTCAGACTTCACCGTCCGCTCCACCAACCCTTTGACCGTGACATAGCGATCGGCCAGCCGCGTCTCTTTGATCTCGACGCCAAGAATCCATCCGCCAATCACCAAACCCAGCATCAGCAAAAACGACCCGGCGACGATCCCTCCCCGGCGCATGTCAGTTGTCCCATTCATAGTGAATTTAATTTTCTGATGAAAATGCCCACAAAACTGTGTCTTCGCGATTATGCCACCGGCTCAGCCATCTCCTCCGCAATCTCTTCGGCCACGTCTTCGGTTTTTTCATCCAGCATGAACGCCAGCACTTCCTGCGGCACCGGATTATTCCAAACCGGCGCAAACGACTGCCGATGCAGCGGCGACGGCCCATGCTCGCGCAGCGCTGCAATGTGCTTCGGCGTGCTGTATCCCTTGTTCGAACCCAGCCCGTAGACGGGAAAAACCGGGTCCCACTCGCGAAGCATCCTGTCCCGCTCCACTTTCGCCAGAATTGACGCCGCCGCAATCGACGCCGACAGCGCATCTCCGTGAATAATCGCCCGCTGCGGCAGCTCGCAGTCAAGTTTCAACGCGTCGATCAGCAAATGATCGGCCGCTGGATGCAGCTGCAACACTGCCTGCCGCATGGCCACGCGCGACGCCTGATAAATATTGATCTGATCGATCCGCGCCGCATCGACCGCAGCAATCGCCCATCCGATGGCGTGTTCACGAATGCGCTCAGCCAGAATTTCCCGCCGCTCCGCCAGCAACAGCTTCGAATCCCGCAACCCGCGAATGCGATAGGCCGGATCGAGAATGACCGCCGCCGCGACCACCGGCCCAAACAGCGACCCGCGGCCAACTTCATCCACTCCGGCGACCAGCTTCGCACCGCTTGTCCACGCCAGCTTTTCAAATTTCAGCGTGCAACGCAGCTTTTTCAGCAGGCGCAATTTCGCTGCCGCAGCCGAAATCGACGGATCTCGTTTAACCTTTCTTTTGCGCGGCATCGGAGCCTGTTCTCAGCCGCATCATCGCCGAATCCGCGCCTGTGAAGCAAGTTGCAAAACCGCGTCACCCCCCAAACGCCCCACCCCTCGCTCGTCGGTAACCACCCCCGTGTTACCCCTCAGCGATTACTCACGAGGAATTGACCACCCCCGGTGCCGCTGTTACTTTCAAGCAGCAGTTGAAAGTATGTAGAGGACCCATACTGATGAAGACTCCCATCTCCCTGCAGCGCGCCGATAAACGCATTCGCGTCGCTCTGCCGGTTCGCATCCGCTATACCACCAGCGACGGCAAGCCCGCTATCACCATGGCCTGCACCTACGACATTTCGCCGCGCGGCGCGCGAATCGCCGCCGGAGGCCATTCGCTCAAAGTTGGCGAACAGGTGGCAATCGAGCGCGGCCGCAACAAATTTTCCTGCCGCATAGTTTGGGTCGGAGACGCCGAAACCGGCCGCAGTGGCCTGGTTGGCATCGAGTACGCCGAAAAAGGCAAAGGCATGTGGGATGGCGAACTCAAAGAACTCGGCGGAATGTATGACACCGTCGCCCGCTCCGCCGAGCCGCCCAACGGATTCCGCGAAGGCAATCAGCGCGAACGCCGCCATCACCCGCGCGTTAGCCTGGAAACTCCAGACCAGGTGCTCAAAGCCGAAAGCGGCCAGATTTATACGGTGGGATGTCTGCAGGATTTATCAGAATCCGGCTGCCGCATCGTTTCAACTCGTCCGCTGCCGCGTGGCAGCTCCGTCGAATTGACGTTGAAGCTTGCCGGATGCGAACTCACCTTCAATGGCCGCGTTCGCCGCGCCTCAGATCTCGTGCTCGGGATCGAATTCGAGGAAGCACGCAAAGGCGACCGCGAAATTCTTCGCGCCCTGCTAATCAAACTGCAGGATCACCAAATCGAAGAATCGTTCGAGCTGGAAGTCTCAAGCTAATCTACTTCGCCGCCGCCGGCTCTGCCGCCGCAGCCGGAGCCGCGTGTTCGCGCTCCACATCCTTCAGACGGGCCGCCTTGCCGCGTAGTGCGCGCAGATAATACAGCTTGGCGCGTCGCACCTTCGACGACCGCACCACTTCCACCTTGTCCACGACCTTCGAATTGTCGGGAAAAATGCGCTCCACTCCGTGGCCGAAGCTGATCTTTCGCACCGTAAAGCTTGCCTGCGGACCGTGCGCCCGCTTGATCACCACGCCCTCAAATGCCTGCAGCCGTTCTTTGTCGCCTTCTTTGATCTTTACCTGCACGCGCACCGAATCGCCCGGCACAAATTTGGGCAGGTTGCGCTTGGTCTTCGCCAGAAGTTTTTCAATAATTAAGTTCGTCATGTCCGTTCTTCCCTCTTCAGAATCGTGCTAAGAATTCTTTCCCGCAATCCGGGCCAGCAATTTCTTATCTTCCTCGTTCAACTCCACCCGCTCCATCAAATCCGGCCGGTTGCGCATGGTTTTTTCCAGCGCCTTTTGCCGCCGCCAGCGCCGGATCTCATCATGATTCCCCGACGCCAGCACCTCCGGCACCTGCATCCCTCTAAACTCCGCTGGCCGCGTGTAGTGCGGATAATCCAGCAAACCGCCCGACCCGCACGTCGAATCCGGCCCGCCATTATCGCCAGCCGAACCGTTCGCAGAAGTACCAACCGTAAACGACTCCTGCCGCGTCGACGCTTCATTGCCTACGGCACCCGGAACCAGCCGCGTCACCGCATCCACAATCACCGCCGCCGCCAGTTCCCCGCCGCTCAGCACATAATCGCCGACCGAAATCTCCCGGTCCGCCAGATGCTCAGCCACGCGCTCATCCACGCCTTCATACCGCCCGCAGATTAGCACCAGCCGCGCCAGCGCCGACAGCTCATGCGCCATCCGTTGATCGAACCGCCGCCCCTGCGCCGAAAGCAGCACTACGCTCTCGCGCGGGCCACGCGTCTCGCGCGGCGCCACTTGCATCCCTTCAATACATTCAAAGAGCGGTTCCGGCTTCAGCACCATGCCTTCGCCGCCGCCAAATGGGCGGTCATCTACTGTTCTGTGCCGATCATGCGCAAACCCCCGCAGATCGTGCACCCGAATCTCCGCCAGTCCCGCTTCCCGCGCCCGGCGCACAATCCCGTAATCCAGCGGCCCGCGAAAAAAGTCGGGAAAGATCGTAATAATGTCGATCTTCATAGCTACCAGCTAGAAGCTAGCAGCTTTCTTTTTCGACTCACTAGCTACTAGCTTCTAGCTACTAGCCACCGCTGTTATGCTTCTTTTCTTCCGGCGTCAGCGGAGCATCCAGCTCCAGCATTCCTTCCGGCAACTGCATCTCAATCCGCTTCGCGCCCAGATCCACTTTCACCAGATACGCTTCCGCGTACGGAATCTCACAAATCCTCTTGCCGGCGCTAACTTCGAGCAGCGGCGCTTCGCCCGCGCCAAACTTCACATCCGCGATCACGCCCACTTCCCTGCCGCCATCAAACACCTTGCAGCCGATCAGATCGCTGATGTAATTCCAACCCGCCTCAAGCTGCCTGCGTTCCGCCCGCGCCACCTGCAACTCCGCGCCCACCAGCTCTTCCGCCTCTGAGATCGTTTCGATCCCCTTGAACTTCAGAACCAGCAAGCCCTTGTGCGGCCACAACTCGTCAACTTCCAGCTCGCGCTGTGCGCCGCCACTAAGCAGCGCAGAAACTTTAAATCCGGCGTGAAATCTCTCCGGAACATCCGTGTGCAGCTCAACCGCCACTTCTCCGCGACGCCCTTGCGTCTTCCGCACCCGCGCCAGCGTAACAAACTCGCCGCTAGTCATCGCCGCAGCAGCTATTCCACAATCTCCAGCTCAAACCGCCGTTTCACGCGAAGCCCGCTGGCATTCACCAGCGCCCGCAGCGCCCGCGCCACGCGCCCCGATCGGCCAATCACTTTGCCGATATCGCCGTCGGCCACGTACAACTCCAGCACCGCCGGATCGCCCTCAAACTCGGTGACCTCAACTTCTTCCGGCTCATCCACCAGCCACTTGGCGACCTGCTCCACCAACGCCCGCACGTCCCCGCGCTGCTCACTCATGGTGTAATCCCTATCTTTCGGATCAAAGTGTTTGGATCAAAGTCAGTGGGATCAGAACGAACGGCTATGCGACCGACGCGGCTGGGGCGGGAACCGGCTTCGCAACAATCTTGCTGACGCGGTCTGACATCTTCGCGCCCTTCGAAACCCAGTAATCCACCCGCTCGCGCACCAGCACGATCTCTGCCGGGTTCGTCCGCGGATTGTACGTGCCCACCACTTCCACCGGACGCCCGTTGCGCGCGCGTTCCTTCTCAATCACCACGATCCTGTAATGCGGCTGCTTGCGCGCACCCGTGCGCGCCAAACGTATCATCAACAAGCGAATGTTTCCTTTCTAGTTCTTCTAGAGGGGATAAGACAAACCATTATTTTTACACAACTTAACCGCGATGACAAGACGCAGTATGGCGCCAGCGCCCCCGCCCGCAAGGCAAGCTCCATACACCCCTGTCAGGGAGCAGTGCAGAGATTTCATGCTATACTCCTTCGCGTAGCTGTGCCCCCAACAGCTTTCCCAGGGACATCCTAAGGTTTCTCCGTAGAGAGGTCTTTATGCGACGTCATCGCCTCTGTCTCTCCATCGCCCTCGGCGCTTTGGCCCTCTGCTCAACCCACTCCCTTGCCGCTACCTACAAAGTCATCTATTCGTTCCAGGGCGGCGCCGACGGGCAGACCCCGTACTCCGACCTTGTCGCCGACTCTTCAGGCAACCTGTACGGGACCACGACAAATGGAGGCAACCTGGCATTCTGCAACGGAAGTGGGTGCGGTACGGTGTTTGAGCTAAAGCGCAGCGAAGGCGGCGGCTGGGAACATAAAGTACTTTACAGTTTCGGCAATTCGCCGGACGGCGAACTTCCGAAAGGCGGCCTGGTCCTCGATGAGGCTGGCGCTCTCTATGGCACCACGGCTGCCGGCGGCGCTAACGGCTGGGGCACGGTTTTCAAAGCGGCCCCAACCCCCCGTGGGGGATGGCAGGAAACGGTCATCTACAGCTTCACCGGCAATGCCGACGGCTACGTGCCGACCGCCGACCTCACCATAGATAAAAGCGGCAACATCTACGGAACAACAACCGGCGGGAACCTGTACTGTGCATCGGGTCAAGGCTCGAATGGCTGCGGTGCGGTGTTCGAGCTCACTCCCCAGGCGAACGGCTCTTGGGTTGAAACCACTATTTATACGTTTGACGGCGGTAACGGCGCGACCCCCTCGTCCGGCATTGTTCTCGATTCTGCCGGCAACCTGTATGGCACAACCTACTATGGAGGGGGAGCAGCCGGATGCGGCACCAACTGGCGGGCGGTTCCGCCTGGCTGCGGCATTGCGTACAAACTCTCTCTCAGCGGAAACAACTGGCTGGAAACCATTCCCTATGCATTTACCCGTGGCGGCGGATTCGGTCTTTATCCCACAGGAGGCATCGTCTTCGCTAACCCCAACCTCGCCTATGGAATAACGCAGAGCGGCGGTGATGGCTATGGCACTGTCTTCGAACTCATCCGCACTAAAGAAGAATGGCAGCAACGCGATCGGCATATTTTCTACGGAACTCCGGATGGAGTTACACCAGTTGGCCGGATAACTCCGGTCGGCGAAAACGATCTCTTTGGTGTGACCCAAGCGGGCGGCTCAGACGGTCAGGGAGTGGTGTTCGAGTTACAGCATTTGCCGGCTGGCTCGAAGGAAATAATCATCCACAGCTTCTCCGCCACCGGCGGCGACGGCACCGGCCCGCAGTCCGGCCTCACTCTCGGGCCACAGGATCATCTGTACGGAACTACATCCGCCGGAGGCAGCGGAAGCGCGTGCAAGGACGGTTGTGGAACCGTGTACGACGTGGCGCCTTAGCCGGCATTCGGAGGAGGAGAACATGGCTCAACGTAAAAGCCACACAAACAGACGTCGGCGAGTTTTCACCCTGAGCTCCGCGCTCGAGAAGCGCCTTGGCGCCTATGCGGGTGCGGCCGCAGCAGCCGGCGTGAGCGTGCTCGCCATTGCAAGGTCGGCAGAGGCCAAGATCGTCTACACGCCCGCGAACACCACCATCCTTGTAAACGGCAGGTCCATACCGCTCGATCTAAATCATGACGGAATCACCGATTTTTCCTTTTCGAACCGGCTGCGCACGTTCACAGTGGGCGCCTCCTACAGCCTCAACGCCGAGGCGCCAGCCGGCAACGCAATTCGTGGGCGTGGAAGCTTCCGCGGCGGTTGGCGCTCAGGACCCTTCGCTTCGGCCATTCAACCGGGCATCAAAGTCGGTCCCGACAAATCTCGTTTTGGAGACGGGCCTGGTTGGCTCATGGGTTACAGCGTGAAGTATGCTGTGGGGCCATCCAGCACATTTCGCAGCTTTGGCCAATGGCTCAACACAACTCGCTACCTCGGTCTGCAGTTCCTCATTGACGGGCAGATTCACTACGGCTGGGCTCGGTTCACCGTCGGCCTGCCGCAAAACGTTACGGACGGAATTCCCGCAAAGCTCACCGGCTACGCCTACGAGACCATCCCCAACAAGCCGATCCTCACTGGCCAAACCGAAGGCCTGGGCGCTGATGCGACCGCTGCTGAACCCGCCACGCTCGGCCGTCTCGCGCAAGGCGCGTCCGCAATTCCAAGCTCGCGTTGCCCACCTTAAATTTCGCGCCCTTTCCGAAATTTAGCATGTGCCCACCCTCGTCGCGCTCGCTGCGACAGGGTGGATAACCGCTCCGAATCACGGCCTCGCAAACACCAAAAAATAATCCATCCCATCCGCCTTCACAAAGTCGTAGCTCTCGATCAGGCGAAACCCGGCTTTGGCCGCTTCATCAATCACAATCTCCCGACTCACACCATGATTCGTGCCCGTCCCATTGCGATCGATGATCCCCACCCGAGCTCCAGCCTTGAGCGCCGGCCGCAAATGCTCCAGCAACCCCACCGGATCGGCGACCTCGTGATACGTCTTCAGCAACAGCACCGCATCCACCGAGCCGTTCGGCAGCAACGGATCGTCCGGCTTGCTCAGTATGGTCTTTACGTCAGTCAGCGACTCATCATGCGCCCGGCGATCGATGTAACGAATAGCCTCAGGATTAATGTCAACCGCATAAACAATTCCATTCGGCGCAACGCGTTTTGCGGCGCGCACGGTGAACCACCCGGATCCGGCTCCAACATCGGCGACGGTTTTGCCCGGCCCGATTTTCAGAATGTCCATAACCCGGTCGATCTGCAGTCGCTGCTCGCGCCCCGCAGATTCAAAGATGGATAAATCCCCGCTATACGGCGTGCTGGTCGGCCGCTTGGCAGGTTGAGGCGTCTGAGCAACTAACGCGGAAGCGATCAGCACTATGAGCAGAGGCAAGATCGGACAATGACTCGGCAATCGACGACGCATAACCATTTTGACTGCCAGTTAACGCTAAAGGTTAGCTGAAGCACGCGCCTGCCAGCCGTGCGAGCCTATTTTCCGCTCGGCGCGGCATCCGTCGAGTCAAAGTAAATTTTGCCTTCCCGCATTTTATTGAGATTGCCATCGTCGGCGCTGACGAACGTCCAAATAACCCAGTAGCGGTTGATCTCCATTATCAAAGTCGAAGCTTTCACCTGCTGAATGTTCTGCCTTTGCGCAGAAAACGTGTTCAACGTCAGCTGTCGCGATATCTCCAGCGTAACTTTGCCGCCGTTGTTGAAGGCGCGGATATGCGGGTGCGTCTTGTACTCCACGGCGGGCGGCGCAAGGTGATTGATCACCTGATCGCCTGCGCTTTGGATTTGCTGCTGATCGTCGATCGAGGTGGGAAAGGCGACTCCGGCGGTGCATCGCGGGTCCACTACCGTGAGGGTTGCCATTGGGTCGTACTCGTTGGTGTGCATGCCGTCAGGATGCGCGGAGACGAAAAGCACCGTTTTGAAGCACTGGCTCTTTGACTCACCCTTGGCGGCCTTGCCTTCTTGCCAGCTGAATTGGTGCTCGGGCTTCATGAAATGGTTCGGGTCGTTCACCGACCAGCCACTTGGGAACTCGTAACGAATGCCGAGGTCCGGGTTGTGGTACGTGTTGCCTGAAACCGTGCCGTTGCTTAGGCGGGAAGCGTCTGCCTGCGGCGCCTGACCGAGGGTTAACCGGCAGACGAGCGTGAGAAATAAGACCGCTGAAGACCAGGACGCCACCCGCACCATAGGGCTCCTCCATCGATCTCGAACCGTTCATTGTAAGCCACTGCGCGATCGGCGGGGGCCTTTGGGAAAAATCCCGAACTCCCCCACCACTGTCACCCTGAGGCGAAGCCGAAGGGCCTGCCCTGGGTGACCGCAAGCGACCGAACGGGGCCCCTGCTCTCGCAATGAACCCGAAAAAACCTCATCGGGAGGGAATAGCTTTAGCTATGCCGCCTTCGCTCCCTTCCCATTGTCATTCCGAGCCGTTCGAAGCCGCGCCCTGCGGCGAGAACGCGCGAGGAATCTGCTTTTTGTTGGGTACCTCGTTCATTCGTGTTCCTTGCGAATGAGCGGGCAACACGACAACGAATTCGCAACATTGCTGTCGGGAGGGAGTGTGCCGCTGAAAGGCCGCGACGAACCCGCGGCTCTCGCCGCTGGGGTGGAGGTGGAATTCGGGGAGACTGACTTACTTCTGCATTCAAACTTCTTACTTCTGCCTTGCTCTAGGCGGAATCAACGCAGCCGAAATCCCGAAAAAAGTAACCCCCTACCTCCAGTATATCGTGCCGTAGGGGGTAAACATGACACCTTTGCCAACTTTATATTTCCCTTCCCCTCAATCGTTTACGCGAATTTCGGCCATTCAGGGGGCTTGACAAGAAAAAATCCCAAAATCCATATCCCTCGCGCCAGCCTTCAAACTCGCGCTCTAGGATTGTCTGATTCGCCCCATATCTCGCACCCCCAAGCCCGCGCATTGAAGCGAAGAATCCGCGCCGCGTGCCCCAGCCAATGCCCTGTTGTTAACCAGTAGGTAAACAGCGCGGGGATATAAGTCTTTTATTATCTAGATTTTGACCTTTAACTCCTTTGGTATCAATCACTTCCTGAATATCCCCTGATCGACAATCAATCGAATCAGCAAGTTACAGGGAAAATGCAACAAGGGGGGGTACCCCATACGGCACACTCTTGCACCAGAAAAATGTTCCACGTGGAACATTTTCCCGAGGGTTTCAGCGTTTTTTCAGGATCTCTCGCGCCGCATTCGCCCCTGACCCGCCCGTCAGCCCGACGCCCGGATGCGTCCCCGATCCACACAAATACAGGTTTTCGATCGGGGTCCGATATCTCGCCCAGTCGAGCAGCGGTCGCATGGTAAAAAATTGATCCAGCGCCAACTCCCCGTGGAAAATGTGGCCATGCGTAAGCCCATACGTATCTTCCAGATCCTGCGGCGTAATGATCTGGTGGCTGACGATCAGTTCAGGCAAGTTTGGCGCATATTGCGCCAGCGTTTTGACCACAGTATCGCCCAGCGGGACGCGCTGTTTGTCCCACCCGCCGTCTTTTAATTTGTAGGGCGCATACTGCATATAAATCGACATAACATGCCTGTTTTCCGGCGCGAGCGAGGGGTCGCTGATCGACGGAATGGCCACTTCAAGATACGGCTGCTTCGAAAAGTTGCCATACTTCGATTCATCAAAAGCCCGCTCCAGGTAGTCGATCTCCGGGCCAATGTGAATTCGCCCGGCTAATGCATTAGCATCCAGACCATTCAGCGCGGTGAACTCGGGCAAGCCGGACAGAGCCAGGTTAACCTTCGCCACAGTTCCCGGCATGCGGTAGTGCTGCAGCTTGGTGACAAAATCAGGCGAAAGATGCGTAGGATCAACCAGTTTGAGCAACGTGCGCTTGGGATCCGCATTGGAAACAATGGCTTTAGCGTTAATTTCTTCGCCGTTCGAAAGCACGACGCCCGTGGCTGCGCCGTTCTTGACGCGAACTTCGATAACTTCAACTCCGGTGCGGATTTCAGCGCCAGCTTGCTGCGCCGCTGCAGCCATCGCTTGCGTGATCGCGCCGCTTCCGCCCTCGGCAAAGAACGCAGATCCGGCGGGATGCGCATCGCCCGCGGCGCGCAGTAAAAGAACCAGACTGCTTCCCGCTGACCAGGGACCAAGAAATGTCCCGAATATGCCACGCGCCGCAACAACGGCGCGAAGCAACTCAGTTTCGAAAAATTCCCCGACCAGATCGGCGACGGCCATCGGTCCCCAGCGCAGCAACCGGTACATGTCTTTTTTGCCGAGATTGCGGACGCCGCGCGCGGTTTCGAGCATCGACCAGAGATCGGCTTTGCTGGGATCGTCGATGTTGGGCGGGATCATGGCCAGAGCTTTGCTTAAAACCTTGCCAAGCTTGGTCAGCGACTGCTGAAATTCCCCGTATTTGGCGGCGTCTTTTTGCGAAAACGCAGAAATCGATTGTGCGGCCTTCTGCGGATCGTTGTGCAGGGCAAGCGCACGGCCGTCAGGCGAGAGCGCAGTCATGCCGATTTCTGGGGCGATCAGTTTCAGGCCATGCTTTTCCAACTGCATGTCGCGAACAACTTGAGGGAGCAATGGTCCAGCCGAGTGCGACAAGGTTGAACAACGAAATCCGGGATGGAATTCTTCGGTAATGGCCGCGCCGCCGACTTGCGGGCGCCGTTCAAGCACCAGCGGCTTGCGTCCGGCTTTGGCCAGACAAAAGGCAGTGACCAGACCGTTGTGCCCGCCGCCAATAATGACCACATCGCGCTGATCGGCCATTTAGGCAGCTCCTTTGTGGTCTTTGAGAATTTCGAGCGCGGCCAGACGGCCGGGACCACCCATGATGCCGCCGCCTGGGTGCGTAGCCGATCCGCACATATAAAGGTTCTTGATGGGCGTGCGGAAGGCGGCGTAACCCGGCACCGGGCGCAAAAAGAAAAGCTGCTCAAGCGACAGCTCGCCCTGAAAAATGTTGCCTTCGCTCAGTCCCCATTCGCGTTCGAGATCGAGCGGAGTCACGACCTGCTTGTGCAAAATAATGTCTTTGATATTCGGCGCGTGCTCGGCGATGGTGTCGATGACGGTGTTGCCGAAGACTTCTTTCTGGCTGTCCCAGTCGAGCCCGGGTCGCAGTTTGTAAGGCGCATATTGCACGAAGCAGGAAAGAATGTGCTTGCCGGGCGGCGCGACGGAGGGATCGGTGAGCGTGGGAATCACCATGTCAATATAAGGACGGCGGGAAAAATTGCCGTATTTGGCATCATCGTACGCGCGCTCCATGTACTCAACGCTGGGCGAAATGGAGATGGCGCCACGCAGGTGAGCACCGGGACCGGGCATGGCTTTGAAATTGGGCAGCGCGTCGAGCGCCAGATTCACCTTACCGGATGATCCGCGGAATTTATAGCGATTGACTTCTTCGATGAATTCGTCGGGAAGGTGGCCTTTTTCCATCAGCTTGATGAAGGTCTGGCGAGGATCGATGCTGGAGGAGATGACGTCGGCATAGATTTCGTCGCCGTTCGCGAGGACGACACCTTTAGCTTTGCCATTTTTGATAATGATCTGCGAGATGCCGGACTGGGTGCGGATTTCTACACCGGCTTCGCGGGCGGCATCGGCAATGGCATTGGAGATGGCGCCGGTGCCTCCGCGGGCGAATCCCCAGGAGCGGAATGCGCCGTCGATTTCGCCCATGTAGTGGTGGAGCAAGACGTAAGCCGTACCGGGTGAGCGAACACCGAGAAATGTCCCGATGATGCCGGAGGCCGACATGGTGGCTTTGAGCACGTCGGTCTCGAACCACTGGTCGAGGAAGTCGATGGCCGACATCGTCATCAACTGCACCTGGTTGTATTTGTCGTAGCTGTTCATGGCCTGAAAACGGCGGCCGACGAAGAGCAGCTTCATCAATTCTTTGGGATTCAAAGTTGCCGGATCGGGTGGCACCATGCCGAGGATTGGCTTTACGAAGCGGCACATGGCCTGCATGGCCTTGCCAAATTCGTCGTAGGCCTCGGCGTCAAGCTTGGAGTGGCGAGCGATTTCGCGATGGGTTTTGCCGTGGTCGTTCACGCGCCAGAGATAGTCGCCGTTGGGCATGGGCGTGAAAGTTCCGTCGAGCGGGAGAATCTCGAGGCCGTGGCGCGGAAGGTCGAGATCGCGGATGATCTCAGGTCGCAAGAGCGAGACGACATAGGAGCAGACAGAAAACTTGAAGCCGGGGAAAACTTCTTCGGTGCAGGCTGCGCCGCCGAGGACGTAACGGCGCTCAAGCACGAGGACTTTTTTCCCCGCGCGGGCGAGATAAGCGGCGTTGACCAGGCCGTTGTGGCCTCCGCCGATTACGATGACGTCGTATTTGGTATTGGAAGGCATTTGATTCAGCTTCTAGCTGCTAGCTCCTAGCTTTTTGGAACGGATGAATTCTACAAGGAAGCGTCTGCGAGTGCGCCAGAGGCGGCGAAGAATCAGAGCCCGCTAAACAGAACCGCCCATCGAATGAGGCATGGCATGGTGAAACCTGATTGTAGCCCATCCTTCTGCGGATAGGCGAAACTCCACGTGTTTCTCGCTCGCCTGAGATTCGCGGTCAATGCTGCCGTTCTATGCGGCTTGACTGGATCGTCCGGCTGGCGCTTCCGCAGTTTCAATGTGCTCCGGACGAAACCCGACTCCGATGGCCCGCGCGGGAATGCGGCGGAGAAATGGAAACCAACCCAACAGCTTGAATTGCCAAGGCAAGTTAAGTGGCTGGTTGGGATCGAGGACCCGACGAATCACGTGCTTCTGAATCATGAGCTGTACCGCTTGCGTCGCTTTGGTGGGAAACATCCTTCGCTTTTGCACGGCCTGGAGATCACTGCTTTGTATGCGGCCATCAACCAGCTTCCGTGCCAGAAGATTCGCCGCCGCAACTGCATCCTGAATGGCAAGATTGATGCCCACGCCGCCGATCGGCGACATGGCATGCGCAGCGTCACCGATGCAAAGCAGGCCGGGACGCCACCAGCGGGTCAAGCGATCAACCGCCACGGTTAGCAAACTCACCTGGTCCCAATTTTGTAGCTCACCAACGCGATCTCGCAGGAAGGGATCGAGCTTGACGATCTCCTGCCGAAACGCGTCCATCCCGCGCTGACGTACTTCGACGGCTGCGCCTTTAGGAATCACGAAAGCAGCCTGCCAGTATTCGTCGCGGTTGATCAGAATCAGTATCCGCCCGGGCTCGACGTGGCCGAGGGTCTGCGGCGGATCTTCGGGTCGGCGAGTGATGCGCATCCACATTACGTCCATGGGCGCGCCGAGATCGATTAATGGCAGCGCAGCCCGCTCACGGACCACTGAGCGACGACCGTCGGCGCCGATGGTGAGATTGGCGCGAATCTCCAGTGGGCCGCTCGGTGTATTCGCGCGGACCCCAGCAATCCTGCCGTCTTCTTCGATTAAATCGGTAACCTCAGCTTCCATTCGCAGGTGAAAACCGGGATACTTTTGTGCTTGTTCGGCCAGGAAGTTGAGAAAGTCCCACTGCGGCATCAGCGCGATGAATTTCGAGTGCGTGGGAACGTGGGTAAAGTCGCCGAGCGTGAAAGTTTCGTTCCCGACCTGCGCTTTGATCTCCCGCAGCTCCTGGTGCGGGCGCTGTAAAAAATCATCGAGCACGCCCAGCTCATACATCAGTTCGAGCGTCGACGGATGCACCGTATCGCCGCGAAAGTCGCGCAGAAAATCTTTGTGCTTTTCGAGGACGACCACATCCACGCCAGATCGGGCGAGAAGAAAACCGAGCATGACTCCGGCCGGGCCGCCCCCGGCGATGCAACAGCGCGTATGGATGGATTCGGGCATGCGGTGATTGTAGTTCAGGTGTTGGGAGTGGCGCAGGCGTTGGCCCGTGGGTCAGGCTGGTCAGCTTCTCCGGGAAAAACGGCTGCGATATAATCCGGCTTCGAGCCTTTCTTCGGGCGGTGCAGTTGTGCGGGCGGCTGAAAGACCACCCGCAGAGGGCACACCGAGGAACATCAGGAGAACCACTTTGCCGGTTGGAACTGCGTTTCACGAGAGAACATTTCCCCTTTGCCAGAGCCTGAACTACCGCGAGTGGTCGGGGTACTACACAGTCAGCGTTTATGAGGTGCACCATGAGCACGAGTACAACGCCATCCGCAATGCGTGTGCGCTGATCGACATTTCGCCGCTGTACAAGTACCTGATCAGCGGCAAAGACGCGACCAAGCTGGTGAACCGCGTAATTACGCGCGACGTGAATAAAGTCGCGGTCGGCCAGGTAATTTATTGCTGCTGGTGCGACGAAGAAGGCAAGGTCATCGACGACGGAACGCTCACGCGCCTGGAGGAAAATAAATATCGTTGGACGGCGGCCGATCCCAGTCTGCGGTGGTTCAGCCAGAACGGGCTGAACATGACCGTGCAGATCGAAGATATTTCCGAGAAGACCGCCGCTCTGGCGCTGCAGGGGCCGACTTCAGGCAAGCTGATGAAGAGCGTCGCCGAGGCGGACATTGCCAATCTGAAATATTTCCGCATGACCAGCGGAAGAATTGCCGGCGTGCCCGTCGACATTTCACGCACGGGGTATACGGGCGATCTGGGCTACGAAATCTGGGCGCCGTGGAAGGACGCGGTGAAGGTTTGGGACGCGCTGATGGATAAAGGCAAGCAGTTTGATATTCATCCGGCTGGGATGCTGGCGCTGGATGTGGCGCGCGTTGAAGCCGGCTTGCTGCTGATTGAAGTGGATTACACCAGCTCGAAGAAAGCGCTGATTCCGTCGCAGAAGTATTCGCCTTATGAGCTGGGCTTCGGCAAGATGGTGCATCTGCAGAAAGAAAGTTTCGTTGGAAAAGCCGCGCTGGAGCGCGATCACAAGAATGGCGTGGCGCGCCAGTTTGTCGGGCTGGAGATCGATTGGCCGGAAGTCGAAGCGCGTTACGAGAAGTTTGGCTTGACGCCGGCGGCTCCGGCGCAGGCCTCGCGCGTGGCAGTGCCGGTGTATTGCGGCGAGAAACAGGTTGGCAAGGCAACGACGACCACGTGGTCTCCGGTGCTGAAGAAGATGATCGCGTTGGGCAGCATCGACACCGACCACGCGAAACCCGGCACGCGTCTGCAGATGGAAATTACGATCGAAGCGGTGCGGCAGAAAGTGACCGCGAAGATTGTGCCGATGCCGTTCTTCAATCCGAAGAGAAAGACAGCGGTACCGGTGTAGTGGTTCACCACCGAGAGCAGAGGATTCAGTTGGCGGTTTGTTTCGCCGTTCGTTTCCAATACACATACCCCGGCACGCCAAGCAGCACGATCACCGTTCCCCAAAAAGTTTCTGTCGGGCGAGTGATGATCATGTTCAGCGTCCAGGCGAGGGTGACGAGAACATAAATGCCCGGCAGCCAGGGATAGCCGAAGCATCGGTAGGGCCGCGAAATGTCCGGCCGTTTCCAGCGCAGAATGAACAGACCGATCACAGTAAGCGCGTACGACAGCACCATGCCATACATGACGTAGGTGTAGAGCTGATCGTAGCGGCCGCTCAGGGTGAGCAGCGCGGCCCAGATTCCCTGTCCGATCAGGCTGAATGCCGGCGTGCGCCACTTGGGATGGATCACGGCCATGCGTTTGAAGAAGACGCCGTCTTGCGCCATGGCAAGATAAACGCGCGCGCCGGAGAGCGTGCACGTTGCTGCCGCGCTGAAGCACGAGATAGCGATGGTCGCCGACAATAGCACCGCCACGCGCGGAGAGAACAGCACAGCAGCGGCGGCGTGGGCGATGGTTTCGTGCTGCGCGATTTCGGCAATGGGCATGGCGTAAACGTAAGTCATGTTCATGGCGATGTAGATCACGGCGACCACAAGAATGCCGAGCACCATAGCGAGCGGAACATTGCGACGCGGCTCTTTCACTTCGCCCGCGACCCAGGTGATGTAAACCCATCCGTCATAGGCCCAGAAAACTGCGATCAGCGCAACGCCCATGGCTGACATGAATGCGCCGGGAGCGAGGCCGGCGCTGAGGCTTACGCCGTGTCCGCTGAAGTTCGACCAGTGTCCTTTGCCGATTGCGAAACCCAGCACGACGAATGCGCCCATGGCGGCGAACTTGGTCCAAGTGGAGACATTCTGCATGATCGCGCCCTGGCGAAGTCCGCGGACGTTGACCCAAGTGAGGATGAAGATCAGCACGAGCGCAAAGACGTGGGCGCGCGTGATTGCAATTCCGGCCAGAGAGACCACGACGTGATCTTGTGAAACGGCGGGAACGACTTGGCCGGTGTATGCGGCGGCAGCGACGGCGAGCGCGGCAATGGATCCGCCGTTGGCAACGCTGAAGAGCATCCAGCCATAGAGAAATGCGACGAGATCGCCGTAGGCTTCACGCAGATAAATGTATTGGCCACCCGAGTCGGGGAACATTGATCCGAGTTCGGCGAAGGCGACGCAGCCGAGCAGAGAAATCAGCCCGCCGAGAACCCAAACGCCGAGAAACAGCAGTGGCTGCGGTAGAGGCCCAGCAACATCTTTGGCGGTGAGGAAGATCGACGATCCGATGATGCCGCTGGCAAGCAGCAGCACCGAGTCAAGTAATGACAGGCCACGAACAAGTGTAGGTCTGGACTCCGATTGAGCGACAGACGGCGAAGCTTGCGCAACTTCCATCGGCTATCCGATGCCCAACTCGCCGGAAGATTCGAGTGGCGTGCCGCAGCGGCGGCAAATCACAGCCGAACAGTCACCGCAGGTAAGCGGGTCTGAAACGGGGAGAGCGCAGATTGGACAATAGAGGAGTTCGGGCTCCGATTCGGGCGGCGGCTGTGGGTTTGAAGCCATTCCGAGGCAAATGTAGCATAAGAACAGTCGTTAGTCGTTAGTCATTAGTAGTCAGTCAGTGAATGCTGTTCCTGACTCTGGAGGATTTGCATGGCTGATCGGAGTTCCGATGAGAAATTGCAAACGGAGTTCAACCGCTGGGCCAACGAGGGCGAAGGCCCGAAGATGGAGCAGCATCACCTCGATATCACCGAGAAGACCATCCGGCTGATGAACCTGCGGCCGGGCGAACGCGTGCTCGATCTCGGCTGCGGATCGGGTTGGGCGACGCGGCTGCTGGCGCGCATTGTCGGCGAAGGTCCGGAAGGATTTGGGCAAGTCGTTGGTGTCGACATTTCGGACGAGATGATTCGGCAGGCTCGAGCAGCGTCGAGAGATTTCGAGAATGTCATGTATGTCTGCGGATCGGCGCAGCAGATTCCCTGGGAAGAAAACTTCTTCGACAAAATGCTTTCGGTCGAATCGTTTTATTACTATCCTGACCAGGAGCGCGTGCTGGGCGAGCTTTTTCGCGTAATGGCGCCGCATGGACGAATTTTTATCCTGATCAATCTTTATAAAGACAATCCGTATTCGCTGCAGTGGGTCGACAAATTGAAAGTTCCGGTACATGTGCGCTCGGCGGAAGAATACGCGCAAATGCTGAAGGCGCATGCCTTTGAAAATGTCGAATGGCGACAGATTCCCGATGACACGCCGACGCCGGATGATTACAAAACCAAATCATTTCATTCGCTCGACGATCTGAAAGCGTTCAAAAAAACCGGCGCGTTGCTGCTGATGGCTTCGAAGCCGAATCTGCGCGTGCCGGCACCGGGTTATAGGGTTTATTAAGTCCCACGAGCGCGAACTTCGTTGAACACTCCCTCGATGGTCGATTCTTGACTCAAATATTCATGCCTTTTTGTGATTACTCCTTCCGCGCGCGTCAGCGATGGCGTATCCATGAGGACTACCCTACCTCCGTCTTGAAGATCAGTGCACGGATGCTGCGGGAAAGCCCATACAAGCGTTTGAACGCTGACTTCGTCGCGAGCTTTCATCGTCGCAGGCGACCGTGTAAAGAGCATTCCGTAAAGCGTGCCGCTGCTGCCCTGCAGAATGCCGCGATACCGATTCGTAATCGGTTTCGATTTCTCGTGGAACCGCAGGTCGACGTCGAGCAGTAGCCATTGATTCATGATTCATTCTCTGAGACGTTGCCGGCAACGTCTCGCTTGCAACGTCTCGGTCAGCCTTCATTTCGCCAGCCGGTTGTACTTCTTCAATATCTCGCGCAACTGGTCGTGCGGCAAACCATAGACCGTGTGGCCGTCGATGCCGGTCATGGTATCGGCGGCGACCATGGCGTTGATGACGGCTTCTTCGACTGCCTGCACCGTCGCCAGAAACAGCGGATCGAGATCGTCGTTGGTCATCATGGTTACGGTATGCGTCTTGCCCGCACCGGCCGCTCCCGGATTGGCGGTTGAAAAGGCGATGAAGATGTCGCCGGAGCCGTCTCCGGAATAGCTGCCGTCGCGGCCTAATCCCAATGTCACGCGGCGAGCGACGCGCTTGAGCTGCGTTGGGATCAGCGGCGCGTCCGTCGCGACCACAACGATGATGGATCCGACGTCGCGCCCGTAAGCGCGGGGCTCTTTGACCTCGCGGCCGACTGGAACTCCGGCGACACGCAGTTCTTCGCGATCGCCGTAATTGCACTGGACGAGAACGCCGACGGTGTAACCGCCGGCTTTCGCATCGAGCACTCGTGAAGCGGTTCCGATGCCGCCTTTGAACTCGTTGCAGATCATGCCGGTTCCACCGCCGACGCTTCCCTCTTCAACCGTGCCGCCGTGAGCCGTGTCGAGCGCGTGGAAGACGTCGTCGGGCTTCACGTGGAAGCCGTTGATGTCATTCAGCCAACCGTCCCAGGTTTCGGCGACGACCGGAAGCGACCACCAATAGCCTTCCATGTCCTGCGTGCCGTGTTTGACCTTCCAGGCGATCACGGCATCGCGCACCACGCCGACGCTGTGCGTGTTGGTGATCATCACTGGGCCATCGAGAAAGCCGGAATCTTCCACCCAGGTTGTTCCGGTCATTTCGCCGTTGCCGTTTTCGGTGAACCATCCGGCGAAGACCGCGTCTTTGGATTCGCGGCCGCGCGGGAGAATTGCCGTAACTCCGGTGCGAACCGGACCAACGCCGACTTTCAGCGGGCCATCGCCCGAGATCAGCGTTGTATGGCCGACTTCAACGCCTTTGACATCGGTGATCGCATTGTAGGTTCCGGTTTTGCCATCGAAAGGCACGCCGAGATCGCGGGCGCGCGGCTTGGTTTGCGCGACGGCGAGCCCGCTCAAAACCAACAGGATCGGAAACAACTTCGTCTGCGGCTTCAGCATCCATCCTCCGGATTAAATTCGAGCGAATTGAATTCGAACGAACAAAGCGGTAAGTGTAAACTGAAATAGTATTCACAGGGGATTACACGATGCAAAATTGGAAAAAAGCATTGATCGCGGGTTCGGCAGCGGGCGCCACGGTGATGTTTGCGAAACGCAAAAATTCGCTCGGGTTGTTGCTGGTGGGCGTGGCCGTGGGCACGGTAGCCTCTGAGTATCCGCAGGAATTTAAACGCCTGCGCCGGCGGTTGCCGGATTATCTGGAGCGGGGCAGCAACCTGCTCGAGATGGTCTCCAGTTTCGGAGAGCGCATTGCCGACGCCGCCGGAGAGCGTGGCACCCAGTGGTATGAGGCGCTGATGCGCAGGTAGTCGTCGGTCGCCAGTGGTTGGCCTCGGCTGTCGAAGACTCTCGATCGTATTTCACGACGGCTTGCCCATTCTCATGGCGGAGCCGGCCACGGATCTTCATGGCTTTTTTCGGTTACCATTTCCCTTGTGTTTACTACTTGGTTACACTACCCCCCCTCCCCCCTATCCCTGTAATCAATCACTTACAAGCGGCGAGGAGGCTAAAATCTAGATAATATTGGGGATATTGTAAAATCTAGAAAACAAACGAGTTAACTTTTTATGTCTTTAGAATCAAAGGCTTACAGCGACCACAAGGCCGTAAAATCTTCAAAACAAATGAGTTGAGCTCATTTTACCGGTGCGCAGCCGGCGAAATTCTTGAATTTGCCCTATATATTCAGAATATCAAATTGGAGGGGGTAAATAAGACACGGTTTGCAAGTTTATATTTCTCGTGGAATGAATGAGTTACGGGAATTTCGGGGTTTTTGGGGGCTTGACAAGCGATCGGAGGAT